>DASUTF010000334.1:0-5270 GCA_036374695.1 Pyrinomonadaceae bacterium
AAGTCAACGATGGGCGCGCCGTTTGTCTATGCGACGATCAGCGCGCCTGAGAATCTAAGCAGGCTCGACGAATTCAGAGAGATTCAGCGGCAACTTGCCGATCCGCGGCTACTTGGCGCTGGGAACGCGCGCGTCCCCGCCCGCAATCGTCGCGACGCGCGAACGTCAAATGCGGACGAGAACGTCCGCGCTCCCAGCGATCGCAAAGCGCGCGCGTTAATTGCTCGCGGCAAGACCATCGTCCTGATCACCTGTGGGATTCATTCAACTGAAGTCGGCTCGACACTTTCAAGCACTTTGATCGCGCACCGGCTCGCATCTTCGAACGAACCGGAGATTCAGGAGATTCTCCGCAACACAATCATTCTGCTCGTGCCTTCCCTGAATCCCGACGGTGTCGACATCGTGAAGAACTGGTACGACAAGACGTTGGGCACGCCTTACGAGGGCACCGAACCGCCCGAGCTTTATCACAAGTATGTCGGGCACGATAACAACCGCGACTGGTACGCGTTCACCCAGGTCGAGACGCAACTGACCGTCGACCATCTGCACAACGCCTGGCATCCACAGGTTGTCCACGACATTCACCAGCAGGGCGCGTTTGGCTCGCGCCTGTTTCTGCCGCCGTACATGCAACCGGTTGAACCCAACGTGCCAAGAAAGATCATTGAGGGCTACACGGAATTAGGGAACTGGATGGCGGGTGAAATGCGCAAGGCCGGCTTTCAGGGCATCACGACGAACTCAACTTACGACGCGTGGACACCCGCGCGTGCCTATTCGCATTACCATGGCGGCGTAAGGATTTTGTCTGAGACGGCTTCGGCCCGAATTGCCTCGCCCCGCACGGTTAAGTTCGAAGAGTTGAGTTCGCGCGAGGGTTACGATCCGAAGAAAGAATCCGAAAACTTTGGCCCGGTCTGGCGCGGGGGCGAATGGAAGCTCGGCGACATCACCAACTACATGACCACCGCAGCGTTTCAACTGATGAAACACGCTGCGCAGAATCGCGAGCGCTGGCTGACGAGATTTTATGAGATTGGTAAGGAAGCGGTGCGGCCGCGGAAAGACGGCGAGCTGTCAGGTTTTGTCGTTAAACGGAATAAGAATCAGGAACAAGTACTCGCGTTCTTCGTGAGAGCGTTCGAAAGAGCGCAGATCGAGTTTTGGTCTAACGACGGACCTCGCAAAGTTCTGGTGGGTGGTCGTCGCCTTACGACAAACGACCTGTTCATTCCTTTGCAGCAGCCTTATGGCGGATTTGCCAAGGCCCTCTTGGAAAGCCAAGCCTATCCGAACTTGAAAGACAAGAGTGGGGCACCCATCCCGCCTTACGATGTTACCGCGCACACCTTTTCTCTCCTGACCGGAATTAGCGTTAATCGGGTTTACTTGCTACCCAAATATGTCGTTGAAAGAGGCCGCGAAACTGATTTCCCTGATATAGCACTAAGTTGGCGAGATGGGGCGCCCAACGAACCGCCAGTTGCGGCATTGTACCGCTCATCGGTGCCATCAATGGACGAAGGGTGGACTAGGTGGATTTTTGAGTGGGGGCCGATGACACAAGGATGGAGTTACGCGTCGATCGGAGACAAAGAGATCAGAAGTGGCGAGCTTGCCAAAGACAAACGCGGGCGACGTCTTCTTGCGATCATCATCCCCGATCAATCACCCAACGCCATCCTCAACGGCCACCGCAAAGGCTCGATGCCTGAAGAATACACGGGCGGTCTTGGTGAAAAGGGAGTGAAAGCGCTGCGCGAGTTTGTCGAAGCCGGCGGCACGCTCGTCTGTCTCAATCGCGCTTCGAGCTTCGCGATTGAGCAGTTCAAGCTGCCGGTGAAGAATGTCGTCGATGGCCTGCCGCGGACAGATTTTTACGTTCCCGGCTCAATTCTGCGGATTGAGCTCGACACTTCCCATCCAGTCGCGAAGGGAATGCCGAAGGAATCGATCGCGTGGTTCGAAAACTCACCCGTGTTTGAAGTGGCTGGGAGCGCAGGCATCCTGCCTGCAATGAGCGCGCAGCGCGAACAAAAAGATGCGGACAACACGTCCGCGGTCCCGGTGAAGATCATCGCCTGGTATCCTCGCGACAAAGATCCACTGCTCTCCGGCTGGCTTCTCGGAGGCGATCGCCTCAAAGGCAAAGCGGCGTTGGTCGAAGTGTCCTACGGCAAAGGGCGCATCATCCTTTTCGGCTTTCGCCCGCAGTATCGCGGCCAGTCACTGGCGACCTATCCGTTACTTTTTAACGCGATCAGCGGAAGAAATTAGCCGCAGATTTACACAGATAAACGCGGATCAGAACCAAGCAAATATTTCTAATCCGCGTCTATCCGCGTTAATCTGCGGCTGATTCTACTCTCACACAATTGCCAGCGACTTCTTCACACCGGCGCGCTCGAAATATCTCGTCGCCCGCGCGACGTCTCGATCGATTTGCGCCTTCAACTCGGCGACCGAGCCAAACTTCTTTTCCGCGCGCAGCCGGTGCAGAAACCTCACGCGCAGCACGTCTCCATACAGATCGCCTGACCAATTCATCACGAAGGTTTCGACCGAAGGCCCAGTCGCGTCGCCGAAGGTTGGCCGCACACCGATGTTGGTAACGCTGCGACGCCATTGTCCTTCGATTAAAGTTGCAGTTACGTACACGCCTGCTCGCGGAATCACTCGATTGTGCGGGCGAAGGTTTGCCGTCGGGAAGCCCAGGCTCGCCCCACGGGCTGCGCCGCGCACTACCGGACCCTCAACACCGTAGGGCCGGCTCAACATTCTCCGCGCCAGGTTCACGCGCCCCTGTTGCAGCAGTTCGCGAATGCGGGTCGACCCGATCCGCGTGCCGCGCAATCTCACTTCAGGCACTTCATCAGCAAAGAAACCGAGACGCTGGCTAACACTGCGCAGTAAATCAATGTTGCCTTCACGATTGTGGCCAAAGAAGAAACCGCGGCCGAGATAAACCTCTTTCGCCTGCAAACGATCACGGACGACGTTGCGCAAAAAGTCTTCGGCGCGTATCTGCGCAAACGCCTGGTCAAAGTGAATGACGATGGCCTGCTGGATACCCAGAACGCCCAGGGCTTCAATCTTTTGATCCAGAGTTTGCAGCAACGGCGGCGCGGAAGCGGGATGGAGGACGGCGCGCGGATGCGGCTCGAAGGTGATGACCGTCGGCACGGCGCGCGTTGCGCGCGCGCGCTCGACGACCGTTTTCATGATGAGCTGATGGCCAAGGTGCAGCCCATCAAACACTCCCAGCGTCAGCACCGTCGGGCGGGCGATATCCGCGTTTTCTGTTCCGTGGAAAAGTCGCATGCGTGTGCTCAGCTAAATGGCGTCGGCAGTGGTGGGAATTCGCCTTGGTCAGGTCGCCTTCGAATCAGTGAAAGAGCCGACAAACTAATGTAAACAAGTAACCCGTATAACAGGACATTACAGGCAGCGAGAAAGGCAATCCCGAAAACCAGGTCACCCTCTGTCGGTTGACGTCCCATCAGAAAAATCCATAACGGGCGGGGCCAACCGAAAGGCCAAACCAGAAACTGTGGGGTTGGTCTTTTGAGGAAGTCGTACAAAACTGACAGAAACAGCGCGTAACTAAGCGGCAACAAGAATCCCAGGACGAGAGACACCCCAACTCGCTTTATGCTGAATACGCGCATTAGTCTTCAACAACCAGTCCGTCATATGCCCACTCAACATTTTCCGGCAGCAGCTTCGCATCGCGCGCGTGCATGATGTCGTGCGTGATGTGCGTAAAGAAGGTCCTTTCCGGTTTTAACTCTTCGACATACTGCAAAGCCTTCTCCAGCCACAGGTGCGTTTCGTGCGGGCGGATGCGCAGACAGTCGAGCGCGAGCACTTTCAGATCGCGCAGACCTTCAAGCGTCGCCGGCGGAATTTCGCTCAAATCAGTCGCATAAGCAAAGTCATTTAGACGATAGGCAATCACCGGCAGCCTGCCGTGGATCACTTCGAGCGGGGTGATCTGCAAATCGGGTCCGAAACAGAACGGCGCGCCGTTCACGACGGTGTGCGGAACGATCTGTGGGAGGCCGCCGCCAAAATGCGACGGCTGAAAGACGTATTGAAAAATGCGACGAATGTCTTTCCACGCGCGTTCGTTTGCGTACAGCCCCAACGCGCCATGCCGAAAGTTCAGCGGCCGAATATCATCGAGCCCGAAAATGTGATCGGCATGACAATGCGTGACCAGCACCGCGTCGAGATGCTTGATCCCAACGCGCAATGCCTGCTGGCGAAAGTCAGAGGAAGTGTCGATGATGACAGTTTGTCCGGCGTGCTCGATCAGAACCGAGACGCGCAGACGCTTATCGCGCGGATCGTCGGACGTGCACGTTTCGCAGTTACAGGCAATGGAAGGAACGCCGGTCGAAGTGCCGGTACCTAAGAAGGTCAGCTTCATCTCAGTGTGCCGTGAGCAGTGAGCGGTGAGCAGTTAAATACTGAAGATTTGAGATGGCCATACTGATGGTGCGTTCTGCTCACTGCTCACAGCACACTGCTCACTTGCCTCCGGTGATATCGCTGGCGCTGAACTTCGCAGGCGGTGGCGTTGGCGCCCCGGAAAATGAAACATATTGCATGCGCAGGTCCGCGAGCAGGCCTTCGAGCATTTGGTCTTCCTGAGGCTCCAGGTTGCCGGTAGTTTTCTTCTCGAGCATGCCGAGCACGTCGATCCAATGCTTTGCGGTTTTTAAATCGACGCCCGTTTCGCCCGTGACCGGATGCGGCATCATTCCCAGCGAAGCGGCGGCGTTCGAGGCCAAAGACATGATCAAGCTGATAAAACTCGCCGGATCGTCGAGCGGATCGCGACCGGTAGGCCGTGCGGGTTCATGCGCGGCGCGCGGTTCAGAAGCTGCGCGCGGTGGTGGCGGCTCTGGCCGCGGCGTACTTGCCGGCTCAGGTGGCGGTAAAGCTTCGGGTAATGGTTCAGCCGCGACTTTAGCTTTGGCGGCTTCCTGCGCTTCTTTGTCTTCCGCGGAAAGCTCGCGCGGAGTTCCGTCCGGATTGAAAGGACGGCGGTCAACTACTTTGAATGTGGGTTGTTCTTCTGCCATGACACCTCAGACAAGCGCCCCGGAATCCACAAAGCGCATCGTCAGGAACTAATTTGATTTGGGTGATGCGAATGTTAGCACTCGCTTTTGACTGATCGCAAAAGCGGTGTCAGTACCGACAGCGGACCGGGGTCCCCACGCGGGCAGCCCGCGTGGGGTGGAGGTTGCGACCGG
>DASUTF010000335.1:0-35664 GCA_036374695.1 Pyrinomonadaceae bacterium
TACCTGATCTCGGAATGTTCTAGCTTCTTTTTATCCCTGCAAGCGGCGATCACTTCCGTCCCGTTATCTGAAAGAAAGTTGCAGAGAGAGCTGCCGATAAAACCACTGGCTCCTGTGACTAATACCGTCATAACCGGATGCCCTTAAACGTATGATCGATAAACGTCAGGTTGTTGTCTTTTTCTGAAACAAGCCCCGCCGGCAGTTTCCACGCGATATCAACCCTGGGGTCTTTATAGTGAATGCCACCTTCACTTTCTTTATGATAAAAATTGGTTACCTGGTAGAGAACCTCTGATTCATCCGTCAGGCTTTGGAAGCCGTGCGCGAAACCTTCCGGGATATACAGCATAGTCCGGTTATGGGCATTCAGTTCTATTCCGAACCAGTTGAGAAAAGTGGGCGAGCCCTCCCTGATGTCGATGATCACATCAAAAATGGCACCCTTGATGCATTTGATCAGCTTGGTTTCGGCAAAAGGCGGACGCTGGAAGTGCATTCCCCTGATTGAGCCCTTACCGATGCTCAGAGAATGGTTTGTGTTGACAATGTTAGTGTTCAGGCCAAGTTCTGCAAATTCTCTTGCACAAAATGCTCTTGCAAAAAAGCCGCGTTCATCCGTGATAGGGGTTATATCTACGATGTAAGCGCCTTTAAGGCCTGTTTCCGTAAATTTCATCCAGTGTGATTCGCCGGCTATGATTTCCCAGGGAGCTTGACCTGTTTTGCCATTACCAGGGACCAGTTGTGCCACTGCTTAGGAATGCCGGAGCCACCGATGCTTTCAGGTCGGTCGCATGCGCGTGTTCATCAAGGGGCTCCCAAAACTGCTTTGTACCACTTGATTGTCTCGTGTAATCCTGCGTCGAGAGAAAATCGGGGGGTCCAATTGAAGTACTTACGCGCTTTGCTGGCGCTCAGATACTGGTGACGGATTTCATTGGCCGCTTCGCCACGAACGTCAGGTTCCAGATCGGACCTCATCAGCGAAAGTAATTTCTGAACAATTTTAAGAACTGTTACCTGGGTCTCGTTCGAAAAATTAAACGCCTGCCCTTTCAGGTCTGGGTTGCCGGCGAGACTCTCCGCCAGAAGCATGTAAACAGCCGCGCCGTCCTCGACATAGAAGTAATCCCGGATGTGCTGGCCGTCTGATCGAATCACCGGCCGCTGCCCGCGCAAAATAGATCGAATGGTGCCCGGAATCAGACGATTCCAGTTCAGGTCGCCGCCTCCGTAGAAGTTTCCACAACGAGTGATAACCACCGGCAGACCAAAGGTGGTGGCATATGATTGTGCGATCAGATCCGCGCACGACTTGCTTACGTCGTACGGGTGGCGTCCCTGCAGTGGCGCGTCTTCCGTGTAAGGCAACCGATCATGATCGCCATACGCCTTGTCCGATGAAGCCATGACGATTTGCTTCACCAGCGGGCTGCGACGGCTCGCTTCGAGCAACGACCAGGTGCCGGCGATGTTCGAAGCGAACGTTGACGCCGGGTTGCGATTCGCGATGGGTACGATCGTCTGCGCGGCGAGATGAATGACCGTGTCGATTTCGTACTCGCCCAACACGCGCTCAAGCAGCGCCTGATCCTGCACGTCGCCGCGAACTACTTTTACTTTTTCGGAGAGGCCCGTGCGCGAGAATTCAGACTGTGGCACCCAGTCGCGCACCAGGCAAACAATGTCTGCGCCCGCCGCGACGAGATTCTTGACCAGCCAACCGCCCACAAGTCCCGTGACGCCGGTGACAAAGGCGGGGCGATCACGCCAGAAGTTACGGCCGTCGGTCATTTCCAAACTTTCCACGCCGCCTGGTCGGACTGCCACATGCTTTCGAGCTGCCTCTTATCGCGCAATGTATCCATGCACTGCCAGAATCCCTCGTGCCGGTACGCCGCCAGCTGCCGCTCTGAAGACAATTGTTCCAGGGCGTCGGCTTCCAGGCTCGTGTCGTCATCACTCAGATATTCGAAGATCGCCGGTTCGCAAACCATAAAGCCGCCGTTAATCCAGCCTTCGCCAATCTGCGGTTTCTCGGTAAATTCAGACACCAGATTGCCGTCAAATACGAGTCCGCCAAAACGAGCAGGCGGGCGCACTGCCGTCACGGTGGCAATCCGACCCTCGGCTCGATGGAAATCCAGCAGAGCCCGCAAATCGAGATTGGTCACACCATCGCCGTAAGTGATAATAAAAGTGCTGTCGTTGAGGTAGTGCTCCAGCCGCTTGAGTCGCCCTCCGGTATTAGTTTCCATTCCGGTATTTTTCAGATGAACAATCCAATCCTCGCACTCACGATCCTCCCCTTTAGATAAATGGCCGCGTGCAAGATCAAGAGTGATGCTGCCGTCAAGATCGTAGTAATCCATGAAGAAGCGTTTGATTACTTCACCGCGATATCCGAGCGCGAGGTAGAATTCGCGCATTCCGTGGTGCGCAAAATGTTTGAGAATGTGCCAAAGGATCGGTCGTCCGCCGATCTCGACCATGGGCTTCGGTTTAAGGTCAGTCTCTTCCGACAAACGCGTGCCCGCGCCTCCGGCCAGTATTACAACTTTCATCGCGTAAATTGTCCCGCCTCAACTATCAATGGGAGAGAACTCTTGCCGAGTTCGTCGGTTGTCCATCGTAGTTTTGGACGAACCACACCGGGCAGCGGACCGCCGTAATCGCCACGAGCTGAGTCGCCCTCTGTACTGTCAACGACTTGAAACGCCACGGCCTGGTGTTCATGAAAGTGGATTATTACTGGATTCATAGTACTAATTGCAGCACTAACAAGAAAAGTTCCCTCTGCCAGAAAATTCCCCGGTATCCACGCCGTGGTTGCGTAACGGCCGACCGGCCGGATCCGGCCATCCCACATCGGATCGCTCTCGCGGGCCGGAAAGACGTGCACACCCTCCTCGTTGAAAACGTGATAGATCGGCACAAGGATATGCCCGGGTTCGAGCACTTCGTATTCCATTTCGAGGCGAACGGGTTTGCGTATATCATAAGCAGCCATCACACCCCCATCCTCGGATCGAACACGCACGGCAGAAAGCCGCACGACGTCGTCACCAGGTGCCGTGTCTGCGTGCTGCCAGGTACGCTCCGGTTTCGTGCCCAAGCCTACACTCATGTACGAACTGACTATCTGACTCGACGGGCCATCGTCAACGACGCGGCCTTCTTCAAGACAAATCGTCCGCGGGCATAGTCGTGTAATTGCCGAAATACTGTGCGAGACGAACAAGACAGCACGCCCCTTCATACCTACGTCTCGCATCTTATTGAGGCACTTGCTTTGGAACCGGGCGTCGCCCACGGCAAGGACTTCATCAACAATCAGAATCTCAGGTTCGAAATGGGCCGCGACTGAGAAAGCCAGCCGTAAGTACATGCCACTTGAGTACCACTTCACGGGGGTATCAATAAACTTTTCGACTTCAGAAAAAGCAACGATCTCATCAAACTTCCGCGCAATTTCAGCCCGTTTCATTCCAAGGATCGCGCCGTTTAAGAAAGTGTTTTCGCGGCCGGTTAATTCAGGGTGAAATCCGGTTCCCACTTCCAACAGACTTCCCACACGGCCATAGATCCTGGCTGTTCCGTGGGTCGGTTCAGTAATCTGTGAAAGAATCTTGAGCAGCGTCGACTTGCCGGCGCCATTACGTCCGATGATCCCAACTGCTTCCCCGGGATTAACCTGAAAGGTGACGTCCTTGAGCGCCCAGATGGTTTCTTTCCGGGCGCGCGACCCGTTCGACCGTCGCTGAAACGGAATCCGGACCGCGTTCAGGAAAGACTCTCGCAAAGTTTGGTACGGTGGGCGGACCGCGCCGATCTGGTACTGTTTAGCGAGATTGTTTACTTCGATTATCGGCCTCATTCCGGAGCCCTTTAGACGTTGTCAGCGAAAGTTTTTTCCGTCCGGCGAAAGATCAAAGCCGCCAGCAACAGCAGAGCTAACGTGAATACAACAGTGACGGCGAGCGCAAATGCGGGGAAGGGCTCATTGAACAAAGCTGCTCGAAACCCCTGGATAACTCCTACGATGGGATTCAGAGAATACAGCATGCGCCAGTTACCGGGCACCAGGTTAAGGGGATAGATGATGGGTGAAACGAACATCCACAGTTGCAACAATACGGGAATGGCTACGCCGACATCACGGTACTTGACGTTTACACACGAGACCAGCATCCCCATTCCCAGGGTCAATAGCAGTAACAGAATCACGACCAAAGGTAGTAACGCCAGCTTCCAACTCATTGAAATTGGATAATCCTTTACCACTCGGTAATACGTGATTAGCGCCAGGAGAATCGAAAAAGCGATGCTAAAGTCGAAGAAACGACCGGCCACATTGGCGGCGGGCATAAGCACGCGCGGGAAATAGACTTTGGTAATCAGGTTCGCGTTGCCGGTCAGACTAACCGTACACCCCAGCACTGCACTTGAAAAGAACATCCATGGAAGCAGCCCGCTGTAAACAAATATAGCGTAAGGCAGACCGTTACTGGGAACCCGCGCCAGCATTCCCAAAAACACGGTGAAGATTATTGTCATCAGCACCGGCTGAACGATAACCCAGGCGATCCCGAATGCCGTCTGTTTATAGCGGACTTTTAGATCGCGCAAGGTGAGGAAATAAAGTAGTTCGCGGTGAGCCCACAGCTCGCCGATACTAAAGAGGCGCCAACCGCGGCTCGCCTCAATACTCACGTAAGAGCGGGTCTTCAATTCCGGAGCGGCGATCTCCGCCGTAGAGGCATTCATATTTGTCATGCCGTTCCTTACGCTTTAACAAGTATCCCGCTTCCGCAGCGCAGCGGCAGCACCAGGGCACCACGCGCCGCGGCGAACGCGTTGACCTGCTGACGCTGCGCGCTGAAGGCCTCCCAACCGTAGTCGTCTAACACAACAACTGCGCCTTCCACTAAGCGCTCGTAGAAGAACTCGAGGCTCGCAGATGTCGCGAACGCCGTGTTGATATCGATGTGCAGATACGCGACGGGAAATTCAGGCAGCTCGGCAAAAGTATCCGGGACCTTCCCCTGCACAATCACCGGAAAGTCCCCGTACTCGGCTAGCCGTTCCCGAACGACATCGACATTAGTGTCCGCTCGTTGATGCTCGAAGTCTGCTTCGGATTCTTCCAAATTCGCCTTGGGCGTTCCGCTGAAAGTGTCGAACAGATAGAACCGCCTGCCCTCGACCGCTCCCCTGGTGGCTTCAGCGCAGATAGTCGCTGACCCACCGCGATAGACGCCACACTCGACGAAGTCCCCATTTAACCGCAGCGCGTTCCGTGCCGCCCAGTAGGGTACGTACATGCGCTCGCGCATCATTGGCACCGCGTCCGATCGCCCGGGAACCCAGTTGGCGATCGCGTTCGCCTTCTGGAAGACCTCGTCATACCGCGCATCTCCCCCGGACATCCATGGCGAGTAATGATCAAATTGAAACTCGCTCGCCCGGCGCTTGACGACGTCATATCCCGCAGCGCGCAGCGGGATACCCACTATCTGCCCGATCAGCGACCTTAGACCCATCTTCACGCCTCACTCTCCGCGATTAGCAAACATAGCAATCGCTCCATTGTTGAGGTTTTTGTTGCTGAATCTGTCGATAGGGGATTGCTTCGGGTGGTCATTCGGAATCGCGAAAGCTCGTAAAGATTGGCGTGGCCTCGATTGACCGGAAGTATAACCGGCGGTGCGAGGCTAATAAAGACGAACCGTTAGTCTAACTGTTGCGAAGTTGCGGCGTCAAACGCTCACCCAACGTTTTAAGGTTGTCGAAGGAAATGAAACGTGGCGCGAAAGGGGGGGCTTCTGAAAAGAAAAAATCGCCCGCGGCCCTGAGCGAGCCTTCTTACAATGAAGAGAAGCTCTTTCAGGTACCGCGAGCGACGTGGACGAACTCGGCGCGAAATCGGACTTGTTCGCGAACCGGGTTAAGCTACGCGCACTTTATTTCACGCAAGCATTAGTTAGGGCACCTCCGGAAATCTCGACTTGAGGTGCCCCGCTGAAGAAGTTGTCGCAGCCGGTGCGGATCACACCGCCAGCGAGCGTGATCGCCGTGCCATTTCTTGCGAACTGGGAACTCGTCACCTCCGATGTGCTACCACCCACGGCATAACCCACGAGGTTATTGAATAGAGTTGTCCCGATCACGCTAACCTCAGAAGCTGCGCCGCCTGTGACGTTAATGCCGTTTGCCCAACGTGAAATGCTCGAATCGCGAATACTCACAAATCCATTGGCGGCAACTTCGACGCCGGTAGTCCCGGCAACCTGGTTACCCGTTGCGTCAATATTCACATTGTCCATAACCGCGGTGACGAAACTGGTGGACGTCGTGATCCTAACGCCAGTCGTGCAATTGGTGATGTTCGTGTCTTTAATGACCACGTTCCTCGGGCCTGCCGTGAGTTCGACGCTGATGCCCCTTCCGTTAGAGACGGTGCCGGTAAAGCCAAAGATGTCGCAATCTTCGACAATCAGCGCTTTGCCCGCTAGGAATCGAATACCATTTCCGATGCCATTACTTGCTCCGTTTATCGCCAGGTTCCGCAGGGTGACAACGGCAACCCCGGTAGTATCGTTGACAATTACGCCAGTAACACCTACGGCAAGAATGGAACCAAAGCCAGCTCCGGTAGTACCGTCAATCGTCATTCCTTTTGTGATCGTTACCGCCCCAAACCCGCCCGGATCGAGGGTGCTGATTTCACCGTTCGCAGCGGTCTTGGAAATGGCGCCCGCGTAGGTTTTGCAGGGCGCGGTCCGGCTGCATGGGTTTACGTCGTCACCGACGCCGGACACCCAGGTGCGGGTTGCCTGGGCCTGGGCAATAGAAGCAAAAGCGAGCAGGAAGGTCGCGATTACTACAAGCTTAACTGTGAACCGAAACTTGTTCATTTGGAGTCTCCTTTTTCCGAGTTGAAAGTTGGGGATGGCCACCAGTAGAACACGGATCCGTTCCGGCCACTGTTGCGCCGAGTTTTCCCATTGTTGCCAAAAATCCTTCTCATCAAGAAGTCTTGATGCTTAACAAAACGACAAGAAAATAACGGGGAGGACCCGGGGTTCCTCCCCTTACTAAGCTTACTTGAACTTGAACAACGCCGTATGCTCGGTGCCGTCATTCAGCTTGACGATCAGTATTCGACAGGTGCCGGCCCACGAACTTTCACTCTTCCAGTTGTACTGGTACGTGTCCGGACTGTAGGTCAGCGTGCTGCCACCCGTCGTTTCCGTGCCCTCAAGCTCAGAGAGTGGGGCGGAACTGTCGCAAGCGATCTGTTGCGACATCGGATATCCGGCCGCAAAGATACTGAGTCCCTTATTCCCACTCAAGCTGAACTTGAGCGGGATCGTTCGACCCGCGTTGACGTTATTGAACGCTGGCGGATTGCTCACCGGACTAAAGAAGCCCGTGAAGTTGTACAGCACGGTGACCGTGAAGCTGCACTCCGCATAGTTGCCGGAGGCATCCGTAACGCGGAAAGTGTTAGTGGTTGTGCCGAGAGGGAACGAAGACCCGCTGGGCAAGCCGGCTTCCTGGGTCGTAGTCGAACCCGCGCAATTATCTTGACCCACCGGCGTTGTGTAATTCACAACCGCAGAGGTATCTGTCGAATTCGGCGCTACGTAAACCGTGATGTTCGCCTGACAAGTAATTGTCGGAGGCTCTTCGTCATTTACGGTGACCGTTTGCTGGCACTCTGAGTAATTGCCGGCATCATCGGTAGCCCTCCACGTAATTGTCGTCGTCCCTTTCGGATACGGCGCATTCAGCGCTTGGCTGTCACTGCGAGTTCCCGTGATGGTTACGCTGGTATCGCAGTTGTCGGTGGCGGTCGCCGTTCCCGGATCGACCACGGCGGAACACGCACCCGAATCGGTGGTTGCCACGATGTTGTCAGGGCAATCAATCACGGGCGCGGTCGTGTCCTCAACCGTGAATATCACATCCTTAGTCGCGCCATTGTTGTGTTCTGAGCCATCGCTTGCCTCGATGTGAACGGTGTGTGAACCAGGTCCCACCACCGTGCCGGCAGCCGGAGTTTGAGTGTACGTGATCTGCGGGTGGTCCTCGCATCTTTCGGACGTGTCGGAACTCGAACAGGCGCAATTGTCGGTGACCGTGCTGCTGTAGTCCGGTATCACGGCTGAGCAGTTCTCGTCGGCAGAGACCGTTGAATCCGTGGCCGCGATGACTGGCGGCGTCACGTCCCTAACCGTAATTGTCTGCGTGCAGCTGGCACTACCGGTCCGGTGTTGCTCTTCGAAGGTTTCACCGTCTGGATTTGCGTTGCCCGGTGTCGTATACGGGCCCGGTTCATCGTGCGAATACGCGAACCAGGTAATCGTTGTGGTACCAGCCGCGAACGGTTCATCAGAACTGTTGCGCGTACAATTACCGTTCGCGTCGCAGGTGTACATCGGCTTGCCATCGCTACGCGTGGCAAAGAACGTTAGATTGTCACCGCTGGCGGTTGGAAGCCCGACACTCACTGTCGCTTCGCAGCTACTGTCGGCATCAGCCGTCTGATTCGCCGGACAACTGATTGCGGTGTTACCTGCCTCCTCGACCCTGATGTTGAAGGTGCAGCTTGCGTCGCCGGCAGTGGCGGTCACCGTCGTGTCACCTACTGGGAAGAACGAGCCGGACGCGTGCGAGTACGTAATCGTCTCACAGGTGCCAGTGCTTTGGGCGGGGGCATAATTAACGTGCGCCCCGCGCTGTCCGTTCTCGGTGGTATTGGCCGTCGCAGTAATGTTGCTGGGACAGGTGAGCTCGCAATCGCCGCCGCCGCCGGCGCCCTGCCCAATTACATATGGGCCAGCCGTGGCGCTGTTGTCTTCGCTTGCATCATCGATGGTGTCGCCATCAGTATCCCGGCCGCTGACCGCCTCTGCCGTATCGCTGTCAACCGTCGCGGTGTTCGTGACCGTCTGTCCTGCTGCACCGGGCGTGTAGACAAACTCAAATACGGCACGCTCTCCGGCCTTCATTACTGCGCTGGTGCAGGTTACGGTCGTAGTGCCGGTGCAAGTGAAACCAGACCCTTGCGTTTGGGTTGCCGGGGCAACGAACGTAAGGTTAACCGGAGTTTGATCGGTGACTACTACATTCTCGGCATCGTTGGGACCGCGATTGTAAACTGCTATCGTGAACGTCGCGTCCTCTCCTGATTTGAGCTCGCCGGTGTTCAGCCCCTTGGCAATCGACAGATCGACGCTTGGGGTTAGGCCGGCTACGGTAAAGGGCGTTCCTACCACCGTCGAGCCTTTGCTCGAAACGACATTCGCCTTCCATGTGCCGGTAGAGGTTTCGGTGAGGAGTACGGCGAAGTCATCCGTCGCTGGCTCTGAAGTGATCGGCGTGAACTCCCTTGTTATGCCATCCGCGTCTACCCAGGCAAACCGCCGATTGAACTGTGGATCAACACCCACGGTTCGCGCGCACACGGTCTCGCCGACGACAAAATGTGTCTTGGGGGTATTGGTGCACGTCTGCTGAGTTACATCCCAGGCGAAAGTTGCTATCGCTTGCGTTGCGCTCACGGTGAATAGCGGCGGGCTGCCGATTATCGAACTTTCAGCAGGTGTCACTCTTCCTATGTTTGCTTTCCATGTGCCAATGTCGTTGGCGCCCGCGGGTATAGAGAAAAGGGTGTACTGGGGATTCGTGGTTATGGTGCCGCCGTTGGTCGCGGTGTTATCGGGGCGGAGCCAATTCACATAGTAATTATTCGGTACGGTGGTGAGGTCGACTCCATCGGTTTTCGCACAAATTGTCTCGCCCGCAGCAAAGTCTGTCTTGGGCGTGGCGCAGTCCGCGGCAAACAGCTCAATCGTTTCGCCGGCCATCGCCGGCAAGCTCAGTGGTGAAATCCATCTTGCGAGGTCAAAACGTTTGGCCAGATCGCCCTTACTTGTTTTCAGATTGTTAGTAGCGGCGCTCTCTTTTCCGGAACGCAACCAGCTCGAATCTGCTAAGTGGGACGGAGCCATTAATACGGCGGCGAACAAAACCAAAAGCCCAACGAGGACCGGATAAAATCGCACTATGGTTGAGCGGCGACGAGCTGGGGTTTTCATTTGATGGAATCTCCTTGGGTTCTACAAAAAGCCAATATTTGATGAAACTGCCTAAGAAGGCGAACAGCTCATTTATCCTTTTTCAGGCCGTTTTAGAGTTGACGGGGACTCTAGCGAGCTGACTACTGAGGCGCGATACTCTATTCGGAATCAGAAGGTCCGTCAAGCCTTTTTTGCAAAAATCTTGCGAGCGTGCCGCGATTTGATTGTATTGGTACGCCGTGGGTAGACGCGTATTGATAATCTCATTTGCGTAAACCGTTCAATGTTAAGTTTTCCTTAGCCGTTTGAAGGGGCTAGCAATTTTATTGACTAGCGCGGCTACCTCTATTTGCTGACGCGAAACTGTCGGATGGCTTTCTGGAATTCTTCGTCAAGCCTATCAATACATTGGTTACGCTCCAGGTTAACAATTGCCAGTTGTTTGATGACCTCGTCTTTTTGCTCGATCGGAACATTTTCAAATTCGTAAACTCTTTCCTGCACGTGCCAAAGCCGGCAGCTGACCGCGGCCAGCTGCGCGAACATCTCGCCAATGGTCCCCTGAAACTCGGGGATGACGTTCCCTTCCTTTTTGTAGACTTTGTTCGCGGAAAACGTGAGCTTCTCGACTGGAATCTGACCGGCGAGCGCGGCCGCAACGAACTCGTTGATTTCGTCCTGAAGTTGCTTCTGTTGTACTTCCAGGCTACGGGTCCGTTCGGGATTGTCGGTGTGCCAAAGCTTGAGTTGCACCGTCGTCAGCTTGTCCGCGAGTGTTCCGAGAGTTTCTGCCATGTTTGAGGTTGCCGAGTCAGGTTGCCACACAAAATGGATTACGCCACCGACGCCAGGCACGCAAAATTACCGTGCCGGTGAAGAAATTGCAAAGCAATGACATCGCGCAAAGACCAAAGCATTGGCGCGCGAATCAGAAAAAAGATCGTAGTCTGGCTGGCCGTCAGCAAGCACTAACAGTGCGGTCAATGTTACTATCCCGCACGACCTCAGCCCTTCGACGCTGCTGGGAGGTGTTCACAAATAACGACTCAAAACGGTTTGAAGAAGCTTTTTGTCACGGGCGGCGCCGGCTTCATCGGTTCGGCATTCGTGCGGCTGGTTACTGAAGAACTGCCGTCCTGTGAAGTCATCAACTTCGACGCACTGACCTACGCCGGGAACCTCGAGAACCTTGACGGCGTGGACCCCGCCCGCCACGAGTTCATCAAGGGGGACATCTGCGATCGCGAGGCGGTGCTCGCGGCCCTCAAAGATGACGTTGCCGCAATTGTAAATTTCGCCGCGGAATCGCACGTCGATCGCAGCATTCACTCAGCCCACGAATTCATTCAGACAAACGTGCTCGGCACCCAGGTGCTGCTCGATGCCGCTCGCGAACGCAGCGTGCAACGCTTCATTCAGGTTTCCACTGACGAAGTCATGGGGAGCTTGCCCGAAAACGAGAGCGCCTATTTCACCGAGGCTTCGCCTTTTGAACCGAACAGTCCGTATGCGGCTTCAAAGGCGGCCGCCGAACACCTGGTGCGCGCGGCCAGTCACACGTTTGGCCTGGACACAGTCGTCACGCGCTGCGGGAACAACTACGGCCCGCGCCAGTTTCCGGAAAAGTTCTTGCCGCTGATGCTGGCGAACGCGTTTCACGATGAACCGATTCCTGTTTACGGTGACGGCCTGAACGTGCGGGATTGGATTTACGTGGATGATCACTGCCGCGCGATTCTGCTGCTGCTGCTGCGTGGTCGTTCGGGCGGGACCTACAACATTGGCGCGCGCAACGAACGACGCAACCTCGACGTTGTGCACAGCGTTTTGGACGTGCTCGGCAAACCGCGTTCGCTCATTGAGTTTGTAAAGGACCGTCCGGGTCATGATCGCCGTTACGCGATCGATCCTTCCCTGATTGAAAGTGAGCTTGGTTGGCGCCCACGCGAGACATGGGAAAGCGGCCTGCGCAAAACGATCGAGTGGTATCGCAACAATACCGCATGGATTGAGCGCGTGCGCAGCGGCGCTTACCGCGAGTACTACGCGCGCCAGTATGGAATGGAGGCAGCGGCAAGTTGAAGGTCGTCGTAACGGGCGCCGGAGGCCTTCTGGGCCGTGCGACCAACACTCATTGCGCCGCGCGCGGCGATGAGGTGCACGCGTTCGATCACAGCGCGCTGGACATTACCGACGCGGCGGCGGTGAAGCGTCAACTCAGCGACCTCAAGCCTGATGTCGTCTTCAACTGCGCGGCCTGGACCGACGTTGACGGATGCGAATCCGATCCCAACCGGGCAGAGCGCGCGAACGCGCTCGGTCCTCAACTGCTTGCGTCCACCTGCCGCGATACCGATGCTCTGCTGATCACGGTTTCAACTGATTACGTTTTCGATGGCACTAAGGAGGGCTTCTACACGCAACGCGATCACCCCAATCCGATCAGCGTGTATGGCCGTTCCAAATTCGAAGGCGAACGTCGCGCTCAAACTGCTTACGCGCGCACAATCGTGATTCGCAGCGGATACATCTTCGGCAGCGGTGGAACAAACTTTCTCAGCACGGTCTTAGATCGCGCTCGTCGGGGAGAGCATTTGAAAGCCATTTCAGACATGACCGGCACCCCGACGTACGCAGCCGACCTCGCCGCCAGGCTTCGCGAACTTGCCGAGCTCGACTTGCCGGGCATCTATCACGTCGTGAACGCGGGAGACGGCGTCAGCTTTGAAAGCTTCGCTCGAACGGCATTGGAGATTGGCAGAGTCGATCCTGCCGGGCTGACGTCAACCACGCTGGCCCAGTTGAACAGGCCGGCCCCGCGGCCGCGAAACTCGCGACTCAAATGTCTTCTCTCGGGGGCAATTGGACTGGCGCCCTTGCCTGATTGGCGAGATGCCCTGCGCCATTTTGTCTCGTTACAATCTGCTTAGAAACCCGCCCGTGTAATTTTCCGGAATTTGTTTGGCGCGCCGTGCCAGGCGCGCGAATTACACTGCCGAATGCCTGATATGGACTTGCCTGAGAGCCGGGGTCTGCTATCATGTCACTTCTGTGCCGAAGCACTAGAATTCAAGGGATAGGTTTCTGAAATTATGATGCAAGACGAACGTTTACTCCCGATGCGCCCGCAACGCGACTTAGACACTCCTCTCGCTGAAATCACACGGGGAAGAGCATTCGGAAAATATGCCGGCTACGGCAGTCGGCCCGAGACCACTTTTCGGGAATACCTTTTCGTAGTCCTAAAGCGTAAGTGGCTGATCCTGAGTTTGGTCCTGGTGGTTACTTCGCTGGTGGCGATTCAGGCTTATCGCGAACCTTCGATCTATCAAGGATCCGCCACGATTCGGGTCGAACCAAGGCCGGCAAGCGTCCTTCAAACCGGAGCGCTCGTCTTCAATCAAACCGACCCCAACTTTTGGGGAACGCAAATACAGTTGCTCCAGAACCCCTCGCTGGCCCGCCAGGTCGCGCTGACGCTGGATTTGCCAAACAATCCTGCTTTTCTGAGTGGTCATGCAGAGACCGGCATCTTTCCCTCGCTGAAGCGAATCTTTTCCGGTGAGAAAAAGGCCGCAGAGCCTCAGGGGAACAATCCCGCCCCACAACCCATCGGCGAAAACGAAATGAAGGAAAAGCAGCTTTCTGCCGAGGAGCTTAAGAAGCTTGAAGCCTACGAGGACGCACTTATAGCGAACTTGACTGTTGTAACTATCGGGAAAACCAATCTCGTCACACTTCAATATAACCATACCAGCCCGTATCTGGCCCAGACGATCGTCAACGCCTTCGGCGACGTTTTTGTCCAGAACAATCTTGAACGGCAGGAAATTGGAACAAGCAAAGCGGAGATTTCCCTGGCCCAGGCAATAGCCAAGTACCAGGAAAAAGTTAAGAACCAGCGAGACGCGCGGTTTAATTTTGCCAAGCAAAATGGTTTGCCGCTTACGCCTACGGCAATCAACCTCGAGTCGGAAAAAGAGCGCGTCTATGGCTCGCAATTGTTGGCCGCAGAAAACTTGCGCCGAACGCTAAAGGCTGATTATGAAGCAGCCCGGACGACCGACGACCCGCTTGCCAATCCCGAGGTTCAGAAAGACGGACTGATTGGAAAGCTGCGAGAAAAGCTTAGCGATTTGAAAGAGACACGGGATGCTTTGCTCCAGATCTACACGCCGGAATGGCCGGAAGTAAAAAAAATTGACGCGCAAATAAAAGCGACCGAAGCGGACCTGATAAAGGCTCCGGAGCAGGTTCTGCAGTCAATGAAAAGGCGTTACGAAGCCGCTGAGGCCACCGAAAGGAGTTTGGTGGCCGCTTACGAGAAACAGCACGGGAAGACCACAAACCAGACGAAAGCCGAGATCGATCTGGCCGCCATGACTTCAGAGTTGGAAACCGACGAGCAGTATCTAAATACGCTGCTGCAAAAACAGCGCGACCTGGGTGCGACTGCCCGCGACACCGGCACTAATGTTTCGGTGGCAACTCGCAGCCGCTTGCCACAAGCGCCTATCGGGCCCCAGCGCATGCGCAATATCGTATTAGCCTTTTTCCTTTCGTTGGTGGCGGGAGTTGGATTGGCGTTCCTGCTCGATTTTCTCGATGATTCGATCAAATCACTTAACGATATCGACCACTACCTCAATTTGCCCGCTCTGGCAATGATTCCCTCCGCGCGTAACGAAAAGCCGAAGCTTATCGGAGCGCAGAGTCCAGCAACCAGTCCAGGTGATTCGACTGCACTCGCCATGATGGGGGACGTCCGGTCACCAGTTTCAGAAGCCTACCGCCACCTGCGCACGTCGCTGCTGCTCTCGTCCGCCGGTTCGCCGCCAAAGACGATTCTGGTTACTTCAAGCCAGCCTTCCGAAGGGAAAACGACTACGGCCATAAATACCGCAGTCACATTGTCTCAGACAGGCGCTGAAGTTCTGATCATAGATTGTGATTTGCGCCGGCCGCGGCTTCACTCAAATTTTAACTTGTCGAACACTCGCGGACTGACAAACTACTTGTCGGGGGAATTTGCGCTCGGTGACGTGCTGCAAACGTACGACAAGGCGCCAAACTTAAAGCTGCTTACCTCGGGTCCAATACCGCCAAACCCTGCTGAACTGCTGGGCTCGGACAAAATGCGGGATTTACTCGCATCGTTATCTGAGAGGTTCGCGCACATCGTAGTTGATTCTCCGCCCGTGATCTCCTTTACGGACGCCTCCATAATTTCCACCTTTGTTGATGGCGTCATTCTCGTCGTCCATGGCGGCCGCAGCTCTCGCGCCGTAGTGCGGCGGGCCCGACAGCAGTTGGCGGATGTAGGGGCGCGAATTTTTGGAGTGGTTCTCAACAATGTCAAGGTTGAGTCACCAGATTACTATTACGCCGCGGGTTATTACTCCGCCTATTACCAATCGCACGAGTACACCGACGACGAAGGCAAGCAAAGCGCTGGCGCTTAATGATGAGCGCGGCGCTGCGATCTTGATTTACACCGTATCTCCGCCAGACTTTCGGATTCATGCCGGGTCAATTCTGTGTGATCGCTCCTGACGTTAAGCTCGGGCGCGATGTAAAAATTCATCATTTCGTAAATCTCTACGGCTGCGAAATCGGCGATTGTACATCCATCGGATCGTTCGTTGAGATTCAGAAGGGCGCGCGCGTCGGGCGCAATTGTAAAATCTCCAGCCACAGTTTTATCTGCGAAGGTGTCCACCTGGAAGACGAAGTCTTCATCGGTCATGGTGTGGTTTTCATCAACGACAAATACCCGCGCGCGACCAATGAAACCGGCGCCTTACAAACTGAAAGTGACTGGAAAGTAGTGCCCACGGTGGTGCAATCGAAGGCCAGCATCGGCAGCAATGCGACCATCTTGTGCGGAGTCACCATTGGCCGGGGCGCGATCGTCGGCGCCGGAGCCGTCGTCACGAAAGATGTTCCCGCGGGAGCAACCGTGGCCGGCAATCCTGCGAAAATAAGTGCGAATTCCGAGTTGCCAAATTCGGATTGAAACCCTTTACTACATCCAACTATGTCACAATCATTCGCACCAAGTTCAGATCTAATTCACAATTCGAAATCCGAAATCCGAAATATTTCCGTCCCTTTCGTCGATCTCAAAGCGCAGTACCAAACGATAAAGGCCGAAGTGGACGTGGCCATCGCACGTGTCATTGAAAACACGGCTTTCGTCATGGGCTTCGAAGTGGCCGCGTTCGAGAAAGCCTTTGCGGAATATCTCGGTGCGCGTTTCTGTATCGGCGTCAACAACGGCACCGCTGCGCTGCAGCTGGCGCTGATGGCGTGCGGCATTGGCAGGGACGACGAAGTGATCGTGCCGTCGTTTACGTTCTTTGCGACCGCCGAAGCGGTTTCGGTTTTGGGCGCGACGCCGGTCTTCATAGACATCGATCCCGTTTCTTACACCGTGACCGCTTCTGCGATCGAGAAGGCAATCACGCCGCGCACGCGCGCGATCATTCCCGTACATCTTTACGGTCAGCCGGCCGACCTCGATCCGATTTTGGCGCTTGCCGAACAACACAACCTGCAAATCATTGAAGACGCGGCCCAGGCGCACGGCGCGGAATACAAAGGCAAGCGTGTGGGGTCGTTCGGTCACGTGGGGTGCTTCAGTTTTTACCCGAGCAAGAACCTTGGTGCTTACGGCGAAGCCGGGGCAATCGTTACCAACGATGAAGCTTTGGCGACGCGATTGCGGCTGCTGCGTGATCACGGCTCAACCAGCAAGTACGCGCATGCGATTGTCGGCTACAACTTTCGCATGGAACAGATTCAGGCGGCCGTGCTCAACGTGAAACTCCCTCACCTGGATGATTGGAACAACCAGCGTCGCGCGCACGCTGCGGCGTACAACGAACTGTTGAAAGATTCCGGTTTAGTTTTGCCGTGTGAGATGGATTACGCGCGCCACGTCTACCACGTTTACGCGGTGCAATCTAATAACCGTGACGAATTGCAGAAGCAACTTGCTTGCGCCGGCATTCAAACGGGTGTGCACTATCCGATTCCAATTCATCTGCAGCCTGCTTATGGAGGGCTCGGCTACAAACCTGGCGACCTTCCGGCAACTGAGCAAGTCTGCGATAGGGTTTTGTCGCTGCCGATGTTTCCTGAGCTGAGCCGTGAGCAACAGGGATACGTCGCCGCTGAAATCCAAACAGGTCACAACGCACGATCCTCGCAATAAAGAACCTACAAGGTCAGGGTATGATTAAGTTGGATAGCTCTTACTTTCGCTTTGCGGCAACTCTTAAAACACAATCGGTTCGACTTGATGACACCAGGCGCGCGATCTATTAAGTTGAAGCGTTGGTGTTTGGTCTACCGCGATTAACGACTTGCGATGTTAGGCTGGGTTAGTCAACAGCTCAAAGATCACGGAGTGGTGGTTACCGCGAGGCTGCTGACGCGTGTGGCGACGTCCCGAACTCGGGTGGAGTTTGCCAACAAATTGCTGCCCGTGAAAGTGGTGTGCCCTTGTTGCGGATGGCGAGGAAGGCAATTTCATGACTATATCGAAATCGGCTATTCCGGTCGCAACGTTGTGTGCCCACAGTGCGAGAGCCACCCCAGGCACCGCTACTTATCTCTATGGCTGGCCCGCGAGTTTGAGTTGGAAGAAAAAAACGGCGTGGCTTTGATCTTCGCGCCCGAGAAGGCTCTAGCGCGCTTCTGGAAGAAGGCGGCGCATCTGAAGGTTTATGGGATCGATATAAGCGCGTCGCGCGGGATAGAGATTCTCGCGGACATAAAGGATCTACCGGTTGAATCAGGTTCGGTCGACCTTGTGTGGTGTCACCATGTTCTGGAACACATAAACGATGACCGCGCGGCGATTCGAGAACTGCATCGAGTTCTGCGTCCTGGATCGGGTGAATTGATTGTTTCAGTACCGATGGCGTTGGGGACAAAGACAAGTGAATATGGTTATCCGGATCCGATGCAGTCTGGACACTGGCGTATGTACGGCGATGACTTTGAGGAGCGGCTTGCGCAAGCCGGGTTAATCGTGCAAACGATGAACTTTAGGCTCGCTGAAGAAGAATACCGGCGTTACGCTTTTCAGCCGGAACGATTCTACGTCTGTAAGAAAATGGCCGATTAACCGTGCCACGATTCCAACGACAATCAATTGCGCGAGTAGGCCTTTGTTCCGAGGCACAGCAACGCGCGGTGGCGAACGCTCTCCGATAATCGAATCCCACGAGCAATGCACGCAGCCAATCCGCAATCTCTGAAGTCCCCCCTCACATTCCTCGACCACTTAATAGATCCCGAAATTAGGCGCGTATTGCAGGACTACGAATCGTGGTGGCTTGCCGAAGGCGTCGCCGTCTCTGAAGCGGTGGACCGCTCAGGAACGCCCGGTCTCCGCATGTTCGATCGCTTCGGCAAACGCGTCGATGAGATCCTATACCCGCCGGACTACTGGAAAATGCTCAGGCGCGGATACGAAACCGGAGCACTGTGGCGTGCATTCGAGGGCAACTCGCTCCGGATGCATTACCTGATCGATTACGTGACGTGCTTTTTTGACGCCGGCCTTGGCTGCCCTTACATCGTTTCTTTGTCGACAACTGTTCCCATCAGAAAGTATGGGACGCCTGAGTTGCAGCAAAAATTTCTCCCGCAACTTATGCGTCGTGACGGAAGCAACTGGCAAGGCGCGACATGGATGACGGAAGTGAAAGGCGGTTCGGATCTTGGCGCAAATGTTGAGACGAGCGCGCACAACACCGGCCAGCGTTGGCTTCTCACCGGCGACAAATATTTCGCTAGTAATGCCGGCGCAGAGTTGGCGATTGTTGCCGCGCGTCCCGAAGGCGCGCCAAAGACTGTAAAAGGAGTCGCGCTGTTTCTCGTGCCGCGCTATTGCGACGACGGCCGGCTCAACTATTTCCTTCGTCGCCTCAAACCAAAGATCGGCACGCGCTCAGTTCCCACGGGCGAAGTTGAGCTGCGCGACAGTGAAGCTTATCTGCTCGGCCAGGCTGAAGCCGGAATCTATCTCATTCTCGAGTCGTTGAACCTCTCGCGTGTCGGCAATATCGTCGGCAGCGTCGCCCTGGCCCAACGCGCACTGGCAGACGCGCTCACCTTCGCCGAACAGCGAGTCGCGTTCGGCAAACCGATCTTTGAGCATCCCCTGATGCGCCGGCAGTTCAACGAGCGCATCACGCAGCTGCATCACGCGCGCGCGTTAATGCGGGAAACGATGCAGCTGCTGGATGAGGTGTGGCAGGAGACGCCGCGCTATTCGGACCGCTATCACCTGTTTCGGCTGGTCACTCACCTGGCGAAGGACTGGACGGCTGAAATGGCTGTGCAGTTTGCAAAGTGGAATATAGAAGTTCATGGCGGCATCGGCGTGCTTTCTGAGTACTCCGCGGAACGTTGGCTGCGCGAAGCGATGATCCTGCCCATTTGGGAGGGCACGCCGCATCGCCAGATGCTGGACGGTCTGGAAGTGATGGAACGAAAACGCGCGCACGAGATGTTGTTCGCCCATCTCGCTCGTTACGCCGATCAGGCCGAGCTACAAAATCTCTCTTCCCGGATCGATCAGCATTTGCGACTTCCCGCGGAAGAAAAAGAAGCCGGCATCGAACCCATCTTTCGCGAACTCGCAGAGTTCACCGCGCGAGCACTGGCTAACAGGGAGTAAACCAACCCTTCAACCCAACGGCTATTACGTTTTTCCACGCATGGTTCGAAAACCAATTACCTTGCGCGTGGCGGGAATCGGTTTCATGAGTTCTCGGATTGCGTCAAATACAATCTTGAACTGGCGGTCGTACTTACTTTCGAGTTCGTCCAGGCGGCGCGACAGCTCCGCATTCGAGGCGAGCATCTGTCGTAACGTGACGAAAGCTCGCATAATTTCAATGTTGACCAGGATGGCGCGTTTAGCACGCAGAACACTGGAGAGCATTGCTACGCCTTGCTCACTAAACGCGGTCACCTGCTTCGAAAACTTCAAATTGGAGGATGTCACTTTTTGTGATATCCCCTCTATCTCTTCACGCGTAAGTTCAAACATAAAATCCTGAGGAAACCGGTCGCGGTTCCTCCTAACCGCTTGATTCAGCACTCGCGTCTCAACTCCATAGAGTTCCGCCAAATCGCGATCCAGCATCACTTTCTCGCCGCGAATCAGAAAAATGGTGCGTTCAATTCTTTTGGCGGGAATGAGAGACGTTCCAGTGATGCGGGTTTAAGCGACATGATAGTAGAGGCCGTCGGCAAGAAACCATGTAGCAATTCATTACTAACTCAGTCCCGACTCTTATGCTTTGGGGTCACAAATTGTGCCCCCCACATTAAAACTCTCACCACCGCTGCAAATTCCCTTTTCCACCGATGACCGTTATCCTCTCTACCCGTGACAGCAACCACCATTGGCGTAATCGGCTGCGGATATTGGGGGCCGAATCTGCTGCGCAATTTCGCCGAGAACGAGGCAGCACGGCTGGCCTGGATTTGTGACACAGACGAGGGCCGAGTTGCCGCGATGGGCCGGCGCTATCCTGCTGCGCGTACGACCACTGACTATCGAAACCTGTTCGCTGATTCTGAACTGGACGCGGTCGCAGTCGTCACACCGGTCGCCACGCATTACCAAATCGCGAAAGAAGCTCTGCTTGCCGGCAAACATGTACTGGTCGAAAAGCCTCTGACTGCCACCGTGGGCGAAGCCGAAGAATTGATCGAACTTGCGGAACGGAAGCGGCGGACGCTGATGG
This sequence comes from Pyrinomonadaceae bacterium, assembly GCA_036374695.1. GTDB lineage: Bacteria > Acidobacteriota > Blastocatellia > Pyrinomonadales > Pyrinomonadaceae > UBA11740. The sequence goes on from DASUTF010000335.1 coordinate 20,864, forward strand.
TAGATCACACGTTTGTTTACACTGGCGCCGTGCGCAAGATGAAGGAACTGCTGCAGAGCGGCGAGCTGGGCGAGTTGCTGTATTTCGATTCGGTGCGCATCAACCTCGGCTTGTTTCAGCGAGACATCAATGTGCTTTGGGATCTGGCGCCACACGACCTTTCGATCATGGATTATTTGATCGAGCGACAGCCGATCGGAGTCAGCGCGCTCGGCAGTTGTCACATCGAGCCCGGCATCGAAAACATCGCGTACCTGGTGACGAAGTTTCCCGACGATTTCATCGCCCACTTTCATTTCAACTGGCTGGCGCCGGTAAAGATTCGCCGCACCCTGATCGCCGGCGCGCGCAAAATGATTCTCTACGACGACATCGAACCGACTGAGAAGGTGCGCGTTTACGACAAAGGCGTAACGGCCAATCGCATCGGCGATCGCGAGGCGGATTATCAAACGCTGGTAAGCTATCGCACGGGCGATGTCTGGGCGCCGAAGCTCGACGCGACGGAGGCTCTGCACCACGTCGTCGCTGAGTTTCTCGATTCAATTCGCAGCGGCCGCCGGCCTTTGACCGATGGTGAGGCGGGTCTGCGGGTTGTCAGAATCCTCGAAGCTGCACAGCAGTCGATTAAGGAAGGCGGAAACTTCAAGCTGCTCGGCGCCGCCGCCGCGGTGCCCTCTCGTTAATTCGCCCCGCGTCCGCAGACTCCTACAGCGCGCCGGAACGGAGCCGAAGGTTGAGCGCGCGCCGGCGATTCATCATCTCAAGCCCTCAACGCACAGTGATGCCGCTGACGGGCTGCACCTCGGACCGGTTCTGGTCCAGCCAACGCACGAGACCCGGCGGGTCTGTCACCTCGCCGCGCAACAAGGCGAGGATTAGCGCGCGCGTTACCACGGTGTTGAAGGGCTTCGCGTAGGACGAGCCTTCCCGTTGGCCCGGGAGTTTGACGATGAAGGGGACGCGCTGGTCAATCTGGCCGTCAGGCGGGTCACGCCACCAGTGATCGGAGGAGACGATGATGGCCGTATCGTCCCAAAGCCCCGCAGCCTCCGTGTCGCGCCGCAGATCGCCGAGCGTGCGGTCAGCCAGCGCGAGGTTATCGGCGTAAGTGTGCGCGGGGCCGTCCGAGAGGGCGCGGCCCGCGCGGTCATAGATGAAGGGGGAGTGCGGGACGGGAAAGTGCAAGAGCGCGAGCCCGAACCCGCGTTCCTTTGCGATGGCGCGCGCCCGCTCCATGATTTTGGATTGTTCCTCGATGTGATCCTGGCGGCGGCTGCGCTCGTACCAATGACCGAGCAGGCGGAACGCGCCTGGGATTCGGGACAGGCTCAGGGTGGCCCATTGGCCCATGCTCTTCCAAATCGTTGGCCTGCCGCGCAAGGGGCTGACTTCGTTAAGCACGACCGGCTCCCAGAAACAGCTCGACAGACTGGCGCCGATCACGCGGCAGTAGGGGTGATACCAACCTGCGATTGCCGTGTCGACTCCGGCCGCGCGCGCCTCGGCAAAGACATTCGGCTGCGTGCTCCACGCGACCTGCTCGGTGCTCCCCCTGGCCGTCACCAAAAGCTCGTTTGGGCGCACGGCTAAAGCCCATTCGATTTGTTGGCCGCTGATGAGCGAGGGCATCGACAAGAGCGTGTGGCTCGAAGGCGGCAGAGCGTTTTCGGCAAAGACGGCCTCGCGGCGGAGGCGGTCAAACTCCGGTAGGTCAAGCCCCTCGGGTCGCTTTACGAAGGCCCGACCTTGATCCATTTCGTCAAAGACGATCCAAACGACACGCGCGCCCGGCAATTTCGCCGGCTGCGGAAGGGGGCCGGCCGGGCGGTCAACGGCGAGCGCCGCGTTCGTCCTGTGTTTGTACGTGAACCACGCCCCTTGCGCCAGCGCGATCAGCACGAACGGCGACAGAACCAGCACGAGCGCAACGGCGGCCCTCACCACATAAGCGCCCCAGCGCCAAGCGGCCGCGGCCGCGGCCGCAACGACGGACAGCGCGACCAGTACTATCAGAAGAGACTTGCGGAAGTTGAAGACGCTGCCCAGGAACTGCATCCGTAGATCGTTAATCGGGACGACGAGCGCGAGCAGAAAGGCCCAGCGGGCTACGCGCTGCACGGCGGGCCGACCCGAGCGGCGTGCGAGTGTCGCCGCGCCCCAGAACAGCGTGGCAAGCGCCAACACGTCAATCATGAGGGCAATGTATTCCGTGAAGCCCTGATAATATTTCCAATGATAGTAAGTAAAATGTAGAGGGTTGAGCAGGACGCGCCAGGCTGCGATGAAGCAGAGGTTGGCAAGCGACACGGCGATGATCGCGTCTCTGAGCGTCTTAGGCAATCGGCTTTCTCCGCATCATGTAGATCGTGCGGTGCGTATCGCCGAGCCGCTCCGCGCGCGCGATCTCGAAATAGCGACGCGACACCTCCTCGAAATATTCCCGCGTCAGCGATTCATGCAACTGATCGCGTCCGCGTGCGATGCGGCGGAACATCGGGTCAGCAGGCGCGACGAACTCAATGACCAGCAGGTCGGTCGTCAAGTCTGCGGCGAGGCGCATAACTTCCGGCAGCGGAATGCGCTCGCTCACAAGCAGGTGGTGGAGGACGGCCAGCATCAGCACTCCTTCGAACCGGCCGCGGAAGCGCTCGATGAACGAAGGGTTCTCCAGATTGCGCCAGCCGAGGCTGGGTGTCGGACGGGCGAGATTAACCGCGAGCGGCAGAATGTCGAGTTTTTCCGTCACTGCTCTCTGCCAGAGGCGACCGACTACCACCGGGTCGTAATCAATTGCCACGACCGATGCGCCGGCGCGGGCTGCGAGCACGCTGAAGTCGCCCGTGTTACAGCCCACGTCCAGAACCGCGCGCGGGTTCGTGGCGGCAATCGCTTCGTCGACAAATCGCTGTTTGTTCGGCTGATAGTCGTCTGTGTACCGGTTCTGCTCTGTGTAACGCGACCAGACCGACGTGCGTTGAACCGTCGGCCGCAAACGCTCAAGCTGCCGCCGGAGGGTCTTGAAGATGCGGCCCAGAATGAACTGCGCCTTCTCGCGACTGCTGGCCATGTGCTTCTGGTAGACGGTGGTGTCGTTGGCGAGCGCGCGTCCAGAGAGGCGGACCGGCAGCGTGACGAGCGAGAGGAACGGCGGGCGAATACCCTGGAGCGGACCGCAGAGTTGCGCCACCTCCTCCGGGTCGAGGCCGTCGCGTTTCGCGAGAAAGATTTGATCGAGCTTGACGCCGAAGTTCTTGTTAACCAGCAGCGGCAGCAGGAAGGTGCGCGCAAACTGCGCGTAAGGCAGCCAGGTTTGGTCAAGCGGATCGCGACGCTCGAACGAGAGCAGGTCAATGAAGACCGCATCGGGACCGCGGAAGAGAATGTTGTAAGGCGTCGCGTCCTTGAGGCCGAAGCCTTCGGGGAGCAGCCGCTCGGCTATGTCGATAGTCAACTCGGCCGCGGCGTAGAGCATTTCAGGCGGCCACTCATAAGGGAACGTGGCGAAAGGGATCCGCTCGTGCTCGACGAAGACGTGCGGCCCAAAGTCTTCGAGGGCGACGCATACCTCGGGCCGCTCCGGAAGTTTCTCGGATGCGTTAACGTCGAGAAATTCGGTGCGCACGAGCTTGCCCTTAGCAAGGAAGTTCTTTATCTCGGCAGACGAGAGGACAGCTTCGAGTTCGTCGGCAGCCGCCGGCTGAATGAGCCGGACGACGCGGCCGTCAACGAAGAGCAGCCGACCGGCAGGGTCACGGAATGAAGCGATCATAAGGAGCTGATTGGGATTTGCGCGACTCGGCCTGTTGCGCCTCTGCCGTCAATAAAACTGCGTGCGTCCCGCCGCCGGGCTAGACTTTTGAATTGACCCGGCTCGCAGTTTCCGTTTGCCTGGATGAGGTTTCGGGCAGTTCCTCCGGAGCCCCGCCGTAGACCTGGCTATCTTCGGCCGTTTTCTTTCTGGAGAAGAAGCCCCCGACGCGTTTGAAGAAGAAGCGGATGTAGAAGAATACGCCCAAAACAGCCGCGATCAGCAACTGTAAAATCAGGGTGCCGGTGCCGGGGTCGGTGTACAGCAAGAGGATGAATGTAAATCCTAAAAACATGACTGCGAAACTCCAAAGGCCACGGAATAAGCGCGCTGCGTGCGAGAGGCAAAGAGACTGTCGAAGCGGTGCAAATTTATGTTACGCCGCGGTCAAAAGTCAATGAGTTGCCCCTCTCGCTGGCGTGACTAACGCGCGCCCTTGCGCGCGAACCTCATCGAACTTGTAGGTCGAACCAGTTAAATCAAGGGCGTTACAGTCGAGTGAGTGCATTTCAGGCATGACAACGTTTTTGATATCATGCCAAACGACATTTAGACAAGCAGCTTGCGAGAAGCTTGTGTGGTTTCCTGAAGGTGCAGACTTTCTCGACAATTCGCACGGTGAGCCTCACACCCACGCTAAGAGTTGAGTCCTCATGCCCGATGCCGAAAAGAGTGAATAAGTTCTAAAAATGAAAATAAGTGTGGTCATTCCGGTTCGCAACGAAGAAGAATCTCTGCCAATTTTACTGGATGGCTTAATGGGCCAGACGCGCCAGCCCGAGGAGATTGTCATTACCGATGGCGGCTCAACGGACCGCACGCCGCGGGTCATCGAAGAGTATATCGAGCGTGGCGCGCCAATCCATCTGGTCAGGACCAGCATGGCAATGCCAGGACGTGGCCGTAATCTGGCCGCAGAGCGGGCCACTTCTGAGTGGCTGGCCTTTACCGACGGCGGAATGCGCGTGGCCGGCAACTGGCTGGAAGGGATGGCTGAACGCGCCGAACGCGAGGGCGTCGACGTTGTTTACGGCGGTATGGACCCGGTCGTTGATACCTTCTTCAAGGAGTGCGCGGCGATAGCGTATGTAAAGCCTCCCAAAGAGAGTAGCGGAACCCAGGTTCGCCCACAATTTATCGCTTCCGCGTTGATGCGACGGTCTGTGTGGCAGGCAGTCGGAGGTTTCCCGGAACACTTGCGTTCAGCGGAAGACCTCCTCTTCATGAACAAAGTAAGCGAAGCTAAATTTCGCACGGTCTTTGCGCCGGACGCAAAAGTCTTTTGGAATCTTCAGCCGACCTTCTGGCGCACCTTTAAGCGCTTCTACATTTACTCGCGGCACAACATTAGAGCCGGCTTGGCCCAGCAGTGGCACGCAAACATTTTCACCCAGTACGCGATGATTCTCATCAGTGGATTGCCGGCGCTGGCATTCGGTTGGCGGTGGTGGGTTGCCGCAACCATTGCACTTTGGCTTCTGGCACTCACGGCCCGCTCAATACTCTCCATCCGTCGCAACCGTAGTTGTCTTCCGGCCGGCGCGCTTCGCAACGCGGCGCGAACGGCAATGATAGTAGCGATATTAGCGGTGATCGATCTCGCGACGTTTCTGGGCACGATTAGTTGGCTCGTTAAAGACAAATTCAATTGGGTAAGGACGAGCGCGGGTGCCACCCATGACGCTTAAAGGCAGGAGCGTCCTTTACATCTCATATAACGGTATGCTTGACCCGCTGGGGCAAAGTCAGGTGATTCCATACCTGCGTGAGCTGAGCAAGGCGGGCGTGCGTTTTACGTTGCTCAGTTTCGAGCGCGACGTCGCCTGGACAGACGAGGGTCAGGCCCGATGCGCGAGCCTCAAGCCGGAGTTGGCCGCGGAAGGAATCGAGTGGCACTGGTTACGCTATCACAAGAGATTTTCGCTGCCGGCAACCGCCTACGATGTCCTCGCCGGCGCCCGTTACGCGCGGGGGCTGGTGCGCCGCAATAGCATTGAGATAGTACACGCTCGCAGCCACATTCCCGCCACCATTGCGCTGTCTCTCAAACGAGACTTTGGTCTGAAGATGATCTTCGACGTGCGCGGCCTGTTAGCCGAAGAGTACGCCGATGCCGGCCATTGGCAGAAGGGGAGCCTGCGCTACCGCCTTACCAAACGGATGGAGAGCCGTTGCCTGGCAGCCGCGGACGGAGTGGTCACGCTAACGGAAAGAATCTGGCCGATTATCAAAGAGTGGCAGGCCTTGCGCGGGCACGAAGTGGCACACGAAGTCGTTCCGTGTTGTGCCGACTTAGAGCGGTTTCGTTTTAGCGCAACCGATCGGATGGCGCGCCGCACCGAGCTGGGGCTTCAGGATGCTTTCGTGCTGGTTTACAGCGGGTCAATCGGGGGCTGGTACCTGACTGAAGAAATGGCGGACATTTTTTCGGCGCTGCTTAAAGTTCGCCCCGATGCACACTTTTTATGGCTCACGCCGGGCGAGCATGACCGCGTTCATGCCATCATGCGCGGACGCGGTGTGCCACCGAATCGATATACCGTTCACCGAAGCGCGCCTCAGGATGTGCCTTCATATCTTTCGGCGAGCGACGCCGGCATAGCTTTTATCAAGGCTTGCTTTTCCAAACTTGCTTCATCGCCCACCAAGACCGCGGAATATCTTGGGTGCGGTCTGCCCATTATCATTAACGCCGGCGTGGGCGATTCCGATCAACTGGTGACCACGGAACAGGTCGGGGCGCTCGTTTCCAATTTCAATGCGGCTGATTACGACGACGCGATCAAAACGATAGTAAAGTTTGTCGCACGGCCCGACGAAACTCGCATCCACACACGTGCGGTCGCCGAGCGACTGTTTGATGTGCGACGCGTGGGAGTATCGCGCTATGCAGATTTGTATCTGAGAGTCTTAAACAACAAAGCATGAAGCTGCGCGTTTGTTATTTCTGATCGGCGACCATTTTTCTTATGCGAGTCATGGCTGTAGCCTCGTATCCGGTCGAAGCCGCTGCCACGCGGTTCCGCGTGCAGCAGTTTGTCACGCTGCTTAAACAGCGCGGCATTGACATGACCGTAGAGCCATTTCTCAGCGCAAAAAGTTTTGGACAACTTTATCGACAAGGATCCTGGCCGAAAACAGCGGCGGCCCTCGCCGGCTCGAGCTTGCTTCGCCTGACCGACCTGGCCGCGGCGCGTCGGATGGATCTGATATTCGTTCAACGAGAAGCCATGATGTTTGGTCCCCCGCTATTCGAATGGCTAACTACAAAGGTGATGAGGCGGCCGATGGTTCTGGATTTGGACGACGCAACTTACGTCTCATACACCAGCCCGACGTACGGCAGCATCGGGAAAGCCATAAAATGGCCGGGCAAAACGGACGTCTTGATTGGTTGGGCTGCCACTGTGGTTTGCGGCAACCGATCGATTGCCGACTATGTTTCGCACAAAGGCGCGCGCGCGCGGATTATCCCAACCGTGGTCGACACGGAAATTTTTCGTCCGATGGATCGCCCTGCGAATGGATCGCCGCTCGTGCTAGGGTGGATCGGGACACATTCGACTTTTCCATATCTTGAGTCGATCTTTCCGGTGTTAACCGACTTAGCCCGGAAGTACAATTTTCGCCTCAAAGTCATTGGCGCAGGAAAAGAGTCCGTTGAGCTTCCCGGCGTGACCGTAGAAAATCTCCCCTGGAAACTCGAACGGGAGGTTGAGGACTTCCAATCGATTGATATCGGCCTGTATCCAATCGACGAGGCCCTCTATCCCGGCTGGGCAACCGGAAAGTCGGGGTTCAAAGCAATTCAGTACATGGCCGTGGGCGTCGCTTTTGTGGCTACCCCCGTAGGCGGCTCGAATGAGATTGGCGAAGCCGGGACAACGCATTTTGTGGCTCGCACCAGCGAAGAATGGCGCAGCGCGTTGACGGAGTTGATTGTTAACACTGAGCGGCGAAAGGCCATGGGAGCAGCCGGACGGCAGCACGTGATCCAGCATTACGGACTTCACGATCAGGCTGATAAACTAGCTGATGTTTTGCGTGAAGCAGCCGGGTGATCATTAGGTGTCTGGAACCGCCAATGCATCGAACTTCAAGATTCAAGCTTTTCTTATTGGCGTTGATTGCTCTGCTGCCTTCATTCCTTAAGCGACTGTGTTACCGTATCTTTTTTGGCTATCGAATTGGCAAGCGAGTGCGCATCGGGTTAACTATTATCGACGCGGGCGCCTGTGAGATTGGCGACGATACGCAAATCGGGCATTTGAATCTGGTAATCGGTGTTAAGAAACTAAAGCTCGGCGATCACGTGAGGATTGGTCACTTGAATATCATACGCGGCGGCGACGAGGTGGACATGGGAAGATACTCCGAGCTGCTGCGTTTGAATGAAATCAATTCAATACCTGAGCCGGAGGTAGTCAATCCGGTCGATCCGCGTTTCGCGCTTGGTCCGGGAAGTATTATTACAACGGGGCACAAAATTGATTTTACCGATCGCGTGGAGATTGGCCGGCGCACCATCATCGGCGGACGCAACTCGTCGATTTGGACGCACAATCGGCAGCGTACGCTCCCGATAAGAATTGGTGACTTTGCTTATGTGGGCTCTGAAATCAGAATGGCCCCCGGAAGTTCTATCCCCTCCAGATGTATTGTGGGCATCGGTTCGGTAATTACGGGTCAGCTGACCGACGAGGATCACCTGATTGCGGGTGTTCCCGCAAAGCCGCTTAAGAAATTGGCAACGGAGGACAAGTTTCTCATCGAGCGGAAGACCAGAAAAGATTTGCCCGATGAAGTGTGAAGGTAGAGTTAAAAGATGAACGGCGCGCTCGTATTCGCATATTTGGGTGTCTGTGGAGTCATAATCCTGTTTGGGCCCGCGATCGCGGCTCCCTACCCGAGCATTTACTATACGGTAACAATGAGCGACAACGCCAGAGCCGTTTTGATGTGTACGGGCCTGGCCACTATCGCAGGGTTTTATACTTATCGTCTAGGCGAACACGCGCGATTTCTTTTGCGGATTTTCGTTGCCGGGTTGGTGTTGCGTATGGCCGTTGCTGGTGGGATCTATTTATTTAGCGGGCAGGAGTTCTTCGGCGGTGACGCCTTGCACTACAATTTTCTTGGCTATGCTCAAGTTCAGGCGTGGTCGGGTGACGGGTTCTTCAAGTGGGAAATTGCCAACTATATGCGCAATAACGCGGCGGCGTGGGGCATGAACTACCTGGTTGGCAGCATCTACTTGATCGTCGGCCGCAACATGCTGGCAGTTCAGTTCTTTAACGCAGTTTTAGGCGCCCTGACGGCGGTGATAATCTTCCAATGCGCTTATCATGGATTCGCGAATCTGCGCGTGGCGCGAACGGCCGCCATTGCCGTAGCGTTCTATCCGTCTCTTGTGCTTTGGTCAGCTCAAGGACTCAAAGACGCTCCAATCGTTTTCTGTCTGGCCCTTGCGATTCTGGCAACCTTAAAGCTGGGTCAAAAGCTTAGCATCCAATACATTCTTGTTTTGGGGGTTTCGCTGCTGGTGGTGTTCAGTCTTCGGTTCTATGTTTTTTACATGATCTGTTTCGCCGTGGCCGGCGCGTTTTCAATCGGTATGCAGGCCGTTACTGCGACAAGTTTCATTCGACAGTTTGCGGTCATTATCATCCTGGGTCTGGGGCTCACGTATTTGGGAGTAACCAGGACGGCCTCGGTCCAGTATGAGCAGATCGTCACCTTTGAACAGTTGCAGCGCAGCCGTTCTGATCTCGCGTCGGCAGAGTCGGGATTCGGCCAGGACGTCGATGTCTCAACCGCGGGCGGAGCGATTTCCACGATACCGCTGGGATTAGTGTACCTGCTGTTCGCCCCCTTTCCGTGGCAGCTAGCTTCCCTGCGCCAGAGCATCACTCTGCCCGAGATGCTGATTTGGTGGGCCTGCTTTCCTTTAATGGTCCTGGGACTTTGGTTTACGATAAAACATCGTCTCCGCCAACTGTCCCCGATCCTGATTTTTACTTGTATGCTGACCTTGTCATACTCGGTCGTCCAGGGAAACGTCGGCACCGCCTATCGCCAGCGCGCGCAGTTGCTCGTGTTCTATTTCATTTTCGTGGCCGTCGGTGCGGTGTTGTTCAAGGAAAAGCGAGAGGAAAAGCGGCGGCTAGAGGCCGAAGCGAAGCAAGAGGCGCGTTCACGAATGGGACCAGGCGTGCGTCCCGAGCAGCCACAGTCAGCCCGAGTGGTGGTACAAGGCTGACGACCGTGTTCCACCTTCCCGTCATTGCAGTTCCGCAATTAGGAAAATTACAGTGTGTGGCATAGCAGGAATGGTTCGCGGTGACGGGCAACCGGTTGATCGCCGGTTGCTCGAGCGCATGAATGAGGCGATCCGCCATCGCGGGCCGGACGAGGATGGCTTCTACGTCCACGGCCATGTCGGAATGGCGATGCGTCGGCTCGCGATTATCGATCTGAAATCGGGCCAGCAACCGATTGCCAATCAAGACCGCACCGCCTGGATCGTTTTCAACGGCGAAATCTACAACTACAAGGAAGTCCGCGAGAAGCTCGCCAATCTCGGCCACCAGTTCAAGACGAATTCGGACACTGAAGTCATCGTCCATGCATATTCGGAGTACGGCGACGATTGTGCGAAGCATCTGCGCGGCATGTTTGCGTTCGCGATTTGGGATGAAGCAAAGCAGGAATTATTTCTGGCGCGCGACCGGGTGGGAAAGAAACCGCTGCTGTACGCGCAAACCTCCAGCGGCGGCCTGGTGTTCGCTTCCGAGTTCATGCCCCTGCTGCTGCATCCGGACGTAAGTCGTGACATCGATCGTGAGGCGTTGCACTACTACCTCACTTTTATGTGCGTGCCGGCGCCGCTGACCGCGTACCGGCAAATCAGGAAACTGGAGCCGGGCCACACTCTTCGGTGGCGCAAAGGCGGAATCGAACTTAAGCGTTACTGGATGCCGGACTTCAGCAACAAGCTGAAGATCACGGAAGAAGAAGCCGGCGAGCGGCTGATCGAAATCCTTCGTGACGCGGTGCGGGTGCGACTGATGTCCGAGGTGCCGCTGGGCGCGTTTCTCTCCGGCGGGATTGATTCCAGCACTGTCGTCGCTTTGATGAGCGAGGCCAGCTCGACGCCCGTCAAAACATTTTCGATTGGCTTCGAGGAACAGGACTTCAGTGAGCTGCATCACGCGCGCCGGGTTGCCGAACACGTGGGCGCCGATCACCACGAATTCATCGTCCGGCCGAATGCGCTAGAAGTACTGCCGACGCTGGTCGAGCACTACGGCGAACCCTATGCCGACTCTTCAGCCATTCCAACCTACTACGTCGCGCGCGAGACTCGCCGTCACGTAACTGTTGCTTTGAATGGCGATGGCGGCGACGAATCGTTCGCGGGCTATGATCGTTACGCCGCGATGCTCCTGGCACAGCGATATCATCGCCTGCCTGGTTTGCTGCGTGGCGGTCTTATCGAACGCGCCGTTCAACTACTTCCCGGCTCTGACGCGCGCCGGACGCTGGCCACACGCACGAAGCGTTTCATGCGCGCGATTTCGCTGCCCAACGTCGAGCGGTACATGCACTGGATCAGCGTTTTTGACAGCCAGCGGCAGCACGAGTTGTATTCAGACGAGTTCGCCCGCGAAACCCAGGCTGAACGTGCGGCGAGGTTTATCGAGCCGTGGTTCATCAACGCCAATGGCGCCGGGCTGCTGGATGCGACGCTGCTGGCCGACACGATGACTTATCTACCCAACGATCTGCTGGTGAAGGTGGATATCGCGACGATGGCGGTTTCGCTGGAAGCGCGTTCGCCATTTCTCGATCATCACGTCATCGAGTTCGCCGCGAGTTTGCCCGAGCACTTCAAGCTGCGCGGTCTGACGAAAAAATATCTTTTGAAACGCGTGTTGCGTCAATTGCTACCCTCTGAGAATCTCGATCGACGTAAAATGGGGTTCGGCGTGCCGATTGGACATTGGTTCCGCGGTTCGTTGCAGGGGTTTGTGACGGAAGCGCTGCTGTCAGAAAAGGCCCTCAAGCGCGGGTTGTTCAAACCCGAAGCGGTTCAGCGTCTGGTCCAGCAACATATCAGCGGCGCGCAGAACCACGAGCACCGTTTGTGGACGCTGCTGATGCTGGAACTTTGGTTTCAACGTTTTATTGATTGAGCGCTCAGGAACAGGGCGCGGCGCCTGCCGTGACGGCTTTGATTGAAAGCGACGGCCTCGGCACCTGGATCGAATCGCCATAAGGAGCTAAACACACTCGGGTGCAGATCGAGGAACACGTCCCGGACCAATTCGCAGGTCAACGCCTCTTACGGCTGGATCCGCGAACGGAAAAATCTGTGCGCCCTTGTCCCGCGTGCGCAGAAACGGGAACGCGGTTGCTTGGTATTAAGAACGAGTTGGAGATGGTTTGTTGTGTGGGTTGCCGCACGTGTTACACCCCCTATTCACCCTGGTATACCAGCGAGCGTTATTATGGCGGTTTTTACGCCCCGGGAAGCTTCTCGGAACCGGAGTTTGTTCACCGGCGCGCCGCAGAGATTACCGCGAAGTTTTCCCCTTATCGCCAAACCAATCGTTTTCTGGACATCGGTTGTGGCGCCGGCACATTTCTTCGGGCCGCCCGGGGTTGTGGCTGGCAAGCCCAGGGTATCGAAGTGTCGGAAACATCCGTCGCCCGTGTTCGCGATCTTGGGTTCGACGTTTTTCATGGTGAAGTACAGGAAGCCGGTTATCCCAGCGAGCATTTCGACGTGATCACGGCGGTTGAGCTGCTGGAACATCTGGTCGATCCAGCTGTCGTGGTTAATGAGGCCGCACGACTGCTTCGCAAGGGCGGCGTTTTCTGGGCCACCACGCCGCATGGACGAGGAATGTCGGCGAGGTTATTGAGGTTGAAATGGTCAGTTATATCTCCGCCTCAACATCTTCAGCTATTTTCAGTAGCCGGACTTAGAATCTTGTTGCAGCGCGCGGGTTTCCGTCACGTCACAATCCGGACTGAAGGAGGAAATCCTCTCGAGATCCTGCATGCCCTTAGATCAAATACGAGGGGCACCAACACAACTGACGCAAGTTACGATCGCGTCAGCGAGAGTTACAAGTTGAATCAAGCCTTCACGAAGACCCGCTATCGTCAGTACGTCAAGCAAGTCGTGAATGGATGCCTCAACCTGACCAGGATGGGTGATTCACTAAAAATATTTGCGCAGCGCTAAGGAGGAAAAGACACATCTTGAAGGGCATCGTACTGGCTGGCGGACTAGGCACGCGGTTACGCCCCCTAACTTCAGTAACCAACAAACACCTGCTGCCCGTTTTCAACCAGCCCATGATCTATTTTCCGATCCAAACCCTGGTGAATGCCGGCATCACAGACATCATGATCGTCACGGGCGGGAATTCGGCCGGCGATTTTCTGAAGTTGCTCGGCAACGGCAAGGCGTTTGGATTGAAACACCTGAACTACACTTACCAGGAGGGCGAAGGCGGCATCGCAGCGGCCCTCTCGCTGGTCGAACATTTCGCGGGCGAAGATCCGATCTGTGTCGTTCTTGGCGACAACATTATTCAGGGGAACATTCGCGCGGCGGTCGATGCGTACCGTGAACAGAGCGGCGGCGCCAAAATTCTCCTGAAGAAGGTTACCGATCCGCAACGTTTCGGCGTGCCTGAGTTAAGCGGGCGGCAGGTACTTCGCATCGAAGAAAAACCGAAGCAGCCGAAATCCGAGTACGCCGTTATTGGCATTTACATGTACGACGCCGCGGTGTTTGAAATCATTCGCACACTCAAACCCTCCGGTCGCGGCGAACTCGAGATCACCGACGTGAACAACGCATATATCGCGCGCGGCGAAATGACCTGGGATGAACTGGAAGGCTGGTGGACCGATGCCGGAACGTTTGAAAGTCTCTTGCACGCCTCGAATCTGGTAGCCGAAACCGGCGCCAACAACATGGAATTAACACATGCAGCAGAAGCCGGCGCCAACCTCTGAAACTTTCCATCAGAGCAATATCAACGACGTTATCGTTCGGCCGCTTCGCCGGTTCGACGACCGGCGCGGCTGGTTGAGCGAGCTTTTTCGTCACGACGAATTGCCGGCTGAGTTCTTTCCAGTGATGTCCTATATCTCTTCGACCAGGCCTGGCGTGACGCGCGGGCCGCACGAGCATGTCGACCAGGCAGACTTGTTTTGCTTCATCGGACCGTCCAACTTCAAATTACGCATGTGGGACAATCGTCCTGATTCCTCAACCTATCAGGCAGTAATGACACTGGTGGTTGGGCAGGACAATCCTCAGTCCGTAGTCATCCCGAAGGGCGTCGTCCACGCCTATCAAAATGTTGGAGAGACAGACGGCATCGTCATCAATTGTCCGAACCGCCTTTACATGGGCGACCACCGCCAGGAAGCAATTGATGAGATCAGACATGAGGATGATCCGGACACGATTTTCCGCATGGACGACTGAGCGAAGAAGGCAGTAGGCGAAAGGCAATAGGCAGACGAGCGGTGTTTACGTTTTTCCTGCTTACTGCCCCCTGCCTACTGCCTACTGCTTTATGAAGATTCTCCGAATCATTGCGCGTCTGAACGTAGGAGGGCCCGCGCGGCACGTTGTCTGGTTAACTGACGGCCTGCGCGCAAAAGGTTACGACACGCTGCTCGTGACTGGGGTGGTCCCGCCAGGTGAAGACGACATGACCTACTTCGCGCAGGCTGCCGGTGTGACCCCGCACGTGATTCCGCAAATGAGTCGCGAGATTTCTCTACGCGACGCGCTGGCGAGCTGGAAAACTTTCCGGCTGATGTTGCGCGAGCGGCCCGACCTCGTTCACACACACACTGCGAAAGCAGGAACCGTCGGCCGTGCCGCGGGACTGCTCTACCGTTGGCTCACACCGGCGGCGCTGATTGGAAAGCCGCGCGCTTGCCGCTTTGTCCACAC
>DASUTF010000336.1:0-16951 GCA_036374695.1 Pyrinomonadaceae bacterium
CGACTTGGAATGTGAAGTCACCGTCAGCGTTAGCGGATGGGTGGAAGTCGCAACTTGAAAATTCCCGCGACGGCTCGGCTGTGTCGCCCGCTTCGCGCGCTCGGGATTCTTAGGAGACGTGATCCTAGAGTTACGCTAGCTGCACTCGCTCACCCTGGGCTAAACTCTTTCGTCAGCTACGACGGCTCGTTAATCCAGACATCCAGCGGGACCGTTTTCGCAGCTAAATCGCAAAGAAGAAGCGAAGGAGAAAAATAGTGGTTCAGAGCACCTTCATAAATAGGCGCGCGCTAACGCTTGTCGTACATGCGACTATTATCGCGGCAATGTTTTTTATTGGCCGCAGTGGCGTTTCAGCGCAGAGCCAGACCTGCGGCGTAGGGACTAAGGTTGCGTTCGAATGGTCTCCGGATACTGTCGGCACGATTGTGGAAATCGGAACCGAGTCCCCCCACGTCGGCTGGTTCGGGATCAAATTTAGCTGGTCGGAGAGAATCCAGTGGGCTGCGCCGGAGTCAAACGGACTGCTCATTGCCGGCACAAAAACCGCGTGCCTCGGGGGAAAACCGAGCAGTAAACAAACACCTAAAACCGCCGATAATTCTTCTTCCGAAGAAAATACAGCAACGGTTACACGAAATAGAGAAACAGTTTCACCCCAAATACACGGATGCCCACTCAACGAGCCGCCCGGCAAAGTGACTAGAACTTCTCCCGCGTCAGCAGCGCTTTTTAAACGTGTGATGTACGAAAAGGCTGCCGTTAGAGCCGACCCCGGATCAATTACTGCGCCGAGTAAAGTCGGGCTCACGTTTCTTAAATTCGAGATGGGAGCGGCTTTTAAGAATACTTGGACCAGTTCTCGTTTTGGAGATAAACGCCTTCATACTGGAGCGCCTCTCAATGCAATGCTTTATCCGATTAAGACCACAGAGGTGCTGTGTGAGCTGTACGGCGACAAGGTAAGGCGAACAATTACAGAGGAAAACCGCACCTGTTTCAAGAATCGGGATGGCGACTGGGTTTGTCCCGCCGGAGGAGGCGGAAAATATATCGAAAGCAAATTGATTCCTGTCCAATAGTCATCGCATAATGAGGCTAAGATTAGAGCGTCCGTCGGTGAATTGCTAAACAAGCCTCACCAACGGTTGAGCTGACGCGGCAGCGCGATTTCACTCATCACTCAACACGCAACTGGAAAACACGTTGGGGCTCGCTCTGTCGCCCGCTTCGCGGGCTCGGGATTCGTAGGGGCCTGATCCCGGGGTTTATGCTCGCTGCGCTTCGCTCACCCCAGGCTACCATGTGCCGCCGCTTCGCGCCTCGTTGACGTAGCCATCTATGTTGACGCGGCGTTGGAGTAGCACTATTACATCGGCGCGCCACCCAGTAACTCGTTGGACGCGAGCGGCTGGAGCGTTAACGGCAAGGATGAAGGCGGAAGGATGAAATAAGCACCGCCCGGTCAACTCAGACGTTCGGTTGCTTCTTTCCGACATGACAACTTGTAACCATCGCCTCTCAAGGGCGCTCTTGTTAGTTATCGTTATAACGCTCCTGCCCGGCTGTCGCCCAAACAACTACGGCCCGGGAGCGGGTAATCGAGTATCCCGTGAGACAGTGAGGCTTGCCGCAGCTTCTTTCCAGGGAGACATAACCGAAATGGATGCCGCCATAAAAGCTGGCGCCGACGTTAATGGCTCCGATGATGTCGTTGGGCCTCCTTTGGTCGCAGCCGCCTCAAGGGGAAACCAAGAAGCGGTCAAATTCTTATTGGACAAAGGCGCGAATGTAAACACGACGGACAGCCGGGGAATGACACCGCTGATGATGGCTACTGCAAGTGGCCGCGTTGAGACGGTGCAGTATCTGTTGGCGAACGGAGCAAATCCGAACGCGTTCACTACAATTGGGGTTCGGACAACTAAGGTAACGGCGTTGAGCTTGGCGAGATCAAAGAACAATGAAACGCTGGTTCGGTTATTACGGGACGCTGGTGCGCGAGAATAAATCAATCAATCGGCGCAACTGAACACGTTCTGTTGGCCGGATTTGCAGGCGACGATATTGTGATGTGCTGCGGCTCTTGTAACTCTAGCCGAGGCGTGAAACCATTGTCCGACTGGTTTTCGACACGGTATTGCATTGACCGAAACATCAATGCCAAAACCGTCGCTTCACCCGTGCGAAGCTATTTGCGGCGTCAAGGCCGAAACTCACGAAGCGGCGCGGTATAGTTCGCCGATCCTACGCAGACTCTCCCAACCGTCTCGTTTATTAATGAGTGATGAGGAAACTTTTCATTTTTCTATTTGTTTTACTATTCGGCTCTGTAGATGGTCAGAAGCCCCCGATTGGAAATATTGATTTCTACGGTTTGCGCAGCGTCTCGGAACAACAAGCGCGACAGGCGCTCCAAATCAAGGACGGTGACCTGTTTCCCGCTTCGCCGGAAGAAGCACGGCGACGTTTGGAGGCTATACCAAACGTCCAGCAGGCTCGTCTGAACCTCGTGTGCTGTGAGGCGGGCAAGGCCATTCTTTACGTTGGAATCAAAGAAAAGGGTGCGCCTTCGCTGCAATTTCGTTCTGCGCCAAAGGGCGCGATTCGTTTGCCTGAAACAATCGTACAAGCGGGGGAGGCTCTTGACGATGCCTTTACGGAAGGGATCACAAAAGGCGATGCGGGCGAAGACGACTCGCAGGGACATGCTTTGTTCTCCTATCCGAAAGCGCGTGCCATCCAGGAGAGGTTCATCACTTTCGCCGCACGGGATCTGAAGCTACTTCGCGCCGTGTTGCATGAGTCAGGGGACGCTCAACACCGCGCTTTGGCGGCCGAAATCATTGCCTATGCGGCAAACAAACGTGACGTGGTGGCGGACCTTGTTTACGGAATGAGGGATCCGGAAAGTGCCGTGCGCAATAATTCTATGCGAGCGCTCGCAATAATCGCCGGCTTCGCGCGACAACTTCCTAAACAACGAATCGAAGTTCCCGCCGAACCGTTTGTGGAAATGCTCAACTCAATTGTCTGGACTGACCGCAACAAGGGTTCGTGCGCTTTGTACGAGATCACCGAAAGTCGTGATCCCGCGGTTCTCTCAAAGCTGCGGGAACAGGCCCTGCCATCGCTCATTGAAATGTCACGTTGGAAAAGCCCAGGACACGCGCTTTGTCCGTTCTTTCTCCTTGGTCGTGTCGGCAATATTTCGGAAGACGAAATTTCAAGAGCCTGGGCCAGCGGCAACCGCGAACGTCTGATCGAGACGGTATCAAAGAGAGTCGAATCAAAATGAGAGTGGTTTACGTTGGCTGAATCAGAGACCACACATCACTTGATGTCGAGACTTGGGCGTTGACACGGAATTAGCGGCCTGCCGTCCGGAGCACTTGAATGCTTATGCAGTTGACCGCCGCCCGTTGTACTCTGCCGTTAGAAGGCTTCGCGAATGCTGCTGGCGGATTGTTTTACTTGCGGTACTGCGAGTGAGAATAAAATGGACTCCGACTTAACAAGCGATTCGAAGAGTTTCACAGCTTCCGAAGTCGCTGAACTTTTATGCGGGATTGAAGCACGACTGGCAACTGCCTGGGTTAATGGCGACCGCTCATTTATCGAACAGATTCTAGCCGACGACTGGAGCGTTACTGATTTGACAGGGCGCGTCCTGAAAAAAGCTGAGGTTCTGGAAGAAGCATTTGGCTCGAAGGACCGTAAAATTGTCTCAATGCAGATTGATGACATTAAGGTGCGTTCATTTGGGGATTGGGCGATTGTCACGGGAAAGACTCAGGCGGCTGGTGAATATCAGGGTAACGCCGTAGAAGTTATGCTTCGTTTTACAGATGTGTTTGTGTATCGAGACGGAAATTGGCAAGCCGTGGCTTCTCAAGCTACGTTGATTAACCAATGATTCTTGTCATTAGGTAACGCGGCGTCTAACAACTCTTTCACCGCGAACGCCAACAAAGTTGCTTTCAAGCGCAAGACTTTGTAGTTATCGTGGTCTGTCGCGCGGCGTTAATTCTGACGTTACTCGCTCGTCGAGCGCATCATCAAAGCCTGGATTTCCCGGCGGGGATCATGTGATACTTTCCCCGTACCCACAGCCACAACCTCGAGGAGGTGTAGCATGGCACCATCGCACTGTCGAACCGCCGCAGGCCGTCAGCGTCGAGGCCGCCGCGAGCGCATCGGCCAAATCATCGCGCTGATCCTGGTCGCCACGTGGTCTTTCTCCCAGCCCTCGGCCGCCCTCGCGCGCCAGAGGCGCCCTCCGGCCCAGGCCGACCAGCGCAAGCTTGACGCCAAGGGCCTCGAAGACTTCCAGGAAGAGGTGGCCGAGTATGTCGAGCTGCGCCGCCGGCTGGACAAGCAGCTCGCTCCGCTCCCGCCCAAGGCGCCGCCCGAAAGCGTTCACGCTTACCAGACCGGTCTCGAGAAGCTGCTCGCTGCCAAGCGCGCGCGCTCCAAGGAGGGCGACTTGTTCGTCCGTAAGGTCCGCCCGCTCCTGCGACGTCTGATCCGGGAAATACTTGCCGGCCCCGGAGGCCGCACGCTGCGTGCCGAGATCTACGATGAGGCGCCGGGGCGGACGTTCCGCATAAACATCAACACGCGGTACCCGTCGGTGCTCCCTCTCTCGACGGTGCCGTACCGGCTTCTCAGCGCCTTGCCCCCGCTGCCAGTCGAGATCCAGTACCGAATTGTGGGCCGCGACCTCGTCTTGCTCGACATCGACGCCCAGATCGTCGTCGACGTCTTGCGCAACGTGGTCCCCGTCTGACTCTGGAGCACGCCCATGCGAATCCGTCGCATCCTCATCTGCCTCGTCGCCGCCGCGCTGTGGCCCCCCATGTCCGGCCCCGCCGGAGCGCAATCCGCGCCGCGGGCGTCCCAGGGGCGCCCGGCCACTGCGGAGCGGGCCGCGGTCCCGTTGCCCAACCGGGAAGGGTCGTTGAAGTTCCTCGTGCTCGGTGACTACGGGACCGGCGATAAACCCCAGTACGAGCTCGCGGCCCAGATGGCGGCCCTCTGCGAGCGCTTCCCGGCGGAACTCGTCATCACGGTCGGCGACAACATGCTGGGGGAAGAGACTCCGGAGGACTTCAAGAGGAAGTTCCAGGAGCCGTACGCTGCGCTGCGCGCGAAGGGGATCGTGTTCTATGCGGCGCTCGGGAACCACGACGACCGCCTGCAGAGGCTTTACGGCGACTTCAACATGGGCGGAAAGACGTATTACAGCTTCAAGTCCCCGAAACAGAGCGTGAAGTTCATCGCGCTCGAGAGCGACTATCCGACGCCCACGCAGCTGGAGTGGCTCCGGAGCGAACTCGCCGGGGAAGAGGCGTGGATGATCCCCTACTTCCATCACCCAATCTACTCTTCGGGCAAGAGGCACGGCTCGAGGCTCAGCCTGCGTGAACTGCTCGAGCCGATCTTCCTCAGGCACAACGTCACCGTCGCCTTCTCCGGGCACGACCATATCTACGAGCGGACGAAACCGCAGCGTGGGATCACGTACTTCGTGGCCGGCTCCGGGGGCAAGCTCGCCCTCGGCGACCTCGACCCGCGCTCGGGCCTCACGGCGGCGGGGTACGACAGGGACCGCGTGTTCCTCGCCGTCGAGATCGATGGGGACCAGATGTTCTTCAACGCCGTCAGCCGGACCGGCGCGGTCGTGGATTCGGGCGTCGTTAAGCGGCGGCGCGGCCCCTGAGCCCGTGGATCGTCACGCCGCGTCTCCGTCGGATGGCGGTGCGGGAATTGGACTCAAATCGACAGACGCCCGGCCAGCTGAAACGCGCCGAACAAAGAGCGGAGCGGCGGGACCTCAAGCGAGGCCACACGGTCCAGCTTCATAAACGAAGCGCAACTCTTTCCCAATGGATTCTAGTTTGCGCACGACTGATCCAACGATTCCAACTCTCCATCGATGCGCCCATAACGCCTGTCTCCTAAATTGTGGCTATGGGCCACGGTTGTTAGAACCTCCGCAGCTTAAACCACGCTCTCAAGTGACAGCCTTTTATCTGTCAGCCATCATGTCTATGCGTCTTCGAATTTCGACATCAGTTGCTGTCACTTGTTTCCTGGTACTGGCTTGCATTTCCGTTACTCCCGCCCAACAACAGGCCGCGCCTACAAAGTTCGATTCATACGCGGACCTGCCAACGGACGATGAAGCGGCCCGTCTCGACGCGTTCGCCGAAGCCTTGCGGAACCAGTCACACCTGCGAGGCTATCTCATTGGCTACAATCAAACGAATGTCGCACCGGGGGTTTTTCTCCGTCGTTTGTATGGCGACCAAAGGTACTTAGTCGAAATGCGGGGACTCGCTTCTTCCCGGGTTGTCGTTATTGAAGGCGGCTATCGAGAGAGACTTACCATTGAGCTCTGGCTCGTCCCAAATGATTCAACCCCTCCGACACCCAACCCGACTTCGTCACCGCCAGCCAACTCCGGCAAGCGTCGACTTTTCGATGAAGAGTGCCTTGAATGTTCGCCGGCGGTAAATCTCGACTTGTACGGCCTTTCCGACGGGCTTAAATTCTACGCCGAGGCATTACGGAAGAATCCGCGGGCCCGAGGGTTGATCGTTGTTCGACCAGGACAGGAAATTGGAGCTCGCGGAACGCTTGCCGAGGCGCGTAAAGCAAAACGGCTTTTGATTCGCGAGCACAGAATTGACGCCCGTCGCATAACGATCAACGTTGCGCGCCGGCGCAGAGACAACGTCGCTACTGCTGAAATGTGGATTCTCAATTAAACGGTGACGCATAACAATCTTTGGACGGGAGCGGCGCAAAGGATCAACCGGAAGCCGCTTCGCGGAGTTACGACAAGCCAGGTCAAGTCAGGCGTTTTGCGACAACGGAAAGAGGAACCCGATGACCCTTGCTGACGAATCCATGTCTGGGAGTAAGGCGCAGAGGCTGACCCAGTTTCAGCTCCAGGGCGACGCTGCCGAGCGTTACGAGCGATGGCTCGTGCCCTTCATCATGGGGCCGTGGGTGCCGACGCTCCTTGATCTCGCAGAGTTAAGAGCAGGCGAGCGCATCCTTGACGTGGCCTGCGGGACCGGTGTTGTCTCGCGACTAGCGGCCCGTCGGGTTGCACCCGGCGGAACCGTCACCGGCGTCGATCTTAATGAAGGTATGCTTGCGGTCGCCGGACGGCTTCCGCTGCCACCTGGGCTGACAATAGACTGGCGTCCGGGCAGTGCACTCGCCCTACCCTTTCCGGATCGAGCGTTCGACGTCGTCTTCTGTCAGCAAGGCTTACAGTTTTTTCCTGATCGGCTGAAGGCGCTTGATGAGATGCGCCGAGTGTTGACGTCATCGGGGCGCGCCGCGCTAAGCGCTTGGACGGGACCTTCTCCGTACTTTGCAGCGCAACGCGAAGGCCTCGAGCGTTTCTTTGGTCCCGAGGCGGCGGGCACTAGCGCGGTGGGGTTCTCACTTGGAGACGCCACCGAGCTGAGTGACCTGCTCAAGGGTGCCGGCTTTCGCGATGTCGTCGTCCAACTGGTCCGGATGACGCTCCGGCTCCCGCCGCCCGAGGAGTTCGTGCTTAAACACCTTTCCGCTCTGCCGGCAGCTGAACTCGTTGCCGCGGCTAGCGAAGAAACCCGTGCCGCGTTCATCGCTCACATGAAGGAAGCGACCCGGGCGTATGTCGATGGATTTGGCTTGGCCGTGCCACAGGAGGTCAACGTGGCGACCGGGCGTGCGTGAACGCCGCCGTGGAGCCGCTCTAACACAAGGTGCGCGGCGGCGACCGTTTTCGGCATAACCTCTTGATTGCATTAGGGAAGGGGACCCGTGAATCTTTTAATCTCTGCGGCAATCGGTTGGGGCTTGATCTTCGTGTGTGTCTCACCAGTGATCGCTCCTCCTGTTGGCATCAAGGTATTGACTACAAGGGCGATTGCGACTGTCCTGGGCGAGGCGGGCGCTGAGTTCGAAAGCACCACTAACTCCAAGCTGCATATCACCTCCGATATAGCCGTTAAAATGGTCCGACGGATTTGAGAGTGATGAACCTGCAAACATCAAACAAAACTTCGGTTTGGCTCTTCCTGATCTCCTTCGCGTTAGTGTTCTATGGCGTAGGCGCGTCGTTTGTGGAAAGCTTCGTCAACTATCCCACCTGGCGTCTGATCGGCGCGAACGAGTTCCGTGCCTATCACCAGGCTCTCAGCCCGTTGATCGTAGGCTACATGGTTATTCCGATGCTCATCACCACCATATTGACAATTCTTCTCCTGTGGTTCAGGCCAACCCCTATTCCACGGTGGGCAATCGGGCTTGCGGTCGTGCTTCAACTTGTTGTCTGGGCTTCCACTTTCACCATTCAATTGCCAATTCAAATGCAACTGAGCGCGGATGGTTTGTCACTGCCGCTTATCAATCGGCTCATATTCACCAACTGGTGGTTACGCAAAGTGCCTCAAATTATCAACGCTATCCTTTTCTTATGGATGATGTCTTTATTGCTGAGGGGGAATTCCCATCGCAGCGCCGAAGCATAAATCGTGGACCGGCGCGACGGGGGCGAATTGTAGTGCGTTGGGTAATAAGTGATGAGTGAATTCGCGCCGCCGCGTCAACCCCACCGTTAGGCGGGGCACAAAGTATCGCGGCCCCGACAATGTAAGCTATCCTTGAGCGATGAGAACACAGATTGGCATAAACGCGCCGACTCGAAGATTTCTAATCTGCTCAGTCGTCATCACGATGCTGGCGGCTGTCGTAATCTTCGGGAGTGCTGCTTCCCGTCAAGAGCCGAGCGGCGTGCCCTTATCCACAACTCAGAAAAAGTTGCCCGACAAAGAGTTCACACACCCGCCCGAGAAGCCGCACGATCCGACCGCCCTCTATTTCAAGCTGGACCAGTTAGAGCACTTTTACCGCGAGCCGGGCGAGTTCGGACACCGCCTGATCGGCGATCGGTATGGCTTCGAAGCGCTCTCGTTCATTATCACCGAGACCCAACCCGGTGGCGGTCCATCACTCCACGTGCATGATGTCGAAGAGGCACACATCCTGCTCGAAGGCAGCGCTCAATACCTAATCGGTGATAAAACATTCACCGTCCAGGCACCTTACGTGGCGAAAGTACCAGCGGGAGTGCCGCACACGTTCCTGAACGTTGGAACGAAGCCGTTCAACCTCGTCGCGGTGTTCGCATCAAAGCGACACAACTCCAGGAGGCTCGGCCCGAATTCACTAGTTCGTACGGCCCCAAAGAAATAATCCTTGTTGACACTCGGCGGCCGGACTTGGCTTTGACAAAAATATACTTGTAAGGAATGTAAGACGCACCCAACAAAACGTTGTTCGCGCGCGGCGGGAGCGCAAACTCAAGGATTCAAGGATGAAGGACGAAGGCGGATGGATGAATTTTCGCGCCGCCACGTCAATTTAGACGCTCGACCGCCCACCCGGACATGCGAGTGCAAGGCAAAATCACCGACTGGAACGATCTACGCGGGTTCGGCTTTTTAACACCACTGGAACGCGGCGAACGCGTATTCGTTCACGTCTCGGCCTTTCCCAGCGGAAGCCGCCGTCCGACCGACGGCGAGTTTGTCTCATACACACTCGGGACCGATGAACGAGGTCGCCGTTGCGCAACATCAGTCACCTATGTCGTGAGCCGCCCAAAGCGACCCGGACTACAGACGCGCTCGGCCAACCCCGCTCTATTCGCAGCTTATGTGGCATCGGCGTTTCTCGGAGTTGTTGCACTGCTGGCCTTGGTCGGACGCCTCTGGTGGCCGGCGGCGTGCGTCTATATCGTCACGAGCATCGCGACGTTCTTCGCGTACAAGCACGACAAGGAGGCCGCACAGGTCGGCGCGAGGCGCACAAACGAGTGGGCTCTAATTACGTTGGGACTGATCGGGGGTTGGCCGGGCGCCCTGGTTGCGCGACATCGGTTCCGGCACAAGACAAGAAAGGTCGCCTTCCGGCTCGGCTACTGGTTCAGCGTAGGGCTCAACGTCGCTGCGCTGGCTTGGCTGATTGCTCAGTAGTCAAGCACAATTGTGCGGCTTCATTGAAACCACCGCGGTCGAACACGTCGTTGAACGCAAGCGGCGGGAGCGCGAACGCAAGGCTGAAGCATAAAGTCAGAAGGCTGACCCTGGCGACACAACGATTGAAAAGGAAGCTCTATGAAGGGCGTTGGAAAAAAAGAGGCAATGTCGGCAGGAGCACGCGAAGAACTGCTCAGAATGTTGCAGGCCCGCTTTGAGAAAAACATGGGCCGCCATAAAGGTCTTGAATGGGCGAAAGTACAGGCAAAGCTGGAAGCTAATCCCAAAAAACTGTGGTCACTCGGTGAAATGGAAAAAACCGGCGGTGAACCCGACGTTGTTGGTCATGATAAAAAGACCGGTGAATACATTTTTTTTGATTGTTCACCCGAAACTCCTAAAGGCCGCCGAAGTGTTTGTTACGACCGGGAAGCGCTGGAGGCACGGAAAGAACACAAACCAAAAGATAGCGCTATCAATATGGCCGCGGCCATGGGTATCGAGATTTTGACGGAAGGCGAATACCGAGAGCTTCAGACACTTGGACAGTTCGACACCAAAACGTCAAGCTGGGTGAAGACACCTGCGGAGATTCGCGAACTTGGCGGCGCTCTCTTTTGTGATCGCCGCTACGACCATGTGTTTGTCTATCACAACGGTGCGGAATCTTATTATGGAGCCAGGGCATTCCGCGGCTCGCTAAGGATCTAGATTGAAATTGTGAGTTTTTGGTCACTCTTCCGCCACGCTCCGTCATCACCCCAGCGCCGACGTTCGGGAAATCAAAGTGAGAGTCAGTGGTGAATTGTTCGGCCCGACAACCATTAAAGGAAGCATGACAACCATTAAAGGAAGCATTAAAGGAAACATAAACAACAGTGGAAGACATCGTTATCTATACTAAGAGGCGTTACCTGATTGCCATGGCCGCAGGATCCCTGCTTCTCGTCGGCGCGTGCGTTTATCCGCTTGTCTACGGATTCGATATTTCCGGCAGGGATTCGTTAGGACGATTTTTCAAGCTGATAACGCCCGAAATCTTTTATGTCGGCGCGCCAGTGTTCAGTTTAGCTTTCATTTACATATGCTATCGGCTCCTGAAACCCACGCCGTCGGTAATCATCAATCAGGAAGGTGTTTTTGAAAATGCTTCCGTTTTTGGCGCGGGACTAATCCGGTGGGAAGAGATCGAAAGCATGTTCATCTATCAAGTCATGAACAACGCTTTCCTCGGCATCGTTCCGGTGGATCTTGACGCCATCCTCGCGCGCCAACCACCGATCAAAAGGTTTCTCTTTAAGATGAATAAAGGGATGGCGCAAGCGCCGTTCGCTATATCAGAAGGCGGTTTGCCGATGTCGGTCGAGGAGTTGCTTTCGCGGATTGTATCGTACCGGGAAGCTCTTTGGCGGGATCGCGCAGAAGAACCCGTCCATTGAAACGCATGGTCAGCCGTGAGACGCCTCAATCAAGGCTTCTTCGGCGGATCGATTGAGGCATCAGGCAAGTCCACAGCGAAACGAATGAACGCGCCGTATTCGAAGGTTATCTTTGCTCCCACCAGCGTTACAGGCTTTTTGTCGGCCCCGAGACGACCTCGGCTATAATACGTAATCACGAGCCGCCGTGGAGTTAAGAATCCGAAGCGGCTATCCGCATAGTCCAGTTCGAATCTATAAAACATGAGCGGATGGTCTAACGAAGGAAGCCGGAGCGTCAGTTCCCGCACTTCCCGCCTGATCTGCGTCGTCTCAGCGTCCAACCACAACCGACCACGGTAAAACGCCAGGGCGCCCTTTAACGGGCCGGGTAGATTCTTAAGATCAAAGTGGTGGGCAGGAGTTTGCGAAACTTGCTGGTACTCAACCACGATCGAATCATGGCCGTTAACCTGCTCACGACCAGCGAGATTGAACCGAAAGGCCTCGCGTCCTTTCTCTTCCAGCGCTATTCCCTGATTAAGGGTCAGGCCGTAAAAACTATTCCCAAGTTCATACCGTTGGCTCTCACGGAAAATCCGGTCGAATTCCTTTTTCACCGAATCGGCTTTGGCTGACTTAGTGAGAATGTTCACCAACCGCACTTCTCTCTTTTTTACAGTCTTGCCATCAACGGATTTCACGTCGCGGTACTCAAACATTTCAGTTGGGTCCACTTGTGACTGATAAATGAACAGGTCCGAAGCAACCCGACGCTGCTTCTCGAGGTTGCCCTGGGCGTCAAACTCTTCAATTGTCTGTTCTTCCTCGGCGGTGAGGTCTTTAAACCTGGTTTTATATTCGGTCACCCTTATCGCGGCCCGGCGAATGAGTTCGTTTAATTCAGACTGATCCGGCGGCGGCTGTGGAGGTTCCTGAGCAAGAGATATACTTGCGTTTGTCAGCAGTAGGAAAGCAAGCGAGCATAAGAGACGCTTGAGCACATTGTGAGTTGGATGTAGGGCAACGTGGAAAATCATAACTGGCTTGAAATATACAACGGCGGCGCGAGTTTAATAACGACACGCACTCGACCGCGGTTACGGAAAATTTCTTACCGTGACCATCGAATAATAGGGCCGGATCCCACGGTAGCGGATTAAAGTGCGTTGATTAATTGAACCGAAGGCTGGACAACTAATAATGCTTCGACGGCTAATTCTCACCTTTGTTCTCTTCACGACTAGTTCAGCCGTTCACAACGCGCCGCTCGTCTCGCCAGGCTCTGCCGGCACTTACAGGTCCTTCACAAGCACTTCGTATGCGCAGAGAGCGGGCCTCAACTCCTCAGGTTTTGACAGTACTTACAAACTGGAATTTCGTAACGCGGTTCAGGACAAGAACTTTTATCTGTTGAGTTTGTTTCAAAGACACTCGGAAGTTGGCAGACTCTTGAGACGAAACTCAGTCCTGAAAAGGCTATCCAACCAGCGGATTCATGCGTTAAGACGCGCCGCGAATTGCGACGATGTGGGTTGCTTTGATCGGTTGTTTCGTTTAAGTGGTCCAAACATCGAACGGGTGGCAAGCGAACTCAGAACATTGAGCCGCCGTCCGGAGATCAAAAGACTCGTTGCGAAACATATGCGTCCGTCGGGCGCATTTATTAAATACAGCCAACAATCAGATTCGGCGATGCTCGTTGCAGCGTGGAAAGATGCTGCGAACGGAATGAACCGTCTGCTGAGTGTCTACGGCCTGGGCAAGAACCCGTACTACAAGGATATCGACCGGGTCAGCTTCGATGTTTCGAGCGAAGAATATCGGGGACTCGTTAAGGCTAAGCTGGCGGAGATCAAGCTCGCCAGGAATCCACTGTTTTTTGAGCCCACACTCAGTTTCGCTCTAAAACTGTTGGAAGCTAATCGGCGTGATGAAGCAGGCCGTTATGAACCATTGGAAGAAGGCGAAAACAAAGCGGCCGTTCAGGATTTGAAGAACATCAGGTGGAGCGATTATCCGTATTCTTTCATTTTAGTTCTGGGCTCGGGCCCGCCGGCGGGGCTCAATCTAAGCAAGATAGCTGCCCAAAGGGCGGATCAAGGCGCGCAACTGTTCCTGCAGCGCAAAGCGCCCTTAATCATTCTGTCTGGTGGTCACGTGCACCCGATGCAGACGCCTTTTAACGAGGCGATCGAGATGAAAAAATATGTGATGGACAAATTCAAGATCCCGGAGAAGAGTATTTTGATCGACCCATACGCGCGTCATACAACTACGAATTTTCGAAATGCGGCTCGGCTCGCTTTTCGTTATGAAATGCCGACTGATCTAAAGGGTCTTGTCACCTCAAGCGAAGGCCACATTGAAATCGTTACGAAGGACGGGTTTCGCATTCGCTGTTCGACGGAATTGGGATATTTTCCGATGGAGTCTATCGCGCGAGTGTCTCCGATCACCGCGGAGTTCAAACCATCCCTTGCTTCACTGTTTTTTGATGCGAATGATCCGCTGGATCCGTAAAGGAAGAATTGTGAACGAACGCAACCGCGCATCTGTTTCGGGCGTAAGAGTACCAACTTTGGTTGGGCTCTTCTGATGCGAGAAATCGACTGAAGACGGTACTCTAACGCGTGTTTCATGAAAGGCGCGCTTGATTACCAACGTGTCGGAAGAAGGAAACGATCATGAAGTTCAAAGCACGAGGGTTAGTCACCGTCTTTCTGACAGTGGCCTTTGCCGGACAGGCGACATTTGTTCAGGAGTCGGGCGC
This sequence comes from Pyrinomonadaceae bacterium, assembly GCA_036374695.1. Taxonomy (GTDB): domain Bacteria; phylum Acidobacteriota; class Blastocatellia; order Pyrinomonadales; family Pyrinomonadaceae; genus UBA11740. The sequence goes on from DASUTF010000336.1 coordinate 14,238, forward strand.
GCGCGCCGCTGACGCCGCAGCTCAGTCGTCCGACGCCGAACGGATTGCGCGACTGGAAACACTTCTCGAGAGTCTGCGACAGGAACTGAAAATACCGGCTTACTCCGCTGCCATTGTGAAAGATCAAAAGGTGCTTTGGGCGAAGGGATTCGGCAATGCCGATGTGGAGAACAAAATTCCCGCGACCGAACACACTCCGTATCACCTGGCTTCGCTGACAAAGACGTTCGCCTCAACGATTCTGATGCAGCTTGTTCAGGAAGGAAAAATAAAGCTGGACGATCCCGTTGCCAAGTACGGCATTACCCTGGAGAGCGAAGGAATCATTCGAGTGCGGCACCTGCTGTCGCACACCTCAGAGGGGAACCCCGGCGAGCAATATCGTTATAACGGCAATCGCTTCGGAGAATTGGATAAGGTGGTTCAAGGAGCGACCGGCAAATCGTTTGGCGAGCTTTTAATAGCCAACATTCTCGATCCCCTCGGCATGAATGAGACTGCGCCGAATGTTCCCAGGATTGTGAACACAAAATCGCCGAACGCTGCGGGCGCGGCAGCTGAGGCCGAAGTGAAAGCCGCGGTAATGGATATCGTCGGGGGCTTCAATGCCGGCAACGTAGATCAGATCGAGCGAAGGCTCGCGCCGCAGCACAATCGCTTTCAAGGCGAAGGAGGGTTCTTAACTTCGTTCATTGATTCGGCAGAGTTGCGAAGGGCATTCCAAGCGGGTTTCAAAGTGAAGTTTGAGATTAACAACCTTGAGACTGCGGTTTACGGCGACAGCGCCATCGCGACGTTCTTTATGCGCGGAGTTATTACGCCCCCAAATGGGACACCACGCACTGAAGGCCCCTGGAGAACTTCATATGTCTGGAACAAACAAGATGGGACATGGAAGCTGATTCATTCACACCAGTCGCCAATGAATAGGGGGATGATTACAGAAAAGCACCAGCAAAGATTCGATACGGTTGTGAAGACACTGGCGCAGCCATATGCGCTTGATCGCGAATTTAAAGCGACGAAGATCAGTTACCCGCAGGGGTTCAGCACTTCCGCCGGATTAATGTCCACAGTCCTTGATATGGCGAAGTATGACATCGCGATTGATCAAAATAAGTTTCTCACGAAAGAGACTCAGCAACTTGCTTTCACGCCCGCCCAATCAACCAAGGGCGAAGCGCTTCCATACGGTCTCGGCTGGTTTACGCAGAACTACCGAGGCACGAAGCTGCTGTGGCATTACGGATACTGGACAGGGAATTCGTCGTTCATATTGAAGGTGCCGGAACGAAACATGACGTTCATTATCATGGCGAACTCGGACAATCTCAGTCGCCCGACGGATCTCGGTTCGGGCGATGCGTTGAGCTCACCCGTGGGCATGGCCTTCTTAAAGACTTTCATCTTCCCGGAAAAGTTCCGCGAGACCTTACCCGAGATCAACTGGATCGCTCCGGTTTCAGAATTGAAAAGTCAGCTTAAATTAATCGCGGGAAAACCTTACGCTGATCTCTACAGCAAGGATCTGGTTTCAAAGTTTCGGATTTATCAGAGTGTGGGACGCACAGCGGAGGCTGCGCAGTTGATGAAAACGTACGGTGAACTGTTTTCAAAGCCCGTGCCTGAGGAGTTCGCGAAGTTGCCCGCTATCGCCCAGATAACTCAAGTCCTGGACAACGAAGATAAAACTGTGACGTTTAGTCTACCGAGCGATCAGGAGGTGCGTATTTTCGCGATCGGCGAAGGCCAGGGTGGTGAGATGTTTGACTACGGGTGGATCGAAAACGCAGAGAAGGGGAATCGCGTGTGGGAGATGCAAGAGCCGAAAACCTCACACGCAGGTGGCGCCGGTAAGAACCGGCAAGTGGATGTCGTGATCACGCTGCCGGCGGGGAACTACAAGTTGCGTTACAAATCTGATGACTCCCACTCATTCGACCACTGGAATAGCCTTCCACCGGATATTAACTTTTGGGGTATAGCCATCTACAAGAAATAAGGAGCGCATGTCCGGCCTGGGCTTCAGCGGAATCCAGCAACCAGCCGCGAAGTGGCGAGACCGCGAGATGTAATAGGCCCGGGCGTCAGCCCGGGCGGCTTCCGCGATGGGCCGAAAGGGCGTCATAATCAAAGGGTTACATTGAAACGCGTAACTCTGTCGCCCGCGCCTCGGGCTTGGAATCTTTAGGGAATTGCCATCCGCCGGTTACGCTCGTCCCGACACGTCGGGATCACTCACCCGGGGTACTGTCTTCAGTCGCTGCGCGACTCGTTGACGCGAACATCGACATAGACCGAAAGGCCAAGTTCAGCGTTTTACACTTAACCATTGATCCTAAGTCACACATGGAACTAGGACTAATCAGTGCCATCTTTCGTTACCCGGTTAAGTCGATGGCGGGGGAATCACTGGATGTTGCCCGGCTGGGTTGGCATGGCGTTGACGGTGATCGAAGGTTTGCTTTTCGGCGACTCAATGACAAAAGTGGGTTCCCGTGGCTGAGCGCGAGCAAACTGCCGGAGTTGATCCTCTATAAACCTTTCGGGCTCGACAGCAACAGTGATGAGCTACTCCCGACGCACGTGCGCACGCCGGACGGGAATGAGTACGAACTTCAAAGCAACGAACTACGCGAGGAAATTTCAAGCCGGTATGGCAGTAATGTTGAAATGATGAATCTGAAGGCCGGCGTTTTCGACGAAGCTTCGAT
>DASUTF010000337.1:0-4540 GCA_036374695.1 Pyrinomonadaceae bacterium
TGAGCTCATCCAATTTCGAACGAACCTCTTCCCGGTAGCACATAAGCGAGTTGATTTAGTGGGGCATCGGTAGCACTACCATATCTCATAGGTGTTTCCACCTGTATCGCGTCGTACCGACTAATACTAGAATTGACAGGATGGACATAGATTGGACAAGGATCTTCACACACCTGATAAGTGTGAGTGTCGCTTACGTACTTGCGCTCCCTGTTGCCTGGGACCGTGAGAAAGAAGTAAGGAGCGCGGGACTGCGAACGTTTCCGCTGGTCGCGGTCGCGAGTTGCGGTTACGCGCTAGTCGCGATGAGTATCTTAGGCAGTGGCGCCGACAGCTTATCTCGAATAATTCAGGGCCTGATCACTGGTATCGGCTTTATCGGCGGCGGCGCCATCCTGAAGGATCGTGGAAGCGTACACGGCACCGCCACAGCGGCTAGCATCTGGAACACGGGAGCTATCGGAGCAGCCGCTGCTTTCAGACGGTACGAGATTGCCATCGTTTTGAGCGTGATCAACTTCGCGACGTTGCGACTGTTAACTCCGTTCAAGCGAAGCCTGAAGGATTCCAATGATCAATAACGCAGCAGGGAACCAAGTTGTTAAAGTCTCGATCGAATGAAGGCGCTTCACTTTGAAGTACGCACGACCTTCGACCGAACAATGAGCCTGCGCTGTGACTGGCGAAGCCACGCTTCCCAAAGAAACATTCTGCGGCGGCCCATGTGGCCGGTTGCGCCGACAAAGATCGAATCTGCATCCCATTCTCAATGGGGCAGCGGTTGGATTATCGACCCAAAGAGACGACTTACTTCCTCAGGAGAGACACTGGTTGCGACAGAGAAGGACGGACTGTCGCCTTTGCGGGGTGAAGTCTTTGCAGGATGGCTCGTAACGCTCACCGCGCGACAATCCTCTTTCGCATACCGCCCCGACTGCGTGATTGAGATCGGCACACAGGTTCAACTTTAAGAAGATTTTCTCTGTGCAACCTCTCTGTGTCTGTGTAATAGGTAACAAAGAGAACAAGGGGTTGCACAGAGAAGCAGTCCGCAAAGCGATCTGTAGGTGTTATTACTCACTGGCGTTGTGGATTCTGCGGACGAAATGTCCACTTGCCTTTGGTTATCCTTATATACATACGTTCACGGTGCAGGAGCTTTGGTCCGCGGTCTTGCGGGCAGGGCACAGTGTGAATTGGCAAGTCTCGGACTTGTTCACGAACTAATCAAAAAGAAAAGGAGATCTAATGCAGAAAGAGGAAAAAGGAAATGGTGTAGGATTGATGGATTTGGTGTCGAAGGAACCGCGCTTTTCGAAGTTCAACGAAGCAATAGCGACAGCCGGCCTGACCGAGAGATTTTCGGGCAATTTCACAGTCTTTGCGCCGACCGACGAGGCATTTAACAAGCTGCCGCAAGACAAGGTGACGGACTTGTTTAAGCCGGAGAACCGCGACTACTTGAAAAACCTTCTCTTGTTACATGTAGTGCCAGGCACTTTCAGGGTCGACGAACTGAAAAAGAGGGAAGCTCTTAAGACTGAGGCCGGTCGCGAAATCAAGGTTGAAGTCTCTCAAGATGCGAAGCAGATCAAAATTGAGAACGCGAGTGTGACTGAGCCGCGAAAGGAAGCAGAGAACTGGTGTCTATATGCTGTCGACGCCATTTTGCAGCCGACAGCCCGCGCCGCGCGCGCTTAGCCCCTTCGTAACCCTCACGCCCCCCAAAGTGCGCAAAGACGCACGAGAGAGTCTTACGTTAAATTCTCTCTTTTGCGTCTTTGCGCTTTGCACAAAAATTACCTCAAATCATCACCGGACACAGGGCGGAAACATCATGAGCGAAAATCCTTTTAATGTCCTACGTATATTCCAAGGATCACGTAAGTTCTATTCGCTGCCGCAACTCGAAGCGCAAGGTATTGGTGCGATCTCGCGGCTGCCCGTTTCAATTCGAATCTTGCTTGAATCAGTACTTCGCAACTGCGACGGCGAGCGTATCACAGTGGAGAACGTACAACAGCTCGCGCGCTGGCAGCCTAATGCGGAACGAACTGAAGAAGTGCCGCTTGTGGTTTCGCGAGTTTTGCTACAGGACTTCACGGGAGTGCCGCTGGTTGTCGATCTGGCAGCCATGCGATCGGTGGTGGCGAGACTGGGCCGAGATCCAAACATCGTGAAGCCGATGGTGCCTGTCGATCTCGTTATCGATCACTCCGTGCAGGTCGATTTTTCAACCACGAGCGATGCCTTCACGCGCAACATTGCAATGGAATTCAAGCGCAACCATTCGCGCTATAAGTTTCTGAAGTGGGGCCGGCAGGCATTTGACGCATTTAACGTCATGCCGCCAGGTTTGGGCATCTGCCATCAGGTCAACCTCGAATACCTTGCGCAGTGTGTCATCCATAAAGATGGAACCTGTTATCCGGACACGCTGGTGGGAACCGATTCGCACACGACGATGATCAATGGGTTGGGAGTTGTTGGTTGGGGCGTCGGCGGTATTGAAGCCGAAGCCGCAATGCTGGGCCAGCCGATCTATCTGCTGACACCGGACGTTGTTGGTGTGAACATGACTGGAGCTCTGCGCGAAGGCGTAACTGCAACTGATCTCGTGTTGAGAGTTACTCAGATGCTCCGTGAGGCGAAAGTAGTCGGTAAGTTTGTCGAGTTTCATGGCCAGGGTGCGGCGAGTCTTCCAGTCACCGATCGCGCGACAATTGCCAACATGTCGCCCGAATACGGCGCTACGATGGGTTTCTTTCCGATTGACGAACAGACGTGCAAATACCTCGCGGCTACCGGCAGAAGCAAAGCGCAGGTGGATCTCGTTCACAACTACTTTACTGCGCAAGGCATGCTTGGCATGCCTCGGGCTGGTGAATGTGACTACACCCAGGTGTTTGATCTCGATCTGGCAAGCATCGAGCCGAGTGTGTCTGGTCCAAAACGACCGCAGGATCGAATCGCGCTTTCGGATTTGAAAGAAACGTTCAGCGAGTTGTTAAAGAGACCAGTCGGCGAAGGAGGTTACGGCAGGGAAAAGTCTGAACATCGCTTTCTTACGCACATCGGTGTTTGTGGTGACGAAGGCGCAGGTTTGGGGGCAGGCAGCGGCCAGCAAGCTGAGGAGTCGCGCGAGTTACCGGTCGTCAATGATGTTACGCCGAAAGAGACCAGTTCGCGGAGCGAATTGGAAATGATGAATAATCGTCCCACGCCGGACCGTGTAGTGCCCAAGCTTTCAGAAGAATTTCCGGAAGCACACGTGGAGTTGGGCCATGGCGACGTCCTCATTGCCGCCATCACTTCCTGCACGAACACATCAAACCCAGCGGTGATGTTGGCCGCCGGCTTGCTCGCAAAAAAAGCCGTCGACCGTGGGATGAAGATAAGTCCTTCGATTAAAACTTCACTCGCACCTGGCTCGCGCGTCGTCACCGAGTATCTGCAAAGAACGGGTTTGATGTCGTACCTCGCGGAATTGGGTTTCCATCTTGCGGGTTACGGATGTACCACTTGTATCGGCAACTCGGGACCTATCGATCCTTGTATCGAGCAGGCGATCCGAAAGCACGACCTCGTAGCTGCCAGCGTACTGTCTGGCAATCGCAACTTCGAGGCGCGTGTTCATCAGTCGATCCGCGCCAATTTTTTAATGTCACCGCCGCTGGTGGTTGCATTTGCGCTTGCCGGAACAGTCGCAATCGACATTCAGAATGAGACTCTCGGAAAAGACAAGTACGGGCGCGATGTTTTCCTTCGTGAGCTTTGGCCGAGCGTTGCAGAGATCGGCGCGCTGATGCATTCCGCGTTTGAACCGGAAACCTACCAGCGACTCTATGCAAAAATTACCGGCGAGAGTCCGATGTGGGATGAGATTGAAGAAGTCACAGGCAAAACGTATAGGTGGAACCCTGCTTCAACCTACATTCTCGAGCCGCCTTATTTCGAGAAGTTCTCGCTGGAGCCGGAGAAGTTTGAGGACGTCTGCGGCGCGCGCCCACTCGCGATTTTCGGCGACTCTGTTACCACCGATCACATTTCGCCGGCGGGTGCGATCAAGGCCGACTCACCGGCAGGAGAGTATTTGCAGGAACATGCGATCTCCATCGAAGATTTCAACTCCTATGGCGCGCGGCGTGGCAACCACCAGGTAATGGTTCGCGGCACTTTCGCTAACGTTCGCATTAAAAACCTGATGGTTCCTGGAACGGAGGGCGGCTTCACGCTTCATCAGCCCGGCGGCGAGCAGATGACAATCTATGACGCTGCCGTCAAGTATCGCGCTTCAGGCGTGCCGCTCGTGGTCATTGCCGGAAAGGAATATGGCGCCGGCAGCTCCCGGGACTGGGCCGCTAAAGGAACCATGCTGTTGGGTGTTAGAGCAGTGATTGCCGAAAGCTTCGAACGGATACATCGCTCGAATTTGATCGGCATGGGTGTGCTGCCGTGCCGGTTTAAAGAAGGAGTGAACGCACGCTCGCTTAAGCTTGATGGCACCGAAACCTTTGACATAGTCGGGCTGAAGGATGGA
>DASUTF010000338.1:0-3218 GCA_036374695.1 Pyrinomonadaceae bacterium
GCAACGGCGCCAACCTACACCAAAGTTTTCGGTGAAACGTTATGTGAGTTGATGGCCAAAGACGAAAAGGTGGTCGCGCTCACCGCCGCCATGCCGGACGGAACCGGTGTTTGCGAGGCACTGGAAAGGTTCCCCGAGCGATCGTTCGACGTCGGAATCGCCGAGCAGCACTGTGTGACGTTTGCCGCCGGATTATCAGTTGAAGGACTGAAGCCAGTTTGCGCGATTTACTCGACTTTCCTGCAACGCGCGTTCGATCAACTGGTTCACGACGTCTGCCTCCAGGACCTGAACGTCAAATTCTGTTTGGACCGCGGGGGCATCGCGGGCGGCGATGGTCCGACGCATCACGGCCTTTTGGACATCGCGTATCTGCGCGGCGTTCCGAACATAGTTGTGATGGCGCCAAAAGACGAAGGCGAAATGCGCGACATGATGTTCACAATGATCGAGCACGCCGGCCCCGCGGCGATGCGTTACCCGCGCGGTAACGGCATCGGCGTGCCCCTCGATCAGCCGCCGCAGTTGCTGGAAATTGGCAAAGCCGAACTGCTGCGGGACGGCGGCGAAGTCGCAATCATCGCGTATGGCTCGATGGTGCACCCGTCGCTTGAAGCCGCCGCCAATCTGGCGAAAGACGGCATTGAAACAACCGTCATCAACGCGCGATTCGTGAAGCCGCTCGACAGTGCTTTACTGCTGGCGCTGGCGCGAACCAAGCGCCTGATTGTCACCGTGGAAGAAGCTTACCTTGCCGGTGGCTTCGGTTCCGCCATCCTCGAATTGCTGGAAGAAAACGGACTTCAGGACAAGGTCAGCCTGGTTCGCATGGGCATTCCCGACCGCATCGTGACACATGGCGATGCGAAACTGCTGCTCGCCAAGTACGGCCTTGATTCGGATGGGATTTACACGCGCGTCAAAGAAGCCGTCGACGTCCTGGATGATCGCCGCGCGCAGCACCATAAGGTCATCGCCTGACACCATATCAGTCATCCGCGCAGGGCTGGCCACACCGCATTGCCGAAGAAGTCTCACAGAATGCCGCTGTGACTATCCTCACGAGGCAAACCGCAATACTCCGCTTACCCCGCAGGAACTTGAGGCCTTAGAGTTGCATCTAAGCGCGTCGGACAGTTGTCCGTACCACGATGAGCACCTCGAGAATAGAAATTCCGCTGACACTCCAGCCGCCGCATTTCGATGACGACGCGACAATCGCCACGGCGCGGCAGGTCGTGCCGATCAAAGGCGCTCGGAGAATCGAGGGGCGACGAAAGGTTCTTGCCCTCTTGCCGCTTCTGCTTGCATCAACTTTGTGTGGCGCCCTGGGCGCCGTCGCGGTCAATTATCTTGAGCGTCGACAAGACGCGGCTGCGTCCGTCACGCAGCAGCCAAACGTTTCGACACAAGCGAAGACAGAACCGCCGCCGGTTGCCATCGCGCCGGAATTGAACGCAAAGAAGACAGAGAATCAGGCTCCGGTTCAGCCGGAAAACTCGTCGGCCACGCCCGCTGACGAGCCGGCTCAGGAAAAGGACGCGTCCAAGATCGCAAAACGAGAAGATGCTGATCGGAAATCAGCGTCGCCGGCCGCAATAAAACGCGAACCTGCTCAGGATGTCGGCAAATTGGTGCGCAAGCGAAGGGTGCAACCCGCAAACTCAGAAATCCCCTTGAGACGAAATCGGAGAACCGATGCTGGCCGGATCGAGGATCTTTTCACCGGTCCAAATCCCTGAGCGAGAAACTGGCCGTACTTTCGCGGTCAAATCGCGGACATTTCATTCACAATGATTTTGAGTATTGACCGCTTTGAATGAGCGTGGCATTATGCGCCTACGGCGTACAGCAGATTTGCCCTTTCCTGGTTCGCCCGCCCCTTCCTCAATTTAATAAACACCCGACTGATCAGGATTCGTGTGCTCGCGCGGTGCGGCGCGAGAGGAAGGTACCCCTATGAAGCGGCAATTCTTTTACGAGCGTGAATGCTGCCATCGTGACAACTCAACCGATGGCGATACCTACAACGGAGTATTTTTTATCCAGGCACTTCAACGACTGCAGAGTGACGACGCCGTGAAGATGGCCGCCAAAGTGTCTCCGTTCTACTGGGTCGATGCCCCAAGAGTCCTGGTTTGGCTTTGCAAACCCTGCGCGGCAGAGTTGTCGCTGATCGACTCGCCGCGCGCGGTCATGCAGGGTGCGCGGCGTTAGGTGTCAGAAGCGGCACAGAGTTTAGTCTGACTTTTCCACTGAGCCACAGACTAAAGTCTGTGCCACTGAATTCAGGCTTCTGATACGATGACCGCATGCCGCGCGAGCGGATTGATAAACTCCTCGTCGATCGTGGTCTGGCCGCTTCACGCACCAAGGCTCAGGCGCTGGTAATGGCCGGCGCGGTGCTGGTCGATGAGCAGCTTGTCCGAAAGCCTTCGGAACTTTTCGATAAATCGGCAAAAATCAGAATCAAGGACGATGCGACGTCGCGTTATGTTGGCCGCGGCGGATTAAAGCTGGAAGCCGCACTGCGTGAGTTCAAGCTCGACGTCGATGGACTGTTCTGCATCGATGTCGGCGCGTCAACGGGCGGATTCACGGATTGCCTTTTGCAAAACGGCGCGCGAGGGGTTGTCACAATCGATGTGGGTCACAATCAGCTCGATTGGAAAATCCGCACCGATCCGCGCGTGGAGGTGCGTGAGGGCGTCAACGCGCGTTACCTCAAACCATCCGACTTTGATGAGCAGTTCGACCTTGCGACGATCGACGTTTCCTTTATATCGCTGACGAAAATCTTACCTGCGATTAGGCCGCTGCTGACCGGCACCGGTCGCATCGTCGCCCTGATCAAGCCGCAGTTTGAAGTAGGGAAAGGCGAAATCGGCAAAGGCGGCATCGTGAAAGATCCGGCGCAGCATCAGCGCGTCGTCCGGGAAATCAACGCCGCCGCCGAATCGCTGGGCCTGCGAACCGCGGGTGTAACGGAATCACCAATCAAAGGCGCCGACGGCAATGTTGAATTCCTCGCGCTGTACGCCTCAGCGCCGGACTAAACCACAAAGGCACAAAGACACAAAGGCTGCTGATTAGAATTCCTTTGTGCTCTTTGTGTCTTTGTGGTTAATTAAGTCCTTCCGCTTATCAACCATGGCCGCCATTCGCCGTATCGGTGTTGTCGTTAAACCGCATCAGCCGGATGCGCTTGCCACGCTTTG
>DASUTF010000339.1:0-7614 GCA_036374695.1 Pyrinomonadaceae bacterium
AATGCCGACGTTGATAGGAATCTTGTCGTAAAAAAGGCCGACTCCGCCGCGAATCACCGTCCGCTCGTTCGCGAATGGCAGGAAAGCGAAACCGAGCCGCGGGGCAAAGTTATTGTCCTTGCTGATGCTGTCGCGATCCCAGCGCAAGCCAAGATCAATTGTGAGCCTGGTGTGTGCGTGCCAGGTCTCCTGCGCGAACGCGGCCAGCTCGGTATTGTTACGTGCTAATGCGCCGGCGCCCGCAAATGTGATGAGCTGACTCAGCGTGCCATTGCGTCGAACAATTCGAACCGGCGCGGATACATCGCTGCCGTCGAAGGTCGTGTGGCTTACGTTGAGTCCGAATCTGATATCGTGTTTGCCGTAGTACTTCTTCTCCGGCAGAGAGAGCGTCTCGAGCCATTCTGCCCGCCGGCTCTCGCGGCCCTGCCGGTTAAACCAACCGCCCGAACGTCGCGCCGGCGAGATCACAAAAGGCCCGCCGCTGTTGGCAAAGACGTCGAGGTCAAACTGTTTCAGACTAAAACTTGATTGGAGCAGAGCGCCCTTTGCGAACGTCGCTTGTTCGTTAAGGGCAAAGAACCATCCACGTTGGTGCAGATTCGCCGCGGTGTCGAGCGGGGTGAATGTGTTCAGGTTAATGGCGTCGCGTTTCTGCGGGAACAGCGAAAAACTCACTGCCAGACGGTTCGCGTTGTTGAGGTTAAAATCAAAACGCGTGAACGAATCGAAGCTCTCGAGTTTGCTGTCGCGCTGGGCGGACGGCAGGCTCGTAACTTCTGAGCGCACAAAGCGGTACTCGAAGCTTTGAAAGAAGAAGATCTTGTCTTTCCTGATCGGTCCGCCGACAGCAATCCGGGGAGTCGCTGACTGCACGCCGTAGATCTTACCGTCGCGAATGCGCGGACGCATTAGCACGTTCGTCAAAAGGTATCGCCACCGGTTGCTCCCGGAGCGAGTCTCGATCGCCGTTACCGCGCCGGTGAATCTGCCGTATTCAGCGGAAAACGGATTCGAGAAAACCTGCACCGACTCGACGGCTTCGAGCGGCAGGTCGATCGCCGCATCGCCGGTCACGGGATCGCTGACGTTCAAGCTCGACACCAGCGTACCGCTTTGATCAGGACGAGTTCCTTTGATGTTGAGCGCTCCGTCGGAACTTCGCGTCACTCCGGGGAGCAGCGGCAGTGCGTCCTGAAACTTCTCATTGACCAGCGGCACATCACGCAGCTTCGTGGCCGAGAGTTGGCCGGCGACGGTCGTGTCCGTGGTGTTGATGCGATCCTGTTCGGGCGAAACAGTGACGGTTGCCTGCACGGTCCCGGGCTGCAACAACACGTCGAGGTCGACGGTAGCATCGATCGCCAGGGTTACTTTCTGCTCGAGTCTTTCAAAGCCTGCATGAGTCGCCGCCAGCGTGTAGTCACCGGCCGCCAAACGATTGAACGAATACTCGCCCTGGTCGTCGCTGATGATTGAGAGTTTGTTGTCACCGAGTGCCGGGCCCGTGAGAACGAGCACGACTCCGGGTAAGCGCTCCCGCCGATCGCCGGTAGCTGCGAGAGTTGTGCCCCTGATGCGACCCGATGGTTGGAACGCCGACCCGGAATGAGCTGTAACGCGAGCCGCGTACGACAAGCTGAGAACCATCATCGAAAGAATTACGATGCTTAACGAAATCAGGTTTGACCGGTTAGGCGCTAAATGAATCATCCAGATGTCGTAGTTTGATGGCACTCGACACTTCGAGAACTTGTCTGATAAAAGACTCGGAAGTGTTCGACGCAGCATTGCATGCCGACGAAACGCGGTTGGTAAAAGGGGAGACTGCTGACAGCATAGGATCAAGTCATAAGCGAAAGCAATTAGCGAACCGCCGCGGCAGGAAGTCGCACAGACTAAAGTCTGTGACTGGAGCGCAAGCGTCTCGCTTGCAAAACAGCTGGCGCTATCCAGGAAGCAAGCGGGACGCTTGCGCTCCAGTCGTCGACGACAGTGTTCCGATGAGCCTGAGATGCATTATGGTTGAAATCACAGACTAAAGTCTGTGCCACTTAGGATCGCAGACTAAAGTCTGTGCCACTTGTTGAGAATATGCCAATCAAAGAATCCAGTGATGAGTTAAATCCAACGGTCGCTGTTCCGGCGACGGAAGTTTCCGCACCGAAACGACGCACCGCGGGTGATTACGTCGCGCTGGCGATTGCGACTTGCGGCGTTGGTTACCTACCGGTTGCGCCGGGCACACTGGGCTCGCTCGTGGGTGCTGGCTTGTATCTGAGCATTTCGGGCTGGTTTTACGGAGTCCTCGAAGCGAATGCGCAACGAACCGGCGCCACTCTGCTCTACGTGTTCACTCCTCAGTTAGCGTTCATGCTGCTATTGACCTTTGCAACAACGATGCTGGGCATTTGGGCCGCCACGCGCACCGAGACAGCGGTTCAGCGTAAGGATCCGTCCATAGTCGTCATCGATGAAGTTGCGGGTCAGATGATCGCTCTGCTGTCGGGTCCGTTCTGGCTGCACACCTGGTGGAGCGTCCTGACGGCGTTCCTCTTGTTCCGTCTGTTCGACATCTGGAAGCCTTATCCGATTCGTCGACTCGAGGCGCTGGAATCTGGATTGGGAATCATGGCCGACGATGTGCTCGCAGGGGTGTACGCGCTGATCGCTAACTCGGTCCTGATTTCGATTTACTTGTTGCTGGTCTCCTGAGGGCATTCATGTAGTTAACTCATCAGAACGCCGAAGGCGTTCACTAATTCCAGCCCAGGGCAACGCCCTGGGAACAGATTCCGTTAATTGTGATGCGAACTCAAAGAGTTCGCGAATGGGAAACCGAGGCGTTAGCCCAGGGCCGCAACCCTTTCAGGGTTGCATCTCTGATTCATCCTTTTTCCCAGGGTAGGGCGCTGACGCGCGCAACCCTGGGCTGACATTGACGAAGGCCTTCGGCGTTCTGGTGAGTCAACTACATGAATACCCTATTTTCCTCCGCCACCGCCGAGCCACCCGCGCGCCCAGAAGAGAAGCAGCATGCCGATGGCGACAAACACCATGATGGTGAGCACCACGAAATAGCCAAAGCGCGTGGTCAGCTCAGGCATGTTTTCAAAGTTCATCCCGTACACACCGGCGATGAACGTCAACGGCAGCATGATCGCGGAAAAGATCGTCAGCACCTTCATGATTTCGTTCATGCGATTGCCGACGACCGACATGTAAGCGTCCAGCGAACCGCTGATCAGATCGCGATAGCTCTCTGCCAGGTCGGTGATGCGAATAATGTGATCGTGAATGTCGCGATAGAACGGCAACATCGGCGCCGGTATCAAGGCAAACTCACCGCGGCTGGTGCGGAGGATCACCTCCATCTGCCGCGCTGAGATGCGCCGCAGCCGTAGCACGCCGCGTTTCAAATCCATGATCTCTTCGAGGATCGCCTGATTCGGCCGGCGCAAAGTGAAAATGTCGTCTTCGAGTTTCGCAATCCGCTCGTCGAAATCGTCGAGCACCGGGGAATAAAAATCGACGATCTGATCCAGGATTTGATGTAACAGGAAGGCCGGCCCGCGCTGACATGCGATGGGGGTCGTGGTCACCAGTTTCTTCACATTGTTGATGCTGCGAAACATCTCGTGGTGATAGGTGATGACATAGTTCGGCCCGAGAAACGCATCGAGTTCGATCGTATTGAAATGATCGGGACTGGTGTCTGCGCGCACGCCATGCACGATGAAATAAAGATACCCAGGGAACTCTTCAACCTTCGGATAATTCCGCGTCTCGCGACAATCCTCCAGCGTCAGGGGATGAAAGTGAAACAGCTCCAGGAGAAGCTGCTCGTCCGCTTCAGTCGGCGCTTCCATGTCAATCCAGATGACAGCTTTTTCGTCTTTCAAAAGCTCGGATAACTGTCCAGCGGTGAAGCCCGATTCAACTTGTTCCGCGCCTTCGCGATAGACAAAGATTTCCATCAGGGGGTTCTCTTTTGTTTATTTGGTTACGTCTTGCGCCGGCATTTGCGAGATTTGCCACGCAATGAACACAATGAATGCCAGGATCAATCCTACGATAACAATGACGACCGGTTCCAGGCCCTTGTTGCCGTTGCCCTGTTCGGCCGCGACTACCTCTTTCGCGAGTTCTGGTTGCTCAGCGCCGACGACGATTGCTCCATTTTCCTGAGCCACTACTTGCGAAGTGTTGGTGTGGCCAGATTCAGTCGACTCGCTCAATTCCTCCAAAGGCGCCAACTGCGCGGCCAGCTCGCGCGTGTCACCCGAGCGGCGGCGCAGGCGATGAGCGAAAAGCTTCGAGAGTTTCTTTCCTTTCACAACCAATCCACTTTCTTCAGATAGGCATAGAGCGCCAGACCGACGCTAACGATACTTAGCAGAGCGAATATGTAGCCGTAGCGCCATCTTAACTCAGGCATGAACACGAAGTTCATGCCGTAGATGCCCGCGATCAAAGTCACCGACATCAGAATTGTTGAGATGGATGTCAGGCGCTTCATTACCTTGTTCATCCGGTTTCCCGAAACTGACAGGTAAGCGTCCATCGTTGAACTCAACATATCCCGCAGCGTGTCGATGTTGTCGGCCACGCGAATCAGATGATCGAATACGTCCTGGAAATAAACGTGGGTCTCGCGGGGAAAGATCGGCTGTTCACGCCTGAGCAGGGTATTGAAAACGTCGCGCAGAGGCGTAATCGCCCGTCGCAGGTAAAGCAGCTTCTTCTTGATCATGAAGATTTCTTCAATGACCGCGGCGCGCCATTCCCCGAATATCGAGTCCTCCAAATCGTCCATCCGCTCGCTGATGATGTCGAGCAGCGGGAGGTAGTCATCAACGGTTGCATCGATAAGCAGGTAAGCCAGCAGCCCGGCGCCCGCTTCCGATCGATCGAGCCATTCCTCCCAAAGCCGGCGCGCGGTGGCGATGGCCCGGATCGGGCGACTGTGAACCGTAACCAGAAAGTTCTTTCCGAGAAAAATATTCAGCTCGCGTAACTCGAGCATGTCGTTTGGCCCGACCAGACTGGCTTCGTACAGCACAATGAAATAGTAGCCGGAATACTCCTCGACCTTTGGACGTTGATGTGTGTTACGGCAGTCCTCGATCGACAGGTGATGAAAGTCGAACTCCTCAGCCAGATCGATAAAGTCCTGGCTGGTGGGATCGCTGACATCGGCCCAAATTACATGCTCTGAAATCTGGCGCAGGTCACTGATGTCCGGTACGGGACAGTTCTCTGTGATTTGCTTCGTCGCAGTGTTGAGGCAGGTGACGGTAATCAAAGTCGATCTCTCCGGACCGCGCGGCGTAAAAATCGTTTGCGGCAGTGTATCACTAGTGGCAAGAACGACGCCGCCGCAGAAAAACCGATATAATTCGCGCACGATGAGTGTACAGAGGGTCTTAGTGGCCGATGACGTCAGCGACAGCGGCCTGCAGCCGTTGCGCGACGCCGGATTTCAGGTCGAGAAGCGAACCGGTCTGTCGCCGGCTGAGTTACAAACTGTCATAGCGGAATGCGACGGGTTGGTTGTCCGCAGTGAAACAAAAGTCAGCGCGGAGTTGATGGATTACGCGCCGAAACTTCGAGTGATCGGCCGCGCCGGTGTGGGAGTTGATAACATCGACGTGCAGGCGGCGACGGCACACGGAATCGTGGTGATGAACGCGCCTGACGGCAATACAATCACGACGGCCGAGCACACCATTGCGCTCCTGGTTGCGCTTGCGCGTAACGTCGCGCAGGCCAACAGCAGCGTCAAAGCCGCACACTGGGATCGAAAACGCTTTATCGGCGCGGAATTGCGCGGCAAAACGCTCGGCATCATTGGCCTGGGCCGCATCGGTCGCGCCGTAGCCCAGCGGGCCGCCGCGCTCGGAATGAAAGCCCTGGCTCACGATCCTTTCATTGTGGTGCCGCCGGCGGGAGAAGCTGAAGTCGAAACTGTTTCGCTGGATGAAGTATTTGCGCGAGCCGACTTCCTGACGATTCACACGCCGCTCACGAATGAAACGCGCGGACTGATTAATGCTGAGGCGTTCGCCAAAATGAAAACCGGTGCGCGTGTCATCAACTGTGCGCGCGGCGGGCTGGTTGATGAAGCGGCGCTGCACGCCGCCATCCGATCCGGAAAGATCGCCGGCGCCGCGCTGGATGTCTTTGAAAAAGAACCACCGCCCGCGGATCATCCCTTGCTGCAACTCGATCAGGTAATTGCGACGCCGCATCTCGGCGCTTCGACGGCGGAAGCTCAGGAAGCGGTGGCCTTCACGGTGGCGGAACAGATGCGCGACTTCCTCTTAAGCGGAGCGTTGCAGGGCGCGGTGAATATGCCGGCGGTAGGCGCGACAGAACTGACGACTTTGCAGCCTTACCTGTCGCTCGCAGAAAGTTTGGGGCGTTTTCAGGCGCAGCTTGTCGATACAGCGGTTCGCGAAGTACGTCTCGAGTTTGCCGGTGAACTCGTGGAGGTTGATGCGGCGCCAGTCACGCGTTTGTTTCTCGCCGGTCTGTTGCGCGATGTCAGCGCGCGCGTGAATGCCGTCAATGCGTTTCTCATCGCAGACGAACGCGGTATAACGGTCACCACCTCTTACGTTCGTGGTTCGAATGCCGTCTCGGCGATACGAACTTCCGTTATTACAGCAACCGGCGAGCAAAGCGCGTCAGGCTCGGTTTTCACCACCGCTGAAGGTTACGGCGAAGGACGGCTTACCAGAATCAACGGCTTTCGCATTGAAGCGATTCCACGCGGCAACATGCTGGTCATGCACAATCGTGACGTGCCCGGTGTCATTGGACGAGTGGGAACGATCCTGGGTGATGCGGGCATCAACATCAGCGCGTTTCATCTCGGCCGGCGTGAACGCGGCGGGGAAGCGATGGCAATCATTCAAGTGGACGCGGCGCTGGACGAGACGACCGTAGATAAGCTGCTTGAATTTGCACCAGTGATCTCGTTGCGTCAGATCGAACTCTAGCGTTTGTTGAGACCCAGCCATGAAATTCAAACCAGGTGACACCGCCGCAGTAACGAAAATGATTATGCAGGCAGACATCGAGAAGTTTGCCGAGCTTTCAGGTGATCGAAATTCGATTCATCTCGATGAAAACTACGCGAAGGGAACTCGTTTCCAGGGTTGCATCGCGCACGGAATGCTCACCTCATCTTTGATCTCGAACGTAATTGGAAACCAACTGCCGGGCCTGGGCAGCATTTATCTTGGTCAAAGCCTGCGATTCGTCGCGCCCGTCTTTCCCGGCGACACGATCACCGCGCGCGTGACCGTGACATCGGTTCGCCCGGACAAGCCAATCGTGACGCTGGAAACAGTCTGCACTAATCAGCGCGAGGAAGCGGTGGTCAAAGGTGAAGCGGTCGTCCTGGTTGAGTAGGCTTTTTTTTCAGCAGCACACCGTTCCATCAAATCCCGGGGGCTTCGTTTCCGGGCGTTCGGGAGGCTCCTTGCCACCGCATTTGCGACCTCCCTCACGGTCGGGCTACTGCCCCGCCTCGTCGTTGTGCCTCGAATTCGCTCGCGTTCTGCGATAAACTCCGCGCGCTTTTCCGAGTACATCACGCGAGCGAAT
>DASUTF010000340.1:0-6634 GCA_036374695.1 Pyrinomonadaceae bacterium
CGTCGCCAATCTGAGCCGCCGCGATATAGTCCCGAAGCGCAATCACGAGAATCATCGTGCTGGCCAGCTCTCCGCCGTCGAGGGCGCGCGCCGTGGCTTCCGTCTGCACTGCTGATAACGCCGCCGCCATAGCATCTTCAAGGATCAGCCGGAGGGTGGGAGCGTCGAGCGCATCTCCGGCTTCCGTCAAACCACGACAGACTTGTGCGACACCGTTTTCGACCGCGACAGTGGCGCCAATCTCAGCAAACTTTGCCGACCCGGCACCATCCGCCACTCCGATCACGAGCACACCTGGCGTAGGTTGGACTACCCAATATGCATCTTCGCAATTTGCCCCGCGGGCTTCGTGTCGGGAGCCGCATTTGCGGGCCGCAGCCACCTGCCACCTGGGCGTCCTCGACGGCGACGACGCATTCAGATTCACACAGTGTTCGAGAACCGCGCTTGTCATCCGACGAGCTCCCAGCTTCCGGTGTTTTTTTCCAAAGCCACCATGTTGCCAGGCACTGACTGGCTCACCGTTTTCAGGCTGGCGGATAGCCAAAGAAAGAGCTCAGCAAACTTTAATTCCGAAAGCATCTTGTGCGGACGCACGGAAATACTTTTCAAGGACTCTTGCCTCGCTCCTGCGACACCGACCGCAAAAAACATGACGCCCTTTTTGCTTTCCTCCTCGCTAACGCGCTGTGCGACATGTTGGGGATTGGAAATCTCTCCATCAGTTATCAAGAAAGCCCACGGACGATAGTAAGGAACGCCGTTGGACGCGTATTGACGCTTGCGCTGTTGAAGCAGATCGAGTGCCAGGTTAACGCCGCCAGCCATGTCTGTCGTTCCGCCGGCCGTGAGCACGGGTGGAAAGAATTCTTCAGCGGTGACAAACTCCTGCACGACGCGCGTATTCGTGTTGAACTCAACTATAGCCACCTCCACGCGTTTGCTGGCCACCTCGTCGTTAGCTAATTCATCGCGGAAGATTCTTAGGCCGGCATTGAGCGCGTCGATTCTCTCGTCAGCCATCGAGCCCGAAGTGTCGAGAATGAGCACACAAGCACACCGAGGCTGTGCGTTAATCGCAAATTCAACCGATTCCTCAAGTGCTGACATTTTGCAGTTCTCCTTAAGATTGATCTGATAGCTCCAGCTCCGCACTCCGAGTTTTCGGCAAACTCGTACGGCGCCGCGCAAAAGCAACGTCTGAACCCTGACCACCAGGGTGCATTACCTGTCTACTTCTTATAAGTGACGAAGACGGGTCTGAAATTTCGTGGAGGTGAGATTTTTTTGCGCAGTCAGTTTCGCGCTTGAGACTTCGTTGACTTTGAAGCGCTACTTTCTAACTTTGAATGCGTAGTCAGCGACAACCTGAGAGGCGCCGTCCGACACACCCAGCAACTCGATTCGATAGTCGTTGTACGGAAAGACAGAAGAACTGAGCACAAACGAAAGCTTATTCTGCTTAATCTGCGACGCGGGTATGGAATCGCGGGACCAAACCTCACGCCCATCATAAGTCTTTATCAGCACGTTGTAAGTCGGATATGCGGGCGTCGACGGCACTTCAAGCAGGAGTCTTAGCAGAGTTGCATTGCCACTGAGCGAGACTGTTTTCGCACCTCCGCCTCTTTCGAAGCTGGTGGGAAGAAGGATAACTGAAGCGACAGACTTGGGTTCGCGATTGCGCAACTGCGCCAGGGCTTCTTCAGCCTGAGCCCTCATCTTGTTTTCAAGATCTAATCTTTTACCCAGCTCACTCGAGTCCTGCATTTCCTTCCTCAGCTCCTCGCGCGCTTCCTGTACGTTGCGCTCCAGAGCCGCGCGCTGGACAACTAATTCCCTGGTTTGTCGCCGATACTGGAAAAGGAAATATGTCGCTCCGCCGACGAGTAAGAGGGCAATGAGGCCGGCGCTGAGGCTTAAAGCTCTGGGCAGACCTCTTAGACCGGTAGCAATCAAATTCAACGACGCCTGCGACTGAAGCCAGGGTGAAGTTTTCGGTATAACGATTTCGCCGTTATCGAGTGTCGCTTTTTTCTTTTGCCTTTGTCTCTCCTCTTTCGCCTCGCGGGCCCTCCTCAGAGAGGCAATTAGATCTTCGGTAAACTTCACCTCACGTTTTTCCAACAACGAAGACCGGAATAGAAGGTCGGCATTTCTTCGGTCTTCATCCGTAAGCCGCCCTAAAACATAGTCATCCACGATCGAGTCTTCCATTACCAGGAGTTGAGCAAAGTAGTCGTCATCGGCCAAAAACCGTTCTTCGACCGCATTTCGCTCTTCTTCGGATAATTGTCCCGACAGAAAGCGTGTGATCAGCTCCTCTGTTTCTGGACTGGGTTCGACGCTCATGACTTCATTAGATAGATGACAGTAAGGCAAATTAATTTCTTACCTTACTCAGCCGCATGATGCAATTCTCGACACAAAGCTTGAGGGCGGCCTTGTAGCGAAACACTGTCAACCGCAGCGCGTTTATCGTTAATCCTTTCTCGCGCGCAAACTGCTCGCGATCGATACTATCCAGGTAGTACTCCTCCAGAAACTCACGCTTGTACGGCGGTAATTGGGCGAGGCATAGAGTCCAACAGTCTTCGGTTCCTTCCGGCGCGGGCAGGTCCCGCAGTTCGTCTATGTCAGTCTCAATCCCACTTTTCTTTTTGGCCCTGAGATATTCATAAAAGACGTGACTGGCGATCGCACGAACGTAGCGGTAGGGATGGTCTGCCGAGATCTCCCGGCCTGCCTGAATATTCTTTACCAGTCGAGAGATGGTTTCATCGGCCAGGTTTTCCGGATCGTCGCAGCGCCTCCAGGCGAAAAACCTGACTAGCCTCGAGCGACAGCGCCGGAAACTCTCTTGAGGAGACAAAGCTTCCGGCTCAAGGGCCTGGAGCAACGCATCAAAGGCGGCAGAGTCGGATTTAGTTGTCATCAAATCAGACCAGCTGTAGAAGGAGCGAGACTACAGTCAGCGCCATTCTCCTTGCAAGATAAAGGCGGACCAGTAGTGTGGGATTGAATTCTTGTTCGCTTGCCACATTCTGATTTGCGCAGAGCGTAAGGCCTTGCTCGGCGAATCGCGTTGTTTTAATAGCGCCTCGTAAAAGTAACGCATAAACTCCGCCGTCGCGCGATCGTTGATGCGCCAAAGCGTCGCGACTACACGCGGCACCCCCGCGTACATGAAGCCACGAGTCAACCCAATCAAGCCTTCGCCGCGCGTTTCTTTTCCGAGAGCGGTTTGGCAAGCGCTCAACACTACCAGGTCGGCTAACAGATTCAGGTTGTAGATCTCATTGAGTCTGAGAAAACCGTCTTGCTTTCGACCCGTCTGGTCGACCAGTGAAAGCACGATGCCTGACAGTTCAGGATGAGAATTATGGAGTATCGCGTGCGTGGCGAAGTGGATGATCTGATATTCGCCGATCGCCGGATCGAGCACCGCCTTCAGGCTTGCATCGAAGCCGGTAGCGCGCATGGTTTTTTTATCACGGGCCAGATCGAGAATGGATTCTGCTTCTTCTAAACTGAAGGGGAGTCGCTCAAAAACGAGTGGTTTATTGTCCAGCTCCAACTGGACCAGCGGTTGTTCCGTGTCGGATCCGCGCAAAGCCGCAATGTTCCTCGGTACTCGAGTTCGGGCTTGTAGCCGGTTTAGTCGAACACGAGGATCGTCTTTTTCAAACACCGGATCGGCGATGACAGCCAGTGTCTTGCTCGCCAACGTACGACCGCGCAACTCATTTCGCAGTACTGCCAGCGTGGAGATTGAAGGTAGCGTGGTGATCTCGTGGTTGATTACAAGTGGAACTCGAAGACCACCTTCTTTGACTCCTGGTTCGGGCAGTGCAGCGAAAGGTATGTATTGGAGAATACCGTCGGCGACGATCACCAGGCGTTTGCCCGGCAGAAGATGCGCCGCGGGTTCGAGCAGAATTTTGCTCAGCTCGCTTGCGGCGGTTCGGTAGTCATCAACCGGCGTAGCAGCGGCGTGCTTCGACAATGCGTCATAAAGGACCTTCGCCGAGCGGTTTATCTCCGATCGAGGAGGAAGATTGAAGCTCTCAATCGAGTGCTTTGTGACGGCCCAACCGTAGCTACGCCCGGTTCCGAGAGCGTACTCCAGCAGCAGTGTGTCCTCGTCGAGCTCCCGCTGAATAGTCGGGAGATTCAACGGAACTGGCTGCGTCAACGCTGCGTACTTTGGGCTCTGTTCTCTTACTCTCGATTCAACTTCCTTGTATTGGCTCAACAGGCTCTCCACTTCCTGCCGAATCGCAGCCTCGCGCTCCGGCTGCGTCCTACTGCTCAAGAGACGCGTTTGCTGTTCTGCTTTTTCGTTGAGTCGTTGTTGTATCTGCCGCTCTTCTTCCAGTAACTGCGGATCGACGCCCTGGCGAATGTCGGTGCGCGCGGCGATCAGATTTTCCAAAAGGGTTTGCGCTCGGGCGTGTTCGTTTACTTCCAGCGCCAAAGTGGCGTAACCACCGGAACGGTCACGCTCATGCATGCGCATCAGAAGATCGACGCAAAACTCGTAATGCCGGTAAACAGTCTCGAGATACGAGATCCGCAAAGCGGGACTAAGGACTTTCGCGCGCAGCTTCTCGATCAACTCGAGCGATCTTTCGATGTCGCGCCGGGCGTCGTCCAAACGGCCCAAATCGCGCTTAGCACTCGCCAGGTGCATCAGCGTTTGGACCTCGCCACGACGATCGGCAACGGCCTGCATCAACGACAACGCCTGTTCGTAGGTAGCAAGTGCCTCAGTTTTGTCGCCCAACTTCTCAGTGAGTTTTCCGATGGCTACGAGGATCAGAGCCGCGCCGCGACGGTCTCTTACGTCCTGGCTTAAAGAAAGTGCCTGGCGGTATTGAGTGAGCGCTTCTTTTGTTTGACCTCTCTCCGTAAGTACATTGGCGATGTCTCTCAGCGTGTACGACTCCATCCGCCGATCCTGGACCGCGCGACTAATCGACAGTTTGCGATTAAGCGATTCCAGCGCACGCTCGTTTTCACCCAGCGCCAGACGTACGCGGCCGACGTAACCCGAGGTGACGGCGGCGTAGTGATGATTCTCGATTGCAGCGTAAAGCTCGAACGCTCGTGTGAAGCATTTCAGGGATTGGGACCGATCCCCAAGCGTGTCATACAGGTAACCGATGCCGTTCAAAGTGGCGGCCTCGCCGTTTCGATGGCCGATGGTGCGGAATATCCTTAGCGCCTGACCGTGCAAGCTAAAAGCGCTCTGTTTTTCGCCTTGTTGATTGTGGATGCCGCCCATCGCGGTTAACGTCCAGGCGCGCTTCTCCTGCTCGTTGGTTGACTGCCAGATTTCCAGAGCGGCTTTGTAGGAGCTCAGCGCGAGTTCCAGGTTGCCCAGGTTGTTGTGGAGATAACCAAGGTTGAGATGAGTTAGCGCGAGCACACTCTGCACGTTAATTGTCTTCGCGATGGCCAGCGCTCGCTCGAACTGCTCCTGCGCTTGCGACACGTCGCTCGCTATCGAACTCGCCACGCCCAAGCAGTTCAGCGCCAGGGCCGTTCCCTCTTCAAAGCCGAGGCGTTCGGAAATTTCGAGGGCTTCGCCGCAATGAGGGACGGCTTTCTTAACATTCGCCATTTCCAGGTAGGCACCGCCGAGTTTTGTAAGAACGACGGCTTCCAATCGCTCGTCTTTCAATTGCTTGGTGAGCGGAATTGCCCGGCTGTAGTGAACGATGGCGCTTTGATAATCGCTGAGCAGCGCGGAAACGTCGCCGAGTTTTTCGATGGTCTCTATTTCCAGGCGGGATTCACCGGCGAGGTGAAACAGGCCCTGAGCTTTGGCGTATTTACTGGCTGCCAGCTTGAAAGATTCCCTCTTCCACTCGCTCTTCAACTTGTCCGCATCCGCCAATGTTCGCTGCGCGAGTACCAGCGCAGTGCGTGACTGCGGAGTTTGTGGAGCAACTGTCTGCCCGCACGTCAGGCCTGAGCCAATCGCCAGGCACACCAGTACCGGAAAGAGCGCGCTGCCGATTTTTGCGACCGATTCATGACAGGATCTCGTCATTCAGGATCCCCGTCGAGTGAGAAGGATTAATTGTCAGGGCCAGCATGTTAATGAAAACCCGAGTGAGTTTCAACGTCACGGCCGATCGGACCGCTATCACCACCCACTGAAAAGAATTTTTGGAAAGAACAACTAACTACGAAATTATTTCGCCCGATCTGTCAGATATAAAGCAAGAACCAATAAAAGCAGCGGCGGATCATCTCCCGGTAGGCGATTCCTCGCCGCAGTTGTTCAAACCAAATGATTGAGAAGGAGATTCGCGATGATAGACAAACCAACTAACCTGAAGGCCTCAGGCAACGACGATGTACCGCGCGTCGGCGGCGAGGACGACGCGCGCTCTTGCGACACCGACTCGCGCGTAGGCGGCGAGGATGACGCGCGCGCTGACAACACCGACGCGCGCGTAGGCGGCGAGGATGACGCGCGCGTAGGCGGCGAGGACGATGCGAGAAAGCTCGTCAACGACCAGCCTCGCAGCACATGAGTGGCTGAGAAAAGGTAACAAATGTCCTCACCCAGGCCTGAAGCTGAGTCACCGGTCTTCGAGGAAGCGCGCCTTATCGTTTTCTC
>DASUTF010000341.1:0-4881 GCA_036374695.1 Pyrinomonadaceae bacterium
TCGAGCTCTCGGAAGAAGCTTTGAAACGCGGCCGCGACTTAATCGCGGAACAGGCAAAGAGTGCGGACGTGATCATAACGACCGCGCAGGTGCCCGGCCGGCGCGCGCCGGTCCTGATGGATGAAGATGCGATCAATGGAATGAAACGCGGGTCGGTCGTAATCGACCTCGCGGGGGCCACCGGCGGCAATGTGACGGCGAGCAAGCCCGACGAAACAGTCGAACGCAACGGCGTCACGATCCTGGCGCCGACGAATTTGCCGGCAACCGTGCCGGTGCACGCGAGCCAGCTTTATTCACGCAACGTCACCTCGTTTCTGAATTTGCTGATCAAAGACGGTGAGCTGAACATCGACATGAACGATGACGTCGTCGGCCCTTCGTGCGTCACGCACGAGGGTCAATGGGTGAATCAAAGAGTCGCTGCGGCGGTGGGAGCGAGCAGTTAATGGACTGGAGCGCAAGCGTCTCGCTTGCCGCTCGCAAGAATGCAACCAAGACGGTTGCGCTCCAGTCTCACGCTAAGGGGCCAAAGACGCAAAGGGACGCCAAGATTGGTAGGAGTTACGGAAGATGACTTTGAATATCCTGATCCTTCTGTTTAGCAGCGGCACAATGTCCGGTCCGGCAATCATCGCCGCGCTGTACGTGTTCGTGCTGGCCGCGTTCCTCGGCTATCAAGTCATCTCGCGCGTGCCGCCGCTTCTGCACACGCCTTTGATGTCGGCCACGAATGCGATCTCAGGCATCTCTTTGGTCGGGTCAATTGTGATTGCAGGTTCGGGGCACGGACGGGTGGCGAGCATTCTGGGTTTCATTGCCGTCGCCTGCGCCAGCACAAACGTGGTCGGTGGATTTGTGATCACGGATCGGATGCTGAGGATGTTCAAACGGAAGAAATAAGTTTCAAGTTCCAGGTTTCAGGTTTCAAGTTCGCGGCACTTACTTGAAACTTGGAACCTGAAACTTGAAACAGTTTTCCAATGCACTGGCAAACCTACTTCATCGAATTTAGCTACCTGCTCGCTTCAGTCCTTTTCATTCTCGGACTGAAGGGCATGAGTCACCCCGAAACGGCCAAGAAGGGCATGCACATGGCCGAGTTCGGAATGCTGATGGCCATCATCGGCACGCTCATGCACTTCGAGATCGTCAGCTACACCTGGATCATCGCGGGACTGCTGGTCGGCTCGACTCTGGGTGCGGCAATGGGCGTGTGGGTGCCGATGACGGCGATGCCACAACGGACCGCGCTGTCGCACGCCTTCGGCGCCTTCGCCGCGGCGCTGGTCGGCATTGCCGAGTACTACAGCTACACGCACGGCATAAAACCCATCGCTGATCTCAGTCATGTGACGATGAGCGCGCTGGGGTTCGAGATCATGTTGGGCTCGTTGACGACGACAGGCAGTTTGATCGCGTTCGGAAAGTTGCAGGGAATTGTTCCGGGGCAGCCGCTCGTCTATCGCGGCCAGAACATCTTCAACATGAGTTTGCTGGCGGTGATGATCGGCCTGTTCGTCTATCTGATTTTCGTGCCGACGGCCGTGATTCCTTTCTACGCGATGCTCGGCCTGGCTTTCGTGTTCGGCGTTCTGCTGGTGATGCCGATCGGCTCGGCAGACATGCCGGTCGTGATGTCTCTGCTGAACTCGTACGCCGGCCTGGCGGCCGCGGCCACCGGCTTTGTGCTCGGCAACAAGGTTCTGATCATCGCCGGCACGCTCGACGGTTTCTCGGGCTTCATCCTTTCGATTCTGATGTGCCGCGCGATGAACCGTTCCATCACGAATGTTTTGTTCGGCGCATTCGGCAGCGCTTCGACCGCCACGGCGCAGGGCGAGCAGGGAACGATGCGCGAAGTGGGCATGGAAGACGTCGCGGTCCAACTGGCCTATGCGAGCAAAGTTGTGTTCGTGCCGGGCTACGGTTTGGCCACAGCGCAGGCGCAGCACGCGGTACGCGAACTGGCGAATGTCCTCGAGCAGCGTGGCGTCACGGTCAAATACGGTATTCACCCCGTCGCCGGTCGCATGCCCGGTCACATGAATGTCTTGCTGGCCGAAGCCAACGTGCCTTACTCGCAGTTGTACGAACTCGAACAAATTAATCCGGACCTCGCGAGCACAGATGTGGCCGTCGTGATTGGCGCCAACGACGTTGTTAATCCCGACGCGCGCGACAATCCCGGCAGCCCGATCGCCGGCATGCCGATCATCGAAGTCGATCGCGCGAAGTCCGTCATCGTCTTAAAACGCGGCCAGGGCAAAGGTTTCTCGGGCCTCGAAAATCCTCTTTTCTTCAAACCCGTCACGGGAATGCTTTACGGCGACGCGAAGGACACTCTGACGAAATTAGTTGGAGCAGTGCAGCACGCGTAGGTGGTCTGGCTCCGCCAGAAGCGCGTTGTCTATTGAGTCGGACTTAAGTTTCGGAACTGAGCTCCGTCAGGAGCGTGATATCAGAACAGCTTAAATTGCGCTCCTACGGAGCTTGCTGCATGATAATGCCGCTTGGGCTCTATAAACACCTTGTCCCTCCGGGACTCAGAAACAAAACAATCGATCATGCGTAAACAAATCCTGTCTCTGGCACTCGCTCTAAGTCTGCTTGTCCTGCCGTTTGCTGCCGTTGCGCAGCAGCGCGGCCCAAAAAAGCCAAGACCAATTTCGGCGACGGTGCTTGCCGCGCGTGGCATTGAGACGATTACCGCCGAGCAAATGCGAGCGTATCTTTCTTTCATCGCGTCGGACGAGATGGAGGGACGCGACACGCCTTCGCGCGGGCTGGACACGACGGCGAAATTTCTGGCGTTGAACCTCAGTCGCTGGGGCTTCAAGCCTGCCGGTGATGAAGGAACGTTCTTTCAAAAGATAGCGCTGCGCCGCGACGCGCTCGACGGCCCGAAATCATCAGCCGAGATCGATGGCCAGAAATTCTCTTTCGGCGAGGACTTTCTGCCCAACGCGGTGCAGGCGACGATGCAGGGGCCGTTGGTGTTCGCCGGAAACGGGTGGGTGATCAAATCCAGGAACCTGAACCCTTACGAGGGCGTCGATGTAAAGGGCAAGATTATCGTGGTGATGGGCCAGCCTTTCCCCGGCTTCCCGCGCGGAATAACACGCGCTGATCTGGCCGGCCGGCAAGGCGTCGACTGGAGCAGTCCCGGACTCTATGCGCAGCAACAAGGCGCGAAGGGCGTGCTTATGATTCCAGATCCACAGACCCTTCAGAACTGGGAACAGTCGCGCGCGCGCGTAACCCAGGGCGGACGGCTCACGGTCGAGAAATTCACCCCACAGCAGAACGCTCCTGCAGTTTCAACTGTGCTGATGTCGATGAACATGGCGACCGCGTTGCTCAAAGGTGAGAAGTTCGACGCGGCCGCGCTGGTTAGCAAATTCAACGCCGGCGAAGCGCTGCCGACTTTCGAATTAAGCTCAGGCAAGAACGTAAAGGTCCATGTCACGGTCAAGAATGAACGCCCGATGACACAGAACGTGGTGGCGGTTTGGGAAGGCAGCGACCCTAATTTGAAAAACGAATACGTCGCCTTGGGCGCGCATTATGATCACGTCGGAAATTGCGCGCCGGCTGCGGCCGATCCGATCTGCAATGGCGCTGATGATGATGGCTCAGGGACGACGGCGATGCTGGCCATGGCGGAAGCGCTCGCGCGGGCGAAGCAGCGGCCAAAGCGTTCAGTGCTTTTCGTCTGGCACACCGGCGAAGAAAAAGGACTGTGGGGATCACGCTATTTCGCCGAGAATCCCACAGTGCCGCTCGACAAGATCGTGACTCAGCTAAACATGGACATGATCGGTCGCAGCAAGAAGGATGGCGACACAAACACACGCAACCAGACTCTTTCAGGCCCGAATACGGTTTACGTCATCGGCTCGAAGATGATGAGCACCGAACTGGGCGAATTGAGCGAGCGCGTGAACGCGTCTTACCTGAATTTGCAGTTCGATTACAAATACGATGATCCGGCAGATCCGAATCGCTTCTTTTTCCGCAGCGATCACATCAACTACGCGCGCAAGGGCATTCCGATCATTTTCTACTTTGACGGCGTGCACGAAGACTATCACCGGCCGGGCGACGAACCGCAAAAGATCGACTATGAAAAGATGCAGCGGGTGACCCGGACGGTTTATGTGACGCTGTGGGAGATCGCAATTCGCCCGAAGCGTCCGAAAGTTGATAAGCAGTTGCCGGCGGGAACTTAACGCTGCAGCCAGTTTGCGCAATGAACCGTGGAGTTACGAGACTTGCCCTGACCGCCATCCTCGTTTGCGCCGCTAACACAGCACAAGCGCAGACCGTACGGCCCTACAACTCAACGATGGGTACATTGAGCGATGCCCATCGCGGTTCGTTTTCGTCCATCGAAGGCCGATACACTATCGCGTTACCTAAGGGGATCGGTGGGTTCAGCGAAGGGACGTTCCAGTGGCGCTTGCCTGAAGGGTATTTTACTGTCGGTTACATGGACAGCGACGAGGATCTCGAAATCTCGCGCGATGTCATGGCAAGAGCACTGCGGCAAGCCGAAGCGGCAATTCTGGATTTCAATCGATGGCTTCTGGTGATGCCGGTACCGACGCCGCAGCTGAGTCATAAATCGTTGAAGTTCGACGGCCATCCGGCGGTTGAGCTTAGAGCGCAGATGCCCGACGGGTTGGCAATTGCAAGATCGATTGTATTTAAAAAGCGGATTTACTCGCTCGCGGTAATGTTGGTGAGCGATCAGCAGAAAAATGCTGTACGGGCTATCGAAGTCTTTGACTCATTCCGGATAACTCCTAACGAAGAAGCTGATGCGATCATGAAAAAGAGGATCGCTGATGCTACCCCGGCGTCGCTGCCACAGGAACC
>DASUTF010000342.1:0-4154 GCA_036374695.1 Pyrinomonadaceae bacterium
GACGAATTCACGCCCGAGGCACGCGCGCAGGAAGAGCGAATCCGCGAACAACTGGAGGCGCAGAAGTAGCTAGCCTTTACCGTGCTTTAACGAACCGATCAAACTGAAAGGCCGGTGTCCTGGTTTGCTCTTCTCCGTGCATGCTCTGTGGTTCTCGGTGTCTCTGTGGTGGTAGTTTCTCCAGGACAATTTCACCACAAGAGACACGGAGTTCCACAGAGTCACACAGAGATCTTGAGATTGGGGACTCTACCAACTGAAAGGAATGGATCATGCGAGGAATCACACCAATGTTGTGGTACGACAAGGAAGCCGAGGAAGCGGCGAATTTCTACTGCTCGGTTTTCAAGAACTCGAAAGTCAGTCACGTCAGCCGTTACCCCGGCGGCGAAGTGTCCGAGAAGTCCGGCCAGCCCGCCGGCTTAGTCATGACTGCCGAGTTTGAAATTGACGGGCAGAAATTCGTGGCGTTAAATGGCGGCCCGATGTTCAAGTTCACCGAGGCCCTTTCGCTGGTCATCAACTGCGAGAACCAGGAAGAAGTCGATTATTACTGGGAGAAGCTCACTGCTGATGGCGGCCAGGAAAGTATGTGCGGCTGGCTGAAGGACAAGTATGGCTTGTCCTGGCAGGTTACGCCGACGCGCCTGATCGAGTTAACTAAGGACCCGTCAAAGGCGCCTAAGGTCATGGAGGCGATGCTGCAAATGCGCAAGCTCGACATCGCGACATTGGAAGCGGCGGCCGAGGAAGCCTAGGTTTTACTCTGTGTCTCCGTGAGTTCTCAGTGTCTCTGTGGTTGATGTCGGCGCATTAACACAGAGGCACGGAGGAAACACTGAGACAGCCGAGAGAACGTTCCTCTTCTTCTCATAAACATCTGGAGCCTACGACACACTGAAAGGACAAAATACGATGCAGATAATTCCACACCTGAATTTCAACGGACAATGCCGAGAAGCGTTTGAGAATTACGCTAAGGTGCTCGGCGGCGAGATCATTTACATGGGCACATATGCCGAAATGCCCGATTCGGCTCAGTTCCCTCCGGAAATGCAGAAACTGATCATGCACACCACTATCAAGCTCGGGGATCAGATGATCATGGGCGCTGACTCGCCGCCGGACCGGTACGAAAAACCACAAGGACTTTGGGTCTCGATCAACGTCAAAGACGTCGCCGAAGGCGAGCGCGTCTTCAACGAACTCTCAGAAGGCGGAAACGTGATCATGCCGTGGCAGAAGACGTTCTGGTCGCCGGGTTTCGGCATGTTTACGGATCGCTTCGGCACGCCGTGGATGGTGAACACTGAAGGTCCAAAGATCTGAGGAGCCCATTGGCGACGAAACCGGATAAGCCGCTCAAACTAACGGCGAAAGCATTTCTCGCACGTTTGAAAGCGCATGCTTCGCCGGCAGAAGCTGCGAAGACGCTGCGTTACTTCAAATCCGGCGAGGGTGAGTACGGCGAAGGCGATAAGTTTATCGGCGTGCGCATGGGACAAGTGTTCGCCCTCGCTAAAGAGTTCAGCGGAATGCCGCTGGATGAACTCGAGAAACTGCTCGACAGTCCCATCCATGAAGCACGGGTGGGCGCGCTGAGCATCATGGGCATACACGGGCGTCGTAAGAAGACCCCTGACGCGCAACGTAGACAATTGTTCGATCTTTACCTGCGGCGTCATGATCGAGTGAACAGCTGGGACCTGGTGGATTTGGGCGCGCTCTACATCGTGGGGACTTACTTAATCGATCACCCGCGCGACGTCTTGTACAAACTCGCGCGCTCAAAAAATATCTGGAAGCGCCGGACGGCGATCGTGGGCACTGGCCCGCTAATCCGAAACGGTGAGACAGCCGATACTTTCAAGATTGCTGAGCTGCTGCTCAATGATAAAGAAGACCTGATTCACAAAGGCACCGGCTGGATGTTGCGCACGGCCGGGGATGTGCATCGGGATAAGCTGCTGAAGTTCCTGGACAAGCATGCCGCCAAGATTCCGCGCACGTGCCTGCGATATTCCATTGAGAAGTTCGACAAAAAGCAACGGGAGCATTACATGAGTCTGGGGGCCAAATCGAAAGCCAAACGGAGGGAAAGATGAGTGTCATCCTGTGGATTCTTCAAGTGTTGCTCGGGCTGCTCTTCATCTTTGCCGGCGTCATGAAATTCGTCATGTCCGTCGCAGAGATGAACGCACAGTCGCCGGTGGTGATGCCCGGCTTGTTTCTGCACTTCATTGGGGTGTGTGAAATTCTTGGCGGCCTCGGTTTGCTGCTGCCGTCGCTGTTACGAATTCAACCGTGGCTCACTCCCCTGGCCGCCGGCGGTCTGGCGATCATAACGGCCGGCGCGACAATCGTCACCCTGATGGGTCCAATGCGGGCCGCGGCAGCCTACCCGTTCGTAATTTGCCTGCTTTGCCTTTTTGTCGCTTACGGCCGCTGGCGCATGCGGCCAATTTCCGCTCGCTAAGAAAGAGCCGATGAAGAAATCAGTTAAGAAGACAAAGCCGCAGAGCATAGACGAGTATCTCGCGCGCGTGCCTGCCGAATCGCGGGCTGCGCTCGAGCAGCTGCGCCGGACAATCAAGTCAATCGCACCTGAGGCTTTGGAAACAATCAGTTATGAAATTCCGACGTTCAAACTGGACGGCCGCATGTTGGTTTCGTTCGCAGCTTTCTCAGAACATTGCAGTTTCTTTCCTGGCGCCGGACCCATCGAAGTTCACAGAAACGACCTGAAGGGTTTTCCAACGTCAAAAGGAACAGTACGCTTTACGCCGGATCGCCCGTTGTCTGCGGCCCTGGTTAAGAAACTCGTCAAGACGCGCATCAAATTGGACCAGGCGACGCGCAAGAAACCCTAATTCTAAAAACATCGAAGGAGAACTGATGAAATACGTGGATGGATTTGTGCTGGCTGTACCGACCAAGAAACTGGCTGCCTATAAAAAGATGGCGACGGTGGCTGGAAAAGTGTGGCGCAAATATGGGGCGCTGGAATACGTTGAAGCTGCCGGTGATGACCTCGAGAAAACGTTCGGGGTTTCATTTAACAAACTGGTGAAGGCCAAGCGGGGCGAGACCGTGATCTTTTCCTGGATTGTTTACAAGTCACGCGCGCACCGCGATCAGGTCAATAAGAAAGTCATGGCCGATCCTGAGATCAAGAAGGCGATGGAAAAAGGTCCGATGCCTTTCGACGTTAAGCGCATGGCTTACGGCGGCTTCAAGTTCCTGGTCGAGGGAGAGAGTGGCAGTAAGCAGTGAGCAGTAAGCAGTGGGCAGTGGGCAGTGGGCAGTGGGCAGTAAGAATAAATACTCTCGACGGCGGACGGAAGCCTTCGACCCCTGACGTATCACAGCTATTCTTTCACTTTCTATAGTCAACTGCTGACTGCTTACTGCTTACTGCTTACTGCTCACTGCTCACTGATCATGATTGTCCACCTCATCGACGGGACCTACGAGCTGTTCCGTCATTTCTACGGCCTGCGCCGCTTTCACAAAACCGATCCGCCTTTGGGCGCGGTGGCCGGCGTCGTCAGCATGACCGTCAAGATGATCGAAGACGGCGCGACCCACGTCGGCGTCGCCACCGATCACGTGATCGAATCTTTTCGCAATCAGCTGTGGCCGGGATACAAAACCGGCGCGGGCATTGAACCCGCGCTGCGTGCTCAGTTTCATCCGCTCGAGGACGCGCTCGCCGCTTTGGGCGTTGTCGTCTGGCCCATGGTCGAGTTTGAAGCTGACGATGCTCTGGCCGCCGCCGCCCATCTCGCTGCCCGGGACAAGAAGGTGCAAAAGGTTTGCATCTGGACGCCCGACAAAGACCTTGCCCAGTGCGTGGTTGACGATCGCGTAGTGCAAATTGATCGCCGCCGGAACGAGATTCGCGGGGCGGACGCCATTCGCGCGAAGTTCGGCGTCGCACCTGAGTTTATTGCCGACTATCTGGCGTTGGTTGGTGATTCGGCCGACGGTTATCCCGGCTTGCCTGGCTTTGGGGCGAAGACGGCGGCCAGACTGATCAATCAGCACGGTCCCATCGAGGATTTCCCCGCCTCGCTTCTCAGCGACACAAACCGTGAACTGGCGCTGCTCTTCAAGAACCTCGCTACGTTGCGCACCGATGCGCCGCTCGATTC
>DASUTF010000343.1:0-2824 GCA_036374695.1 Pyrinomonadaceae bacterium
TAAAAACCACGTATAGAGAAGCGATGCGCGCGGCGATTCGCGATGCGCTGTTGCGCGACGAGCGGGTTTTCCTTATGGGCGAAGATGTCGGTCGCTACGGCGGCTGCTTCGCAGTGAGCAAAGGCTTGCTCGATGAGTTTGGTCCGGAACGCATTCGTGACACGCCGCTCTCCGAATCCGCATTTGTCGGCGCCGGAATCGGCGCGGCAATGGGCGGTGTCCGGCCAATTGTGGAAATCATGACGGTGAATTTCAGCTTGTTAGCGCTCGACCAAATCGTCAACAACGCGGCGACGATCCTGCATATGTCCGGGGGCCAGTTTAACATTCCGCTTGTCATCCGCATGACGACCGGCGCCGGCCGTCAACTGGCCGCGCAACATTCGCACAGCCTCGAAGGTTGGTACGCGCATATTCCAGGGATCAAGGTGCTCACGCCTGCAACGCTGGAAGATGCCCGCGGTATGCTCTGGACGGCGCTGGAAGATCCCGATCCTGTGCTGATTTTCGAAAATGGTCTGCTCTATAACATGGAAGGCGAACTGGCCGCGGACGCCGGGCCGGTCGACATCTCCAAGGCGGTGATTCGGCGTTCTGGACAACACATCAGCTTAATCACTTATGGTGGCACTTTGTTCAAGACGCTGGCGGCAGCGGAAGAGCTGGCGCGCAACGGCATAGACGCCGAGGTCGTTGATCTGCGGACGCTACGGCCGTTGGATACGGCGACTGTTGTCGGCTCCCTAAGCCGCACACACCGCGCCGTTATCATCGACGAGGGCTGGAGGAGTGGAAGCATTTCCGCCGAGATCATGGCGCGCATCATGGAGAATGCTTTTTACGAGCTCGACGCGCCGGTTGCGCGCGTTTGCAGCGTCGAAGTGCCAATGCCTTATCCCAAGCATCTCGAAGACGCGGCGATCCCTCAGGTTCCAGGAATCGTCGCGGTGGCGCGGCGGGTAGTGACCGGCCATGAGTGAATTTCGCATGCCCTCGCTGGGAGCCGACATGCAATTCGGCACCATCGTCGATTGGCGCGTGAAGCCGGGCGACGCCGTCACACGCGGCGACGTGGTGGCATTGGTGGAAACTGAAAAAGGCGTGATCGAGGTCGAAATCTTCGAAAGCGGTGTCATTGAATCTCTCGTCGTTCAGCCAGGGCGGAAAGTCCCAGTGGGCACGACCCTGGCGACACTGAGCGGTGATGGCAAGAAGGTGGAGAGACAACCGGCAGCAAAGGCGGCGGTTGCTCTGCCGACGACGGCGGCGCCGCCCAAAGACGAGATCGTGCCCGCGCAAGTCGCGGCGCCTGTAGCGGAAGAATCTCTTCGTCTGCGCGTTTCGCCGCTGGCGCGTAAACGAGCGCAGGAACTCGGCTTGGATCTATCCACTATAACCGGCACGGGTGGGGAGGGTTCGATTACCATTGCGGACGTTGAACGAGCAGCAGAAAGCGCGAAGACCATTACGCCGGCAACTGCGCCTGTAGCGAGCAAGGGCTTGGATCTTACAGCGATGCGCCGGGTGATTGCCACCGCAATGACGCGGTCCAAGCGCGAGATCCCGCATTATTACCTTGCGACGACCATTAATATGCGCAAAGCCTTAGATTGGCTCGCCGCAGAAAATGCCAAGCGATCCGTGACGAAAAGATTGCTCTACTCCGTGCTGCTCATTCGCGCCATGGCTCTGGCATTGCGCACAACCCCCGAACTCAATGGCTTCTGGATCAACGAGGCATTCAAGCCGGGTGACGGCATTCACATTGGCATAGCGATTTCTTTGCGCCAAGGGGGCCTGGTCAATCCGGCGATCCACGACGTGGATAAGAAAAGTCTAGAGGAGCTGATGGAGAGCTTGCTTGACCTGGTAAACCGCGCGCGCATCGGTCACCTGCGCAGCTCGGAACTTTCCGACGGTACGATTACGGTTACCAATCTCGGCGAACAAGGAGTCGAAACTGTTTTCGGCGTGATCTATCCGCCCCAGGTAGCGCTGGTCGGTTTCGGCAAGATTTCGGATCGGCCTTTTGCAGCCAATGGAATGTTCGGGGTGCGGCCAACGCTCGATGCCACGCTCGCTGCCGACCACCGGGTCAGCGACGGCCATCGCGGCGGGCGCTTCTTACTTGCAATCGATCGTTTGCTGCAAGAACCGGAAAAGCTGTGAGAAATACCGACGTTCCAACAATGCTGATCAGGATTGAAAGAGATCGGTAGAGAGGGGCACTAGAGTGACTGAGGCTGAGATCAAAAATATCGTCCGGCAAGCATTGGGCAACATCGCGCCGGAGGTGGATTTCGATTTCATCGATCCGGCCAAAGATCTGCGCGATCAGATCGACTTAGACTCGGTCGATTTCTTAAATTTTGTGATCGGCCTGCATAATGTTTTAGGGGTCGATATTCCCGACATCGATCTTCCCAAGCTCGCAACTTTGAATGGCTGCATTGCCTATCTTGGTTCTAAAGTTGGGTAAATTGTTAAATCATGAAAGCTTTTTTGGTATGCACGCGGAACTGTAAACTTCGGAGGAGATCGTCATGTACACACGAATGCTGATACCGCTGGATGGATCGAAAGTGGCCGAGCAAGTGTTGCCCTACGCTCGGTTCCTGGCCAAAGAGTTGGCGGTCCCGGTGAATCTCGTTCAGGTAATCGATCCCGATGCTCTCATGCTTTTAGCCAACCCTGAACAGGGTCGATACATCGACACGATTGTGGCCGATATCACGGTAAGCAGCCGGGCTTATTTGGAAACGATTGCGCACTCGATCCCGGGTACCAGCGTTCAATGCTTGGTGGAGAAAGGAAAGGCGGAGGA
>DASUTF010000344.1:0-18533 GCA_036374695.1 Pyrinomonadaceae bacterium
CTTCTGCAGCACGTCTTCGATATCGTCCGGCGAAACAACATTCTCCGGCAGCTCACGATTCAAGTCGTCGTAAGACAGAAATTTCTTGTCGCCGCCCAACTGGAGCAGGCGATCCATCACATCGTCTCGATCTTTTTCTTCGCTAGCCACGTTTGTTTATTTCCTCGTTCAACCCACCCGCTACCGCAGGTGGTACTGACAACAGGCCGCACCACGCGGCTCGATTAACTCAATGCACCGTTTTACTGACCTGCGCCGCCGGCAAAAAGTTGCCGCGCTGTTTTGATAGTTCGTGTTTCTTCATTACCAGACTATCGCGCTTTTCGGCTTCACCCGCGCGTTCCGCTTCGGCGACTTGCGAACTAAGTTCGTCGATCTCTCGATCCAGCTTCATCAACCGCAGCGCATTCAGACAACTGTCAGCCTGCGTCAATGCCTCATCGAACCCCGACGCGTCGGGGATTGGCTCGGCGATCATCAAACGCGCTAATAACTCGCTCGTCGAGGGATCGTCTGCCGTTTCCGCACTCAACGAATCAAAGTTAACTTCTTCTTCGTCCTCGTTCAGCTTTACCAGCGCGCGGAAAAGAGGCGCCGTCGCAATGGAATCGTAATCCCCCGGCTCGAGCCGCGTCAGGACAATCTTTCGCAGCTCTTCACTTGCCAGCAGCAGCTCCAGGAGCTTTTGTTCCGCCACCGTCGGCTTCAGCTGTCGAACAACTACCTGCTGAACGCTCCCAGCATCGCCACTTGCGGCGCCGCGTATTCTCTGCCAAAGCTCGCGCCGCTGATCCATTTGCACGCGCAGCGCGTCCATCGCAATGTCAAAATACTCGCGCCGCTGAATCCGGCTGCGCACAGCGCGCACAAACGGGAGCGTCTCCTCCACGGCCGCAGCCTTGTCCGCCGGGTTGTGGAGGTTACGATCCCGTACTGCTTGATCGATCACGAATTGTATATGGGGCTGTGCTTTGCCTCGCCGCTGCTGATACTCCGTGACGCCGTATTTTCTGATGAAATCGTCAGGATCGGCGTTGTCCGGGAGCACCAACACCTTGACCTCAAGGTCTTCTGCCAGAAGAGTTTCGATCGATCGCTTCGCTGCCTGCACCCCCGCTCGATCACCATCATAGTTCACCACCACCTTACGCGCAAAGCGACCAATCAGTTTCACTTGCTCCGGCGTCAGCGCGGTGCCGAGACTGGCCGCTAAGTTCTTGACCCCAAACTGGTAAGGGATGATCAGATCGAGGTAGCCCTCGACCAGAATGGCGAACCCATTTCGCCTGATTTCGTCTCGGGTCAGGTTTAAGCCGAAGAGATGGCGGCCTTTGGTGTAAACGGAAGTTTCCGGCGAGTTGAGATACTTCGGTTCGCCTTCGGGATCGAGCGTCCGGCCCCCGAAAGCTATCGGCTTCCCCTGCGCGTCGAACACCGGAAACATCAGTCGCCCGCGAAAACGGTCGTAGGATCCGCCTTCCTCCTTTTTCACGACCAGCCCGCTGCGTTCAAGTTGCTCCTGCGTCGCTCCTTTTTGGCGCAGATGGGTTGAAAGGGCGTCCCAACTGTCGGGTGCAAATCCGAGTTTGAAGGTCTTCGTCGTTTCTTCGGTCAGGCCGCGCTGCTTCAGATACTGCCGCACGGAGGTCGCCGCTTTGCTCTGGAGCTGATCCTGCCACCATTGCAGTGCCCACTGATTCAGTTCGATGACCTCATCCGAATCGCGTTTGCGCGCTTCGAACCGGCCGTCGTCAATCATCTTTGGCAGCGGCACGCCGGATTTCTCTGCAACGATTTTGATCGCTTCGGGAAATGTGACTCGCTCGATCTCCATCACGAAGTTGAAAACAGAGCCGCCCTTCTGGCAGCCAAAGCAGTAGAAAATTTCTTTCGCGGGATTGACTGAAAATGAAGGCTTGGTCTCTTTGTGAAAAGGGCACCGCGCCACCCAATTCGCGCCGGCCTTTTTCAACGTCACGTAATCCTGCACGATGCGGACTATGTCCGACTGCCGCCGCAGGTCATCGATGAATGTTTGCGGAAAACGCACTATTGGAAGCTGTGAATTGTCCGGTCCTGCACAGTGGCCCGGCAACCAGTTCAATTCTTGCGGTCAAGAAGCTTGTGAATACTTGTAGAGAACCTCCAGCCGACTCTGACGGGGCTGTATCGGTCGTAATCCTTCCATCGGCTGAAGTGCACCCGCGGATTTTCTTCGACAAAGCGAACCAGAATCCCTGACGACTGGGTCCGGCCGACCGTGGTGATCAACAGCTCATCGTCCTGATCAGAGTCAAGCGCGACCAGCTTCATGCCCGATCGGACGCCTTTGTTGCTGCCTGCATCAACCGTCACGTGGAGGCGAGACTCGTAATGAGGAGCATCATCATAGCCAACTCGGAACCTCCGCACTGTTCGCGCGCCAACGGCCACGACTGATGCGTCAATCGGACGTTTGATTAAGTGTTCATATCCGGCAGGAACGATCGGAAGGTCATCAGCGGTACCGGTTTCCGTGCCCCGGCCCGTGAAAAAAGGAAAAGGCCAAAGGTCCCAGTTGCCCTGGAGTCCTGTATTAAACTTTCCCAGTCCGGCAATGTAATCGCAGAATGCGTTGATATCTGATTCAGACATCAGGTACGGAATGGTTCGCCAGGTTACGAGTGCGAACTTCGTCGCACCTTTGTGATGACCGTGCGATCCCTTACTCGAAGCGATGCCTTTGGAAACGAGGGTTAGAAAAGGGCGATCCGAAACGGTATCCCCGTAACTAAATCCCATCACGCGCGCCTGACACTTGTCGACATCGAGCCTGACAAATCCGTTCTTTGGCGCCCATCGGAAATAAGTGCCGTGAGTCTCGCCTCCTTCGAAGTAGTCTCCCGCGAACCCATCGTGCAACGTGGCCGACTCCTTCTCAATTGCCTGCCACTTCGCTTTTACGATTTCGATTTCGGCCTTAGACAATGAATCATCGAACCACCATGCCTCGCTGACTCCGTTTTCCCAGCGTCCGTATGGATCAAGTTGAGCTCCGGCCTCCTGACCAGTTCCCGAGAAGGGAACCGTAAGTATCAATATGATTAGCAGGCAAAATCGGTTCACTTCTGTTCGTCCTCAGGTGGTGCAGTAATTCTACTATAGCTGCAGGTTTTAGTTATCTCGTGTCGTTCAACGAGTCGCGGAATGCCAGGAGCGTTTGGACGTATTGGAGCCCTGCAACAACCCTCAGATCATTATGGCCGGCGCCATCGACCCAAAAATTCACCTTTGGCTGGTTCGCCAACTGGAAGAGTCGCTCGCCGTGCCAGAAAGGGATCACTTCATCCTGGCGGCCGTGAACTATCAGCACTGGACAGCGGACGTGCTTGATCTTATCGACGTTACGAAACTTGTCGAAGGGAAAGATGCGATAGCCGGTCACGACGCGAAACGCCGAAACGAATGAACTCTCGACAATGAGTCCGCCCAGAGGTTTCCGGGATGCAAGGTCAATTGCGACCGCCCCACCCAGCGAACGACCGTGCGCAATAATCCGATCGGACGGAACCTTTAATACTTGAGTCAGGTAATTGTACGCGGCGTCGATGTCTTCGTAAGCATTCTGCTCGGTCGCCTGGCCGCCGCTGGTTCCGTATCCGTGATAGTCATAGGCAAAGATTGAAAAGCCCAGCGCTCTCAGGTCTTCGAGTTCCGGCGTCAGCGTGCCCAGGTCCTCAGCGTTGCCGTGACTGAAAAGGATTGTGTATTCGGCCTGCGGACTGGACAGGTAAACGGCGGAAATTTCAACGCCGTCACGGGACTTTAGTTTCAAAGTCGAGCTCGTATCGCGGTACCCGGTAACCGGAGGGAGAAAGATCATTCGTTCGGCGAACATTGTTCCGTACAAAAGCAGACCGCCGTATGAAAGCACAAGTCCGACGATGATTGAAAAGAGCAGGCGCTTCAGGCTTGTGCCTTCAACCAGAAGAAGTTTGAATGGCCGTTGACCCGGGTTTGATTTGATTGGAGCGCCTAACCGCCCTGCCTCGGATTTTGAGACTTCTGTGGGGTTCATAAATTGAGTTCGACGACGGTTGCCCCGGAGCCACCCTTGTCCGGCGGCGCTGAGGTGAACCGCGCGACGTGCGGATGGTCGCGCAGAAATTCAGCGACCGCCCTTCGCAGCGCGCCGGTGCCGTGGCCGTGAATTAAGCGCACTTCGCTGAGGCCGCCCAGGAAAGCTTCGTCAAGAAACTTGTCCGCGAGATCGACGGCTTCGTCGGTTGTCTTACCAATGAGATTGAGTTCATTGGGCTGGGACTTGGAGTTGGAGTCTTTTCCATACAAGTGCAGTTCGGTTGCGGTCGCCTGCTTCTTTAGATCCTCAAGTGACCCTTTGACCCTCCCGCTACCGCGGGAGGTACTGACTTCATCCCGCTTGTAACCGGCTTCGGCTATCAGTTCGAGATTCGAAAGCTGTTCGCGCATGCGCATCGAGCCGACCCGGACTTCTGCTTCATCGTCTTTGATTTGATCGACAATGCCCGTCGAACCGAATGAAAGGAGCCGAACGCGGTCGCCAACCTCAACCGCGCGGGTCAGGCCGGCGCTCGGAGCGCGCCTGCGAGCGCGGGCATCCTGCCCGCTTTCCTTCGACGGCTCGCGCGACTCATCCGTTCGCGACGCATCAGTAACAACATTTCCGTCGCGGACCACCCTCACGCCGCGAAGCTGCGGGGGCAAGCCGCTTTCCTGGTTGCGAGATTGTCTAAGTTGGGCGCGCGTCTGTTGGCGCGCATCCTCAGACATGACCCTGGCTGCGCGTTGTGCTTCGCGTTTCAGCTCGGCGGCTCGCTTCAGCGTTTCGCGCTCGACTTTTACGCGATCGGCGCGCTCCTGAATGTTCGCCAGAAGTTCGCGGGAAAGCTTTTCGAATTCGGCAAAGACGGCGGCCGACTGTTTTTCAAACTCAGTCTGCCGTTCACGCTCGCGCCTCTGAGAGTCGAGATCG
The DNA here is from genome assembly GCA_036374695.1 of Pyrinomonadaceae bacterium. Classification (GTDB taxonomy): domain Bacteria; phylum Acidobacteriota; class Blastocatellia; order Pyrinomonadales; family Pyrinomonadaceae; genus UBA11740. The sequence goes on from DASUTF010000344.1 coordinate 4,994, forward strand.
AGGGTCGCGAATTTCTCAGCGACCGCCGCGCGTTCTTCTTCCAGGGCGCGCCGCAGGGCTTCGGCTTCCTCGGCCTCACGTTTAATACGCCGCAGGTATTCAGTGGCGGCCCGCGACGATTGTCTGACGTGTTCATTTGCGCCGGCAATAATGTCCGCGGGGATTCCAAACCGCTGCGCGATGTCCAAACCTGAAGAGGAGCCGGCGACTCCGACAAGTAAACGATAAGTCGGCCGCAAGGTCCGTTCGTCAAACTCGACACTGGCGTTCAGGACGCCGGGTTCGTTCGCCGCATACATTTTCAATCCCGAGTAATGCGTAGTGGCCAGCACGTGCGCGCCGCGCTGCTTAAAATGATCGACCACGGCAACGCCCAACGCTGAACCTTCTTCCGGATCGGTTCCAGTGCCGACTTCATCGAGAAGAACTAGCGAAGGAGCGGATGAGGGCAGGATGCCCGCGCTCCCAGATGAAGAAGATGCGGATGAGGGATTCGCGCTCCCAGCGCAGATTGCGATCATCGTTGCAATGTTTGCGACGTGTGAAGTGAACGTCGAAAGGTTTGCCGCGAGCGACTGATGGTCGCCAATGTCGGCCAGCACGGATCGATAGAAGGGAACCCGCGCTGACCGGGCCGGAACCGGCAGGCCGGAAAGAGCCATCAGCGAAAGCAGTCCTGCGGTTTTCAGCACGACTGTTTTCCCGCCGGCGTTCGCGCCTGAGATCACCATCGTTGTTTGCTCGCCATCCAGTGTGAATGAAACGGGGACGACCTGACCGCCGGATGCGCGGAGGTTCTCTTCGAGCAGCGGATGGCGCGCGTCGGTGAGTTCGAGGGTGGCACAGACTTCAGTCTGGGGTTCCCGCCGATCATCACAGACTGAAGTCTGTGCCACTATGGGCACCACGCAATCGAAGCGTTCGCCGAACGCGGTCTTTGCGTTGATCAGATCAAGCACCGCGACGGCTAAAGCAGCCGCTTCAATCGCCGGCAACTGCGCCCGCAAGTCTTCGGAAAGACGAAACAGGATCGCAGCGATCTCACGTTGTTCGGCTTCACGGAGAGTCTGCAATTCATTGTTTGCTTCGATGGTCTGCATCGGCTCAATAAATATCGTTTGCCCTGATGAAGAAGAACCGTGCGCGACGCCATTGACCCGGCCACGATGATCCGCCCGCACGGGGATGACGAACCGGTCGTTGCGCACGGTGACGAGTTCTTCCTGAATCGCCTCGGCCGAGCGGCGCATCAGATTTTCCAGCGAGCGCGTGATCGATGAGCGAAGCCGCCCGACGTCGTGACGAATGCGGGCCAACTCCGGACTCGCCCGGTCATCGAGTTCGCCGTTCGGCAGGATCTTCTTCGTAATTGCGGTGGCGAGCTTCTTCAGGTCGGGTGATAACGCCGCGACTGCCTCAAACAGAGTTGGAGAGTCTTCGCGTTCCGCCAGGATCGCGTTTCGGGCATCCAGAGCTGAGTCGCACAGCCGCACCAGATCGAGCATTGCCAGGGGGTCGAGAGCGGTTCCTTCGATCTTCAGCCGAGCGATTGCTTCGCTCGGATCTACGATGCCTTCAAACGAAAACCGCGCACCGCGGGCGCGCAACTGGATCGCTTCACCAACTGCGGTCAGCGCATGCTGCAGCGGCTCGAGATCGTCGAACGGCTCGAGGGCCGCAACCCGCGCGCGACCCAGGTCGGTTTGCGCGTGCCGCCTTACGAGTTGGCGCAACTGATCGAACTCAAGAATTCCGAAAGCCTGAGGATTCATGTTTGTCTTATCTTACACCGCCAGGAGTCATCCACAGATTGCGCAGATCACCCAGACGGGAAATTGGTTCTTGAAACATTCCTCCATTGAATCATTGATCCATTCAAACCGAACCAGTGACCGATGAACCAATGAACCAATGAAGCAATCCCCCCTTCGCCGCTTTGCCCGTCTTTACCTTTAGGCGTATATTCGTCAACTTCCATTTCGCCAAAGAAAGGCAATCTTCATGCCCACAGTTCCAATCACAGTCGCGCATGGTGACGGCATCGGGCCGGAAATCATGGAAGCGACCCTGTTCATTCTGAAAGAAGCAGGCGCAAAACTCGACATCCACAGAATTGAAATCGGCGAGAAGGTTTATCTTGCGGGTAACAGTTCCGGCATCGAGCCAAGTTCCTGGGATTCGCTGCGCAGCAACAAAGTGTTTCTCAAAGCGCCGATCACGACGCCGCAGGGTGGCGGCTTCAAGAGTCTTAACGTGACCGTGCGCAAGACACTGGGTCTCTACGCGAATGTTCGCCCGTGCGTTTCGTACTCTCCGTTCATTGAAACGAAGCACCCCGGCATGGACGTCGTGATCGTTCGTGAAAACGAAGAAGACCTTTATGCGGGCATCGAGCATCGTCAGACGGATCAAGTCGTGCAATGCCTGAAATTGATTTCGCGGCCCGGTTCGGAAAAGATTGTTCGGTACGCGTTCGAGTACGCCCGCCGTCACAACCGTAAAAAAGTCACCTGCTTCACCAAAGACAACATCATGAAGCTGACCGACGGCCTGTTTCATAAAGTTTTCAACGAGATCGCCGCGGAGTATCCGGACATTGAGAACGAACATTGGATCGTTGACATTGGCGCGGCCAAGCTCGCGGATACGCCCACAGTTTTCGATGTCCTCGTGATGCCGAATCTGTACGGTGATGTTTTGTCGGATGTGGCGGCGCAGATCGCCGGTTCGGTTGGGCTGGCGGGATCAGCAAACATCGGCGAGAACATCGCGATGTTCGAAGCGATCCACGGCTCGGCGCCGCGCCGCGCGGGTCAGAATCTCGCCAACCCTTCCGGGCTGTTGCTGGGCGCCATCATGATGCTCGTCCACATCGGCCAGTCCGCGATTGCCGAGCGTGTTCACAACGCGTGGCTGCGCACCATCGAAGACGGCGTCCACACGTATGACATTTACGACGAGAAAGTAAGCAAGCAAAAAGTCGGCACTAAAGAATTTGGCCAGGCCGTAGTCGAGCGGCTCGGCAAGAAACCGCACACGCTGAAAGCCGTCACCTATAACCAGGATATCGGCGAGGGAGTGTTTGCCGAAGAGACGATCTTCAAAGAACGCTCGGACACCAAGAAGGAGTTGGTGGGCGTTGATGTGTTCCTGGATTGGATGAAAGGCTCGCCGGACGACCTGGGCGAGGCGATAACTGATCTGACGCCGGACGATCTCAAGCTGACGATGATCAGCAATCGCGGCGTGAAGGTTTGGCCCGGCGGCAAGTCGGAAACGTTCTGCTCTGATCACTGGCGTTGCCGCTTCGTGAACCAGAAAGGCGGCACCATCAAGCATCAGCAAATCATCAGTTTGTTGTCGAGCATCGACGCCGCTGGATTTGATTTCATTAAGACCGAGAACCTGTGCAACTTTGACGGCGAGCGGGGATATTCACTGGATCAGGGGGAATAGGTACGCACGCCTCTGGCGTGCCGTAAACAAGTAGAGCTTATGGCTGGAACCACCAAATCGAAACGGAGCCCAAAGCACGCCGGAGGCGTGCGGACCGCGTCTTCACTTGTCGCGGTCCTCATGGGCAGCAAGTCTGACTGGGACGTGATGCGCGCTACTTCTCAGACGCTGAAGGATTTTGGCGTGCCGCATGAGTGCCATGTGATGTCGGCGCACCGAACACCAAAAATGGTCTCGGACTTTGTGAGCAAAGCAGAGTCGCGGGGCGTCGAGGTAATGGTAGGCGCCGCCGGCGGCGCCGCTCACCTCGCCGGCGTCATGGCGGCGCACACAACTCTGCCCGTGCTCGGGGTGCCGATGACCAGCGCGCTCAATGGACTTGATTCTTTGCTTTCGACGGTGCAGATGCCGGGCGGAATTCCGGTAGGGACTTTAGCAATTGGAAAAGCGGGCGCCACAAACGCCGCTCTGCTGGCGATCGCAATTCTCGCCAACAGCCGTCCTGAACTGAAGCAAAAGTTGCGCGAGTTTCGCGCCGAGCAGGAAAAGAAGATCCGCGCTACGACCTTAGACTGAACCCAAACTTATTCCTTCGTGTCCAGGTCACTCAGTTTCTTTTCTAAATCCTGAAGTGCCGCCTCGAGTTGTGTGCGGTAACGCGGATTCGTGGCCGCTTTCAGGCGACCCATAATCTGCGTCCGCGAGAGCTGCAAATGCTGCCGCTGGTTCTCGAGTACGCGCCCCTGCTGAGAGAGGGTCTGTTTTGCGCGATCTTCCTTAGCGGCCTCGGCGTCGCCAATCTGATCCTCGATCGACTTGCTTTCCCATCCACGTGCCATAATCAAGACCCTCGAAATTAAAAGTTCAACCTGTATTCGATACTGCTCGCAGTTTTGTGGCGGCCATCTTCTAAAACAGTCCTCGCGTCCACCCGCCATCAACTTGCAGTGTTACGCCCGTAATGTAAGAAGCGCGCTCTGAAGCAAGAAACGCTATCGCCGCGGCAATTTCTTTCGCGCTCGCCATGCGTCGCATCGGCGTTTGCGCCGCCCACATGTCGATAATCTCCTGCTTCGTCTTCCCCAAAGCCTTGCTGCGCGCCTCAGCCAACTGATCCTGTCTTTCCGTCAAAGTATAACCCGGCGCGACGTTATTCACCGTCACGCCCTCGGCGGCGACCTCATTGGATACCGTCTTGGCCCAGCCGGTCAATCCGGCGCGCACGGTGTTCGAAAGCAACAGGCCTTCCACCGGCTGTTTGACTGAGATCGACGTGACATTGATGATGCGGCCCCAAGTGCGCTCGCGCATGCCGGGCAGAACCAGCTTCGCCAGTCGAATCGCAGACAGAGCATTTAACTCGAACGCCTGGCGAAACATCTCGATGTCCGTATCGTCGAAAACTGTCGCCGGCGGACCGCCGGCGTTTGTCACGCAAATGTCCACGCGACCGGCGCGTTCCAGAGCGAGCGCGACAAACCTTTCGGTGTCGTGGCCGTCGGTAACGTCGGCAGCAATGCCGGCAATGTTCGCGCCGGTCTCTTTGTGAATGGCTGCGGCGGCTTCCGAAGCGCGCTGTTCATCGCGCGAGCAGAGAAACACGCGCGCACCTTCGCGTGCCAGCTCAAGCGCGGCCGCGTAGCCAATGCCGCGACTGGCGGCAGCAACCAATGCAACGCGATCTTTTATTCCTAAGTCCATGAACGAACCTCGGTCAGAACAGCCGGGGCACTAGCCCGACCGTGAAGGAGGGCTCGCGAATGAGCCCTTGCTTACGCGCGGGCTAATGCCCCGCATTCATCGCGCCCAGGCACTTGTCGATTAACCGCACCGGATCGTCATCGTACAGAATTCGCGATTTGGTTTGCTTCGGAAAGATCGCTGTCAGGCGTTTGATCTCATCAGCGACTCCGCCCGTTCCCGTCAGACACCCGATTACTTTTCCTTCGTCGTAGCCAATCGTGAATTCGTTGAGCGATCCAATCGAGCCGGAAATGAATATCACGAGATCGCACGACCGCACCAGCACGACGTTTCGGCCTTTCAATCCGAAGCCGGTGTAGATGATCGCGTCACAAGCGTCGAGCGGCAATGCGTATCGCTGAACGTGTTCCTCGGCATGGTGCGCAGGCGAAATGCCGACGTGGGTGGCGCCGGCCTCCCGCGCGGCTTTCCCGGTTACATAAACCAGACCGGTCGTTGCGCCGGTCAGCAGAATTGCGTCACGCGCGGCAATTGCCCGGCCCAACGCCTCTGCTTTTCGGTCAACGTCCGGCATTTCTTCCGCCGAACCCATGACGCCGATTTTGATCTTCATGTGAATCGTGTCAGAACCGGGTGCGGTAGCGACCGGATCATGACTCAAGTTTAATCGATTGATCCACCTCGCTACCGTTCGGGGTCCTGACACGTGGTGGCGCGCGCGTTTCGGTCACGTCCCACCATTTCCGGGTCACGAACCACATTAAGCCCGGCAGCAGAAAAAACGCACCCACCGCGGCCGTCACCACGCGGGGCGAGAATCCAAAACGATCCATCAGCTCGCCCACAACGTAATTCGACGCCGCCATCGTCAACGTGACCAGCGCCAGTTCAGCCGCAAACACACGTCCCCGAAATTGATCCTCAACCGTTTTTTGCAGCAGCACTGTCGAGAATACCCAGAGAATGCTGCCGCCGGCGTGGGCGATGAGCAGGAACAGCAATGCCAGAGAGAAGCTTCTCGACGTTCCGAACGCGATGTAAAAAACTCCGCCGATCAAAAACGCGATGCCAATTGAATTCTGCATCTGGTTGCGTGTTTCGCCTACCCAACGACGCGCGACGATCGGTCCGATCGCGGTGCCGATTCCGCGCGCCGTAAACAACACGCCGATGCCTGTCGCGGTCTTGCCGCCGACGGGAAAAATCCGTTCGCCGAAAACCGCAAGCAAAGTCATGATGCCACCGCCGACTCCCCAACCGGTTTTGACCATCAGGTAGGCGAACACGCGCGGCCGCTGCTTCACATAGCGTGCGCCTTCAAGTGTGTCCGTGATGCCGAGGGCTTTTGCGACTGTCAGTTTCGACTTCGCACGCGCCGGGCGCTTCGGAAAACGCACACGACTGATCAATACCGCCGAAGCCAGGAACGTTAGCGAATCCAGCACGAACGCCGCATTCGTCCCGAACAATCCGGTTACGACGCCGCCGATGGCTGCGCCGGTGGTCAACATGATTGACCACGTCACCGACGCGATCGCATTTGCCGGAAGTAACTCGCGATCAGAAACGATCGAGGGAATCGCCGCCGTCTTGGCCGGTTCGAAGAATGCTGAGAACGCCAGTTGCAAAACCGTGAGTACGTACACCAGCCACATTTGATCCGGCCGGCGCACGAACAAAAATCCGAGCACCACCAGCGCCCGCATGATGTCTGACGCGATCATGATTGACCGCCGGCTGAATCTGTCGGCCACGACACCCGAGAGGGGACCCATGACGACGCTCGGCAGGAAACGCGCGACCATGATCAGCGCGACTGATCGACTGGAACCCGTCAGTTGCAGCGCCAGCGTGTAAACGGCAATCGTGTCGAACCAATCGCCCATCTGGCTGACCACCTGGCCTAACCAAAGCATGCGGAACTGCCGGTTCTTCCGAAGCAGCTCTACATAGCCGACTGACGGTGTCGTCTCGACGGTTGGTTGAACTCTTTTTCGAAGCTTCATCCGATTTCTGGAAGATGATGAAAGGTGCACTGGCCAAATGCAGTTGTCAACGCGCGTGCCGTCAGTCTGACTTGTCAGAATGAGAAACGTGACCGCATCTGCTCGATGACCTATCTCAGTGTCATCACAATTCCGCCGAAATAGGCCGGGTTTGACAAAAAATGCTTGCGGCACGCGCGTTGTAATCGTGAAGGCGCGGCTAGGAAAGCTTAACCGCTGTTGGGCCCACCGCACTGGGCCCGCTAGCCGCGAAAATTATGACCCGAAGCGCGCGACTCGTTTGCTCTGTTAATGCACCCCAGACGGCGCATGCGTACCAGCATCGCCGGCTTGCCCAGTCCCGCGCCGAAACCGCAAATGCCGAGGTTGCTCCCGGTTGAAGGTTTCGGCGCGGACTTGTTTAGGAATCGCAGGGAGGATTTAAGCTATACCTGATGTTGAGTGTTTGAGAGCTCGCTAATCCCGACGAATCGGGATTCTGACCCGACTGAGCAGCAACATGAAACTGATTGACATGTCTGATTACAACGGCGCGGCGCGGCCCTATTGGTACGTCATCGCCGTCACCGGTATTTCGGTGTTCGTCTGGGTTCTCCAGGGTGGCATCAAATACGCCGTGCTGAGTGTGCCGGTGCTCGCCGTCACCTTCTGGACTTACAAACTGTATTTCGAGCGCCTCAACGCAAAGACACGCGAAGCTGAGGAGATGAGCCGTCTGCATTTGGCGACAGCCGAGGCCCTGGCCACCGCGATTGACGCGAAGGATCAGACTTCGCATTGTCACGTGCGACGCGTTGAAATCTACATCGATGGCCTGGGCCGGTTGCTCGGCCTGTCCGAGAAGGAACTTGCAGCCTTACGAGCCGGGGCGTTGCTGCATGACATTGGCAAACTTGCGGTACCCGATCACATCCTGAACAAGCCGGGCGCGCTCACGCCTGCCGAGTTCGAGAAAACAAAGATTCACACAGTAGTCGGCGCCGAAATCCTCAGCCGCGTCAATTTTCCGTACCCGGTAATCCCCATCGTAAAGCACCATCACGAGCGTTGGGACGGCTGCGGGTATCCCGATGGCTTAAAAGGGGAAGAGATTCCGATCACCGCGCGCATCATGTCGGTGGTTGATAGCTTTGATTCGGTGCGCGAGGACCGGCCGTTCCGTCCAAGTATGTCGCGTGAAGATGCGATCAACCTGCTGCGCAAAGGCGCCGGCACACATTTCGATCCGAAGATCGTTGAGTTATTCATCGGCGAATTGCCGCGGTTTGAGGCTGAGATTTCCAGTCGCGGCCTCGACGCTGAAATTCATTCAAGCAATCCCCCGCTGCCAATTGCCCCGGCGGAAGACGAAGTTACAACTGCACGTGAGAACACTTCCTTCGCGGCGTACGATGAAATCCGCAACGCACATCGAGAGGTGTACGCGCTTTACGAAATCGCGCGCAAGTTCAGTTCGTCGCTGGAGATGGATAGCACTCTGTCAGTGCTGGTCGAGAAGGTGGGGCACCTTGTGACCTTCGATACGTGCGTGGTTTACCTGTACGACGAAATTAAAGGTTACGCGTCGGCCGCGCTCGCTGTCGGCCGGGACGCCGAAGCTCTGCGCAATCGGTGTGTCGCTCCGGGCGAAGGCGTCACCGGTTTTGCGATGGCGAATCGGCGATCAGTGAATCGACTTCACCCAAGTCTCGAATTCGATCGAATAAGCGTCAAGCTAGACGGGCGTTACCGTTCGATGGCATCGCTGCCGCTGTTCAAGGGTGATGTCCTGCTCGGCGCGTTGTCGTTGTATTCGACGTCGCTTCGTGAATACACCGACAATCAGATTCGTTTGCTCGAGACCGTCACGCGTTTGGCGTCAGACGCGCTGGCCAACGCCATGCATCACGCGCAAGCAGAATCAAACGCACTCACCGATTCGTTGACCGGGCTGCCGAATGCGCGTGCCCTGCACGTGCGATTCGACCAGGAGGTCTCGCGCGCGCGTCGTAACAACCGTCCGTTTCAGGTCATCATGCTGGACCTTGACGACTTTAAGATCGTTAACGACAGCTTTGGTCACAAGATCGGCGACCGAATGCTGCGCGAAGTGGCCAGTCTGATTCAGAACCAGCTCCGCGAATACGACTTTCTCGCTCGCTACGCAGGCGACGAGTTTGTTGCCCTGCTGCCAGACTTGACGGTGCAGCAGGTGGACGAACTGAGGGGCCGTATCGAAACGGTCGTCAGTTCATTCTCGCTCGGCGTCGGCTCGGGCTCGCAAACTCGGGCGCGGGTCGGCATCTCAATTGGCGCGTCGAGTTTCGGCGTTGACGGCGAGAGCCTGGATCATCTCCTAATTGCGGCCGATCAGGCCATGTATCGCGCAAAATCGGCACACAAGACCGGCGCACTGCCACTGCTAACCTCACCGGAAATCCCGGTTAACACGTCCGTCGCGGCGTCGGGGGACGCCGACACCGAGAATCTCGTAACCGCTTTAATTAATTAATATTCTTGACAACTCCCGCCTCGATCTCCCAATCTGGAAACAGGCTGCGGGCACGTTTGTCCGCTCCGGGCGCAGTCCACCACAAACGCGCTCATCCGATTATCCGGCCAATTGTTTCCGGCCTGCCCCGTCCTTCCCATGGAATTCGCGTGTTACACCAAACTGTTCGATCCTCGCTTCAGACCTTAATGGCTTTTTCTCCTGCGTCCGAGACATATCCTGCGACCCTGCTCTTGATCGACGATGATTCGTCGGCGCGCGAGGGCCTGCGCAGCATTTTTGAGAGCGCCGGTCATCGTACTGTCGCGGTCGGCGACGCGCCGGCGGCTCTGCGATTTTTGAAGAAAGAGCAGTGCGACCTGGTGATGCTCGATGTCGAGCTGCCGGAAGTTGACGGTCTGGCTCTCTGTCGTTTGCTGCGCGCGCAACCTTCGCTGCGGCAATTGCCGGTGCTGGTGTTTTCGGCGACCGACAACGAGCAGCGCAAGGTTGAAGCTTTCAGCGCCGGCGCCGACGACTACATCGTCAAGCCTTCCACACCCGGCGAACTGATCTCCCGGGTCAATTCGCATTTGAGTGGCGCGCAACGCGAGTCGCAACTGACGGATGCGAATCATGAATTGCGTTTCCTCGCCGACCTGGGGCGCGGTTTACTGCAAACTCTCGAACCCGATCAGGTTGCGCGCCGAGTTGCGGGCGCGACGTACGAAGGCATCAACGCCGCGTTGTGTGCCTGCGTCGTGAAGAACAACGGATACGGGTTCGCCATCTGCGCCTTCGACCGCGAAGGCAAGGCCGAAGGTGCGGCACTGGTGAATCGAGAACGCTTTGCAGGCTGGTTGGAATCGAAGCGCGCCGCCACTCCGTCGCTGCTGACGAATGAAAGAGAATTCCTTTTGCACGACGATCGGCGGACGACGGAGTACATCAGCCCGATCCTGTTTGGCGGAGAGGTCCTCGGGGCTCTAATCGTCGCGTTCGACAGTCCGAAAGCCTTTTCAAACACTGACTGTGGCCTTATCGATGCCGCCGCACAGCAGGCTGCCCTCGCCGCGCACATTTCGCTGTTGTATCTGCACGCGCGCGAATCGGCCGCGACGCTTGCGGAAGAAGTCGATCGCCGCGCCGTCGAGGCGGAAGTGCAGCAACGCTTCACCGAAGCCATTATCGATAGCCTTCCGCTTTCGCTTTACGCCATCGATCGTGACAAGCGCATTGTGGCCTGGAACCGCAATCGCGAATTGGGCGAACTGGGCGTGCCGCGCGGACAAGTACTTGGCAAAGACATCTTCGACGTGCTGACAAAACAGAGCAGGGAATTGCTCGAACGCGAGTTCAGCAAAGTGTTCGCGACTGGTGAAATTCATCGCGTCGAGCAGGAAACGATTACCCAATCCGGTGACTCTAACCACTGGCTCATCAGCAAAATACCAATGCACGCCGACGAAACCGGCGAGGTGTCCCACGTCATCACGGTCGGCGAGAACATTACCTCTCGAGTGAAATCTGAACGCGCCGTCGCGCGCGCTGAAAAGCTCGCCGCGGTTGGTCGCCTGGCCGCCGGCGTTGTCCACGAAATCAACAATCCGCTGGCGACGATCGCCGCGTGCGCTGAGTCGCTCGAAAAGCGAATCGCGGATGGCGCATTCGCTGAATCCTCTGAGATTGAAGACCTGAAAGAATATCTCGGCTTGATTCGCGATGAAGCTTTTCGCTGCAAACAGATCACGCATGGTTTGCTCGACTTCAGTCGGTTGCGCGCCGGCAATCGCGTGCCCGTGAATCTTGCCGAAACGATCAAGATGACGGCGCGGCTCGTCACACATCAACAGCGTGGCGACAACATCCAGATCGAAATCGAAACTATGAAAAACCTTCCCATGATTCTGGGTGACGAAGGTCAGTTGCAACAAGCCGTTGTCGCGCTCGCGACCAACGCGATTGATGCAATGCCGGAGGGTGGCAGGCTCACTCTACGCGTTGCTCCTTCGGGACCGAACGTGAATATTGAAATCACCGATACTGGCGTTGGCATTTTTCCAGAGAACCTCGCGAAAATTTTTGATCCCTTCTTCACTACCAAGGACGTAGGCCGCGGCACCGGCCTCGGGCTGGCGGTCTGTTATGGTATTGTATCTGAGCACGGTGGCCGCCTCGACGTAAGGTCAACCGTGGGGGTTGGAACTACTTTCACCATCTCGCTACCCAAAGCGAGCACGTCGGACTAACGGCGCCAGCCGTCGATTCAGTGCGGGAGTCGAAAGCAGTGGACGAACAACGCAACGCGAGATTACTGATAGCCGAAGACGAGGCAAACCTGCGTCTGGTGTTGCAGAAAGAACTGCAACGGCTCGGGTATCGCGTGCACGTTGCGCCCGACGGCGAAGCGGCCTTGCGAAAGCTCGAAGAGAGCAATGTCGATGTGCTGCTGTGCGACATCAACATGCCGCGCATGGACGGCATGGAATTGCTGCGCCGCGTTCACGAACGGCCCAACCCGCCCGAGGTCATCATGCTAACGGGCCAGGGCACGATCGAAACCGCGGTCGAGGCGATGAGAACGGGCGCGTATGATTACCTGACCAAGCCTTACAGCATCAGCGAACTCGATGTGCGCGTGCGCCAGGCGGCTGAGAAGCGGAACCTGCGGGTCGATAACCAAAGGCTGCGGGCGCAAATTGAGCGCAAGACTGCGATTCCCGAAATCATTGGCGAATCGAAAGCGATTGCTGAGGCGATTCGCCTGGTTGAACGGGTTGCGCCGTCTGATGCATCGGTGCTGATTACCGGCGAGTCCGGCACGGGCAAGGAATTAATCGCGCAGGCGATTCACCGCCTGTCGAACCGGGCGCATGGAGCATTCATCGATTTAAACTGTGCGGCGTTTCAAGAGACGCTGCTGGAATCTGAATTGTTCGGCTACGAAGCGGGCGCCTTTTCGGGCGCGAAAGCTCGCAAGCTCGGACTGATTGAACTGGCGGACGGTGGCACTCTGTTCCTGGATGAAGTGACTGAGCTGCCGGCGAATTTGCAGGCAAAGCTTCTCCGCGCAATTGAGACGCGCACGTTCTTCCGGGTCGGCGGCGTACGCAAAGTCGAAGTCAACGTGCGCATCGTGGCGGCGACAAACCGCAACCTGGATTCGGTTGTAAACGATGGGACGTTCCGCGCCGACCTGCTCTATCGCATCAACAGTTTTCAGATTCACCTGGCGCCGTTGCGTGAGCGTACGGAAGACATTCCGCCCCTGACGGAGCATATTTTGAAACAGCTTGCCGGGGCGAACGCGCCTATAGTCGAACCGGAAGTCGTGGAAAAGCTCCGCGACTATGGTTGGCCGGGCAACGTTCGCCAGTTGCGAAATTGTTTGGAGCGCGCCGTGTTGCTCGCTAACGATGGCCGCATAACCGTGAGCGAATTGCCGCCGGAAGTCGCCGGCCGCACGATGGGTGTGGCGTCGTATGCTGCCCCACCAGCCTCGCGCTCAGCCAATGGGAGTGACCTTTCAACGCCGACGGCTTTGCGCGACGTCGAGAAGCAGCAAATCATTAATGCTCTGGAGCAGACAGGCTGGCATCGAGGCAAAACGGCCGCTTTGCTCGGCATATCACCTTCAACTCTGTATCGGCGGCTGCGCGACTATCATTTGGAAGGAAAACTACGATAAGTGATGAGTGATGAGTAATGCGTGATGAGTAAGGGATCGACAATGTTACTCATGACTCACCACTCATAACTCATCACTGCGTCTTCAGCAGCTTCCGATCAATCTTGCCCCGATCATTCTTCGGCAGCGAGGGGACGAATTCGACCCAGCGGGGATACTTGTAAAGCGCGAGACGCGTCTTTGCGAACTGCTTGATGTCGTCCACTAGTTCTTCGG
>DASUTF010000345.1:0-12795 GCA_036374695.1 Pyrinomonadaceae bacterium
TGAAGAAGACGGACAGATTTGTATCGGCGCGATGACGACGCATTATCAAATCGAATCGTCAGACCTGCTGAAGGGCATTTGTCCGCTGCTGCCGGATTGCGCTTCACACATTGGCGATATGCAAGTGAGAAACAAGGGCACCATTGGCGGAAGTGTCGCGCACGCTGATCCGGCTGGTGATTGGCCGGCGGCAATCATTGCGCTCAACGCTGAGGTAGTTGCGACGAGCAAGAACGGCGAACGAACGATCAAGGCGGGCGACTTTTTTGTTGACATGCTGACGACGGCACTCGAACCCGGTGAAATTCTGCGCGAGATCCGCATCAAGAAAACGAACGGCCGGACGGGACATGCCTACGTAAAGATGCCGCATCCCGCGTCGGGTTTCGCAGTCGTCGGCGTGGCGGCGAATCTTTCATTCAACGGCGACAGCGAATGTAAGTCGGCGAGTATCGGCATCACCGGCGTTTCGGCGAAGGCCTATCGCGCTTCCGCTGTGGAAGAGAACTTGATCGGCGCCAAACTGGACCGGCAAACAATCTCGAGCGCCGCAGTGCGTGCCACGGAGGGTATCGATGTTAACGGCGACCTGTTCGCCTCGGATGATTATCGTCGTCATTTGGCCCAGGTTTACACCGGGCGCGCGATCTCGGCGGCCATCCTCTAGCTGCTAAGAGGAGGAAGGCCGATCTTCTTCAGCCGCCGCTTCAACCAACGAAGCCCTGTCACCTGTCGCCTTCGTCCCTCTTGTTCGTCGCACACGCGGCACTCCATTGCCCGATCCAGCGCACCTTACGAAAAGCTTATTACCATCTTGACCTGAATAATCTGTCCGGCCACGACGTTGATTGGCGTAGCTAGGGTGGTTCGGGTGAATAACTCGTTTCCAGCACCACTGCCGTTACAGACACCCTGGGAATCCACTGGACAGCTGTTAATAAGTAGCGTAGCTACATTATCAATTACTCCATTCTTTCGGGCTTTAGCCGAGCCGGCCAAGACGGTTCTGTTGGTATTCGGCCCTCCTTCTGACGATATCGTCAGAGTGTTAAACTGCCCCGACGCTTCCGACGTTGACAGTTGAGTCGTGGACTCATAGATACCACAGGGCATTGGTCCCGCGATGTTGACTTCACACGGATTAAGATGCGCGACCTCTGAAGCTAGCGAGATCACCCACTCGCCCGGCTTATGAGTACGCTGTAGAAACCTTCCCAGCAATGCGCCCCCACTTATTGTCAAAGCATTCTTAAATTCATGATGACTAACAAGCGTGCCGTCCGCGTTGCGAATATAGATAGTCCAGTTACCATGGACTTTGATCCCTTCCTTTGGCCCGCCGGAGGGAGACGTCGGCATCGCCTTGGTCGGTGACTGCGCGTGCACGTTTGAAACATTGCCCGGACAAAAGAGACCGAGCGACGAAACCATTAAAACTGCACCTGCTACTCGCAGTCTTTGTGTCAGATTGAAAATTGTGTGCATACCCATTTTTCTTTCTCCTTATCTGTATTGCGCTCTTGCCCGAAATGCATGAGCTCTCAAATTACTGTCAGGGCTACTGCCTTCACGGCAGCGCTTCAATGATGATTAGGAAGCGGAACAACCCGGTCCGCTGAACGCCCAGCAGAAACTGCACGTTGATCGATTTCCCGTCAGGCAATGGCTCGGTCATCGTGATGGTTCCAACCCCCAGGATTGCATTCTGGCCGCCTCCAACATTTCCTGGTTGATTTGGCGGTTGCACGAGCGTTGTCGGTTGCACCGTCACCATGCATGGCGTCGTAATTGGTGTTCCCGTCGCCGCGCAGGTGTTTGCATCATTTATTCCCGAAATGTTGAACGACGCGCCACTCGATCTCGCCCGCAAGTCGGCCATGCCGTTTGACGCGGGCGACGTGGTCAGCTCTACGATCCGAAACTGCAATCGGGTTACTGGCGCTCCGGTGTTGTTGGTTATGCGCCGCGGCAGTGACAGGGTGCCGAAAGTTGAGGCGTTAGCGGGATCACTGGTGGAGACGCGAAACCGATTTGGTGGCGCGGCCGCTGCTACTGAAGCATCGAGCAGTATCAAAGGCATCGCGGCGTCACGACGAATGGGGGAAGCGAGATTCTCCGGGCCCGGCGCTCCCAGGCGTTGGCCGGCTGTCGTCAAAGCACCGTTCGTGTCAACAAACAGAAAGTCCACGGCATTCTCGTCGGTGTCCCTCGGATTGCCGGGCGTGGCGCACCCAACGCCCGATTGAAATGAGCACAATGAACGATAGAAACTATGCTCGAGATTCAGGGCGAGGTCTGCTGCGCTGAATGCCCGATAGCCCACGCCTTCCCGGTATAGAGCATTCGCCTCTGAAGTCGGGCCGACCGCATCGAGCCGATTGTCGAGCGTAAAGTCGGCCGCGTTCGCCGTGCGGAACAGGGCTATACCTGCGTTATCGGGAATGTCGGTGGTGTATTCGATGTCACCCGCCGCCGACGCAGACAACGAGTAGCCCGCTGAGTTAACACCGAGAAAATGACCGCGTGCGGGGATGACTGTGCCGTTGGGCACGACGAAACGCGCTACTCCATCCGAAGCCGCCAGCGCCCAGCCCGCTGATTCGTCAGTAGTTGAAACTGTGATGTCCGAATCAGTCGCGTTGTAGATCTCAACGAACTCATCATTGGCTGCCGATGTTGATTCCGAAACAATCGATGACGCTTTGGCTAGCAAGGGTTTCTGACTTAACGCCGTCGCGACGCTGTTATTGCCGGGACCACGCAGGCGAAACTCGCTGATGATTACCTGCCCAGCGTTAGCGGTCGGCGTAGGAGTAGGTGTCGGATTTGCGTTAGATGCGTTCTGCACAATGACAAACGGCGAGAGCGAATTAACACTGCCAAGGACCTGCTTATCTTCGAGGTTACGCCCCGTAGTCCGATCGACGAGGACGTCGTCTTCGCCATGAAGCATTTTGAGTTGCGAGAAGACCGGATCGTTGACGCTCGGCACGGTCATAGCAATCTTGACCGGCGGCGAGTAGACGACGGTCGTGGTGATCTCGTAAGCAGGACAACCGGCGCACAACGCGAGACCGGCAGGCAATGTTCCGGCTGACGCCGGGTCTATTGGCACAACGCTGGTGGAGCCGGCGGTCAGCACGTTCTGGAAAGTAATCGTGACGTTGCCAACCTGAACTGAGACATCCGATCCCGTGGGAGTCTCGACCGGTGGCCAGAAAGCGGGCGTATCAACGACATTAATTTGTTCGATGATGTTAAGTATCGCGGCAGGCAGGAGGGCCGGCGCATCGTCCACGACAATATTCTCGCTGACATTGATCACCGCCGACGGCAATAGCGCGGGCGAATCGGCAACCATTATCTGTTCCGTTATGTTGATAACGACTTCGGGAATAAAGACGTTGAAGGCGGTGCTGGTGGCTGATATCAAACTGCCGGATGTGGCTCGCAGAGTGTAGCCCGTTCCCGCCTGGTCAAGCCGCAGGTCATCAAAAGTCGCAACCCCGTTCACCGCGTTGCGAGTCAGCGATCCGCTCAGCGTGCTGCCGCCGGGATTATTGGCGAGCGCGATTGTCACTGAATCGGCCGCGTTATTCAGGGTATTCCCGAAAAAATCCTGCACCGCAACTTTCACGGCAGGCGAAATCGCATTCGGGATATTCGTATCGGTGGGTTGAACGATAAAGGCCAATCGGTAAGGGGTGCCCTGGGGAATAGTCAGCCAATTGAAAGTGACACTGGTCGAATTATTCGCAACGTCGCCAACGGTGATGGTCACTTCATAGTCAGCAGGCGGACCGCCGATCGTGCCGGTGATAAGCCCCGTCCCTGGATCAATGCTTAACCCGGCCGGGAGGTTACAGGCGCTGAATGAAAGCGCGTCGGATTCTGTATCGGACGAGACGAGCTGAAATGAAATGTTTTGCCCCACTTCTAAAACCTTCGAACCGGGGTTCGTAACCAGCGGCGAGAGGTTCGACGCAAGGCCTGACGACACCTTAATTGCGCTCGTGTCTGGATTGAAGAAAAGGACATGCGGCTCGTTAGCGGCGTCGAAGGCTAATTTGACGCTGGTACGGCCGATAGAATTGGTAGCGGAATAAATAGGCGTAGACTGCCACGCGCTGGCGTTAAGTGAAGCCAACCTAACCTGGGTGCTGTTACGCCAATACGCGATGCTTGGGTTGCCGTCGGAATCGAGCGCTATCGAAGGACCGCGACCGCTTACCTCGTCAACGAAGGCGCGCGTCCAGTTCACGCCGTCGATCGATGTCAGATAAAGAAGTCCGCCCTCGAAGGTGTTATTGCAGAGCGGCACGCCTCCGATCGCGATGTGGATCCGCCCATTAGCTCCGACGGCGATGCTTGTATCGGCGGCCCGATTGCGATGTGGCACAGCGAGGCGCAACTCGTGTCCGGGAGAACCATTGGAATAGTAAGCCCCCCAATTTGGACCGCCGCGCTCCGCATAGTAAGTGAGGTGGTGTGAGCCATTAGGCCCGCTGGCATAGTCTATTTTGTGAAACTCGCCACCGGTGCCTGCCGGCGCGCGGAAGGCCGGCTCGCCGTGGACCGCGGCACTATTCAGGGCCAGCCAACCGCCAAAGGAGCATGAGGTGCCGAGGAGGTAATTCGGCCATGTCCCGTCCGACGCAAAGTCCATCGCAAATTTTGGATTGGTTGTCAGACAACTCTGACGCGATTCAATGGGCTGTACGTTGGCGCCGTGGCCGTTCGGCTCCAGGCTCAGGTTTACGACGTGGGCGGTGTACCAGTCCTGACCGAAAATAACAGCGTCCCGAATCGCATACGCCATAAAGGGCGTCCCGTCCGGAGCGAGAGCAAGGTCCGGTTCGCCGCGAATCCCGCCGGGATAATCCGCGACAGTTCGCAATGTCCATGAGTTGTTTTCAAAGCGCGACCATCTGTATGTGTCAGTTCCGCCGCAGTTGGCTGACTCACGCCAGCCGACCACAGCACGACCGCTCGTATCAAAATCCAAACCCGCGAACAGCACATTTGGATTGCATGAGCCCGGCAAGACCTGATAGACGGTTTCATAACTCGGGCCATCATCATCGATATAAACCGTCGCCGAGGCCGGGACGTTCGGCGTAACGCTGGTAATCGTGGCGGTGTTAATTACATTGGCGTCCAGAAGCTGTCCGTTCGGTCGAACATTGATCGTAATCGTGGCTGATTCATTTGTGTTGAGCAGAACGTTGGTGCAGGTGACCTTGTTTTGAATGTCGAGGTTGCAACTGCCGCTTGGTGTAATGGTTGTGGAAACGTGACTGAGTCCGGGCGGCAGAACGTCTTCGACCGTTAGATTTGCCGAAGTGGCATCGCTATTCGTTGCGACAATCGTGAACGAAAAGACTGGCTGATTTTGACCGTTGAGATTGCTGTAATAATACGCCTTAGCCGGAGCGGACTTTGTTAAAGACAGTTGCGGTGAAGCCGGAAACAAATTGGACCAGAAACTGCTTGAAAGACCGTAGGAATCCGCGGCAAGGTCTGCGCCGGAGGCAAACTGTCCAACGATGCTTTCAATCCTCAAGCTGCCCTGGCTAATCGACCCGATGCCACTCGAAACGGAAGATTGCGACACTGCATACTGGCCGCCATTCATTTGGGCAAAAGCCCGGGCGCAGAACGCACCCGCCAGTAAAATGCAGAGAAAGAGTGTCGCGGTTTTCATAACTTTCTTCACGGGCCTGCTGGGTTTGAAGTCTTCGCGTGCCGGATAAGCTCCTTCTCAGAACCGGGTAACGCTGCTGGCGGATGTACCTTTGTTTGAGACCCAAACATGGTCTCCGTCGAAAACCACGGCCTCGGGACTTGTGCCCACAGCATAAGTTCCCACCAGCACACCGCTGTTTGCCCTCAGCTTCGTCACGCTATTGCTGCCCGAGTTCGCCACCCAGATATTGGTCCCATCAAAAGCCAATCCATGGGGCTTTGTGCCAACTCCATAGTTGCCAATGATGGAGCCATCATTAATATTTAATTTGAGAAGACCACCTGGAGTGGCGGCACTTTCTTCAAGCGTCACCCATAGATGCGTACCGTCGAACGCGATGCCGTAGGGTTTATTTGTAGCGGAGAAGTTTTGAACACTTGGTTGAGTTTCGCAGGCTCTCTCAATCCGCGAGACGGTGTTATTCCCGTAATTGGCTACCCAAATGTCGTTTCCATCAAAAGCAATTCCCTTCGGATTACTGAATCCGGTTATGTTACAGAGAACACCTCCATCTCTCGCGAGTTTAGTGACGTGTCCGTTTTCCCATGTGGTCCAGACGAACTCGCCATCGAACATCATCCCGAAGGGCACCGAAACAAAAGGCATCCCAAAGTTCCCGGAGAATCTTTGCGGAGTGACGCTGACATCGAACCTTGTGATGGTCGAACTTAGAGTCCCACTCCAGACATATCGCCCGTCGAAAGCCAGGCCCTTTAGCTGCCCACTAAACTCTATGCCCTCACCTTGTCCATTGAGCGGTGTGATTCTGAATAAGCTGCGAACGCTGAAACCGCTAATGCTACGAGCAGCTAGAAAAATATGCTCGCCGGTGAACACCATGTCTGACGCCTGAGACAAAGGCGGGACATACTCATAAGTGACAGGAAGATTGGTTTCCCACCAGGCTAAAGTGGCGATCTGCAAGGGGCTGCGAGTAGGCTGTGTTTGGTTGATAATCGTGGTGTTACTGCCGACAACCTGCCACGACGAGCCGTTCGACATTTTCAATTCGCTGCTAGCCGTGTTGTAGTAAATTCGTCCTCGGTTGCTTGCGTTCGCTACCTCGGGATCAGCGGTTAGATTTTCCACACGCGGCGCAATGATTTGACCGTTGCCCGTCAGCGTCAAACCAGTCGCGCTGATGCTGCCGCCCGCGAGGATGTAAGCCGCCGCCGGTTGCCCGCCGAGACTCGCTGCGTTCGTAGCGCTAGCCACGGGCCCCGTCACCTTGCTTCCGGAAATCGAGTTGACGTTTGCGTCTGTCACACAGCCGTTGCAAGACAGACCTTCGGCGGTTGCCGCCCTGCCGGATCTAATGGTGTATGGAACGGATGTTAAAAGCTGTCGCGTGGTGAAGGTCGTGTAGGGATTGGCGCTTCCCTGGGGGCGCACGCCGATTTCCAGATAACGAGGATTGCCGTCGAATACGCTCCCCCCAAAATCGAGATTGAGGTTAAAGACTCCGTCCGCCACCGTCGCGTTAATGTCCGTCAGTGTCGCCAGCGACGCTCCACCTGTCGGCACGCCATAGAGTTTGAACTCAAACTGAAAACTACCGTTGACAGGTGTGCCGTTATCGGCCAAACGCCCGTTGTAGTTAAACGCCGAAGTCTGCGCTGGAGCTGATTGGCTTACCAGTAGCAAAACGGCGGCGATAAAAAATATTCGAAAATTGGAGTGTGAAAATGCGCCGAGCGTTCTATAGGTCATGTTTTTACCCTGGGACTTTTCGGATGAGCTGGGCTCGTGATTGCCAAACCGGCGGTGGCGGGCGATAATCGCTCGTCAACAGCAGATAACCACCCACCCCCGGCCAGTTAAGAGAGATTTTCCCTCTGCTTGATAACGCCGGAAACGGGCAAGAACTCCATCACGTCGGGCGAAATTTTCTCGCAAGGAAGATTGTGTAGGCGGCATCGGCCGAATTATCGAAATGGCTGAACCTGCGAGAGACGTAACCGCAATGCTGGTCGCATATGGTGCGGGACAGCGCGGAGTCTTGGATGAGTTAATGCCGCTCGTTTACGACGAGTTGCGCAGGATTGCGGCTCGTTACCTGGAACGTGAGCGACCTGACCACACCTTGCAACCGACCGGACTGGTGCATGAGGCTTACTTGCGCCTGGTCAACCAGAAGCAGGTTGATTGGCGCAACCGCGCGCAGTTCTTTGGGCTGGCGGCCAGCATGATGCGGCGCATTCTGGTAAATCATGCCGAGGCGAAACGCGCGGAAAAACGCGGTGGTAAGCGCGAGAAGATCCCGCTTGACGAAGTCACCATTGTCCTGCAGGAGGACATGGTTGATTTGCTGGAGCTGGATGAGGCGCTCAAGCGCCTCGAGGAGTTCGACAAACTCAAGAGTGAAATTGTCGAGTTGAAGTTCTTCGGCGGACTGACGATCGAAGAAATCGCCGAACTTACTAAAACTTCAACCGCGACGGTAGAGCGCGAGTGGGCCTTTGCCCGGGGCTGGCTTTACAAAAACCTCTCGGAACGAAACTAGCCGGCGAAACTATTAATGAGCGCAAACCAGGGAACACCGGACACCTTTGCTGCCCGCTGGCAGAAGCTGAACGAGATCTTCGCCGCGGCGCAGGAACTCGATCCAGAGCGGCAAGACGAGCTGTTGGAACAGGCCTGCGGCGATGACCAGGCGCTCAGGGAAGAGGCGGCGGCGATACTAGGCGCCAACCGTGACGCGCAGAATCAGGGGTTCCTTCACGCGGACGTATTCGCCGCGGGCGCGCGCGTCCTGGCACGCGAGGAAATCGCCGGCGGCACGGAAATCGGCGACTACCGCGTGATTCGGGAAATTGGTCGCGGGGGAATGGGCGCGGTTTACCTTGCCGAGCGAACGGGTTTTCAACAGCAGGTTGCGTTGAAGATTATCAAGCGCGGAATGGACACGGATGAAATCATCCGGCGCTTCGTTCGTGAGCGCGATGTGCTGGCTTCTCTCAATCATCCAAACATCGCGCGCCTCCTGGACGGCGGGCACACGACCGGCGGGTTGCCCTTCATCGCGATGGAGTACGTTGAGGGTGAAACGATAAATACGTTTTGCGATCAAAGACGGCTGACTATCGAAGATCGCATCGAGTTGTTCCGCAAAGTATGCCGAGCGATTGCTTATGCCCATCACAACCTTGTCGTCCATCGCGATATCAAGCCGTCAAACATTCTGGTTGGCGCGGACGGCGAACCGAAGTTGCTGGACTTTGGCATCGCCAAGCTGCTAACGCCTGAAGTTTTTGATAATCCAGTCGATCTGACTGCGGCCGGCGCAAACTTAATGACGCCGGATTACGCTTCGCCCGAACAGATTCGGGGCGAGCGCGTGACTACTGCCAGTGATATTTACAGCCTCGGTGTTTTGCTTTACGAGTTATTGTCAGGGCATCGACCGTTTCACCTGAGAAATCGCCCGTCGATTGAAATGCTGCGGATCGTTTCCGAGCAGGAGCCGCGTGCGCCTTCCGATGCCGCGACCATGCCCACCGAGAAAGCCGAGGGTCACACCCAGCTTGCCCTCACGGTCGAAACCGTTGCTCAATCGCGAAACGAAAGGCCGGCACGTCTGCAAAAGCGTCTGCGGGGCGACTTGGACAACATCGTGCTGACCGCGCTGCGAAAGGATCCGCTGCGCCGCTACAGTTCGGTGGAAGAGTTCTCAGCCGATCTGGAAAGACACTTGTTGGGGCTTCCGGTAACGGCACGGCCGGCTACACTGGGTTATCGGCTGACCAAGTTTGCACAAAGAAACCTTACTGCGGTGGTCTTCGCGAGCGTGGCTCTACTGGCTTTGCTCGGAGGGCTTTCGGTGTCTATCTGGCAAACACGCGCGGCGAATAAGGAACGCGCCCGCGCCGAGCAGCGCTTCAACGAAGTTAGAAAAATGGCGAACACGCTGGTTTCGGGTTGGGACAAAGACATTCCGGTATCGTTGGTTTCAAACCAGGTGCGCGGACGAATCGCTGATATCTCTACCGAATACCTCGACAATCTGGCGCGGGAAACCGACGATCCCGCGCTCTTAAAGGAATTAGCCAAAGCCTATACGGTCGTCGGACACGAATACACTGCTCAATTTATTCAAGAAGAAAAAGCGCGTTCAAGTCTTCATAAAGCTGAAGCGATTCTCCGCCGTTTGCTTGCCGGCGCGCCCGACGATGTCGAAGCCAAGCGATTGCTGACAGAGTGTTTGGGACAATACGACGGTTATTTCGGCGAGCGCGACCGCACGGAATCGCTCAAGAATCGTTTGGAGATTGTGCGGCTGAATGAAGAAATTCTTGCCGCCAGGCCCGACGATCAAAGGGCACTGTTTGATTTGGCCGGTGGCTACGCACTCTACGGTTTGGTTCTCAAAATTGTCGGGCGGCGCCAGGAATCTCTGGCTTATCATCGCCGCGCCGCCGAAATCACAAGACGGCGCATTGAACTTCTCGAACGCACGGCGACAACACCTGACGACCGCGCAAAATTAGCAAGCACTTATGTTTCTCTGGGTGCCGACCAGGCCGGTGATCTAAAAGAATTTGACTCAGCTATAAAGAATATGCGGCGCGGCGCTGATATAGCCGATGCTCTCTGCGCTGAAAATCCCGAAAACGAACGGGCCTTATTTGTTGCCGGCCCTGCCCAATTCGAACTAGGTTTGGTCTTGAAGAAATCGGGCGACGTGCGCGGGTCGTTGGAAGCTTTTCGCAAAGGGTTGAGTTACACGCGGACTTATCTCGCCCGCTGGCGCACCACTTATTTCATCCGGAAAGAATATGACTGCCTGCTGGAAATCGCCGAAGCCCTACACGAATCAGGCGATAGCGCCGGGGCTTTGGGGACGTTGCGCGAGTCTTTGGAGTTGCGCCGAAAACTGACTGAAGTAGACAAAGACAACCTTAAAACATATCTCGGACATGGCTTTCATTTAAACGCCGCCGGCAAATTGCTTACGCGCATGAAGCGCGCCGATGAAGCGCAAGCCTCTTACCAGGAAGCCGAACAAGCATTTCGCAGAGTTGTGGAAGGCGAGCCGGACCAAATCACAAATCGCCGCTGGCTCGCCACGCTTTACTTGCGCCTGGGCGACTCGCACGCCGGGCTCGGCGTTTGCGATTTTGCGCGCTCTCAGAATTACGGCGGCATCTCTGCTTACGAATACTGCCCGCCGGACGCAAATGAAATCACGACGAATCGCGCTCGCCTGCGGCAGGCACAAGACTATTATCAAAAAGCCGTCCATCTCCTGGCGGACTTTGAAGCACAATCAATTGTGCAATATGACGACAAGGAAAACTTGCGTCTGGCCCGGGAAAAGCTCGCTACAGTTGGCGAAAACATTGCGCGAAGATTTTGACTCGAGAAGATCGATCCATCCTGGCGGGCTGACAACCGTGAAGCGTTTTCGGGTTACTTGAAACTTGGGCTACTAAACCTCAAACTGCCAGCGTGAAGGTCGACGCTACCTACGAAATCAAAGCCCCACGCGAACGCGTCTATGCGGCGCTTATCGACCCGGAGGTTCTTCGTCTGGTGATCCCCGGCTGCGAATCACTCGAAAAAGTTGTCGAGAACCACTACCACGCCACGATGAAAGCCGGCGTCGGCCCCATCAAAGGAACTTTCAAAGGCGACGTCCACCTGGAAAACATGCGTCCGCCCGAGCATTACCGCATTGTCGTGCAAGGCAAAGGCGGCGCGGGATTCGCGAAAGGTTCAGCCGATTTCGACTTGGAAGAGAAGGAAGGCGGCACGCTGATTAGATACTCAGGCGAGATGCAGATAGGCGGTACCATTGCCGGCGTCGGCCAGCGCATGATTCAAGGCGCGGCCAAGATGATGGCTTCGCAGTTCTTTGCTAAACTCGAAGCCGAAGTTAAGAATCGCGAGCAGTTCCCCAATCCCCCTTCAACAAAAGTCCCCGAACCGTAAAGATAACCACCCGCTACCGCAGGTGGTACTGACTCAATGCCTGCGCTGCGCTTTCAAATTCTCGAGCTGTTTCTGCTGGCGATTCCGATTGCCTGCGTCGCCTGGACTGTGACGCACGAAGAGGTCTTTCGCGAGCCGCGCGAGTTCTGCAAACGTCGCAGCGAGGGTTGCCGGCGTTGGTACCAGCGAAAATTCTTCTATCTCTTCACCTGCGAGTACTGCTTCAGTCACTACATCGCCGCCGCGTTCCTAATCATCACGCGCTTTAAGTTGCTGTTTCCGGACTGGCGAGGCTATCTGATCGCCTTTTTCTCGCTGGTGTGGATTGCGAATCAGTACATGAGCGTTTACAACCGGCTCCGGCTCGATATCAAAACCGAAAGACTGGAAGGCGAAATCAAAGAGGAAGTAGCAGCGTCAGCGAAAAGGAACAACCGCTAGTCCCAAGAGCCTGACGTTGCAAGATTTTTGCGGCCGACCACCGTGTTATACTCCCAGGGTTTCACGTTCCCAATAGTCATGTCCATCAATCTCGCCAAACATCGCTTCACGGTCGTTGAGTACGAGCGTATGGGCGAAATGGGGTTTTTTCCGCCCGATGCGCGGGTCGAACTGATCGAAGGAGAGATCATTGAAATGTCTCCTATCGGAAGCCGCCATGCCGCCTGCGTTAAGCTATTGAATCGGACTCTCAACCAACAACTCGCCGAAGACGTGATTGTGAGTGCCCAAGACCCCATTCGTCTAAGCGATTTATCCGAGCCGCAGCCGGATCTCGCTGTTCTTAGGTTTCGTCGAGATTATTATCGCGAACGCCACCCTGGAGCCTATGATGTACTGCTGGTGATCGAAGTTTCCGATACGACGGTTCAGTATGACCGGAACACCAAGATGCCGCTTTACGCACGGGCCGGCATTCCCGAAGCTTTGCTGTTCAACTTACCTGACGATCGGCTTGAATACTTCGCACAGCCTGAAACGGGAGCGTATCAACTCAACCGGATTATCAACCGCGGGGAACGTTTTCAATCGACGAGCGTCCCCGGACTCACGCTCGACATCGAAATGATCCTCGGTTAATCGGCTAAAAATCCTTCAGCGCGTTCCTTCTCTTTTCC
>DASUTF010000346.1:0-8732 GCA_036374695.1 Pyrinomonadaceae bacterium
GAGGAACTGAACCAGGTCAGAACCGGCGGGCGTTTCAAAGCTGTCATCGGCCCGATCGGCGTCGATCTCACAAGCGAACTCAGGATCGGTTTCCTGTAAATCCGAAACTGCGGCGCGAACCCGATTCAAGACGTGATCGGCTGGCTGACCCGGAATAGTTCGCCACTCAAGGGTGAAACGACACTCGCCGGGAATGATGTTCTTGGCGCTACCGCCGTTGATTACTCCGACGTTGACTGATGTGTATGGAGGATCGAATCCATCGTGGCGATCGCTCTTCACTTCCTCAGCAATGTTTTCGATCTTTTCGATCAACTTCGCGGCGCGAAAGATCGCCGACGCGCCGAGTTGCGGATACGCGCTGTGCGCTTCCCGCCCGCGCAGTGTTACCTGCGCGAGACAGTAACCCTTCCCGGCGCGCATCGGTTGCAGAGAAGTTGGTTCACCAACGATAGCGTGTCTCGCGGTGAAAGGCTTCGCGTCAGCCAGACGCTTCGCTCCGAGACAACCAATTTCTTCATCAGCGGTAAAGACCAACGCCAGCGGTTTCCGAAACTTCGCGATGTCGATACTCTCGAGCGCCGTCAGCGCCGCGGCGATGAATGCTTTCGTGTCGCACGCCCCGCGCCCAAACAGTTTCCCATCACGTTCAGTCAGCGTCAGCGCTTCCGTCCAATTTAGATCGTAAGGAACCGTGTCGGTATGGCCGACGAGCGCAAGTTCAATTTGGAGTGCGCCGGCAGAGTGCAACGACAACGGCGCTTTGGATTCAGTTAATCCTGCAAACGCAACCAGATTGATCTTCTCAACTCCGTTTTCATCAACGTGAAGAAACTTATGGGTGGTGAATCCACGCGCCTCGCAACGCGTTTGAAGATACGCTACAACCTCCGCATTGGAACGCGATGAGACAGAATCGATTGCCACCAGTTCGGCCAGTGTTTGTTCGACTGTCATTTCTTTAACGCTGTGGAGCGCGGCCATCCTGGCCGCCAGCGTGCGCAGCACGCTCAAGCTGTTCGCGCTACGCGCTCATGCGGGCAAGGATGCCCGCGCTCCTATTCCCACAAACGCTTCTGCAACTCAAAGAAGCGCTCGACAACTTCTTCCTGAATCAAGTGCTGTCCGTCGGAAACGATCGGCTTTCCGCCGACGGCCACTTCGCGCACAGCGGCACGCGATGCCGAAAACATAATCGACGAAAGCAGATCATCCGGCGAAGCCCCCGCGATTGAAGGATCACTTAAATCGACTGTGAAAAAGTCGGCGGGTTTTCCAGGGTCTAAAGTGCCGTTCGGAGATCCGATGCTGCGCGCGCCGTTAACTGTCGCGCAGTCGAACAAAAACGCGGCGAGTTCTGACTGCGCCGGACCTGCGGACGAGGGCGTCCGCGCTCCCAGGATCGCGCGCTCCATTCTTTGCAGACGCAGGTGATACTCCAACTCGCGCGCCTCTTCGAACGGATCGATTTGCACGTGGCTGTCAGTTCCCAGACAGATCGGCACGCCATGTTTGAGATATTCATCGGCCGGCACCACGCCGTCGCCGAGGTTTCGTTCCGTCGTCGGACACGCGCACACCATCGCGCCCGTCCGGGCGAATGCAGGCATCGCCTTCGGCGTCACATGAATCGCGTGGACGGCGGTGAATCGTTCGCTCAACAATCCTTCCGTCTCCAACAGAGCGACCGGCGTACGACCGTATTCTTCGACACACGCCGAAACTTCAGCCGGCTGTTCGGCAAGATGCATGTGCACTTTTAAGTTAAGTTCGTTGGCGTGACCGATCACTTCGCGCAGGTACTCAAGCGGGACGGCGCGTACGCTGTGCGGAGCGACGCCGATCCACGCGGTCGGTACGCATGCCTCTGGCATGCTGTCGGTTTTCGACGAATTAGCACGCCCGAGGCGTGCGGACCCATCGCCCCGGTTAAGTTCGTTGACCAATTCCTCGACTCGCTGCAGGTAAACGTCCGCATCGGCCTCGATGAATCGCGTTTGGCGCGGATTAGGCTCAGTTCGAAGACCTGCTCGAACGTACGCAACACGCAACAGTGCGATGCGCAATCCGACATCGCCGGCGGCGCGAATAACTTCCTTCGCCAACAGATTCGGATCGTCGTAAGGCTTACCGTCCGGCGCATGATGCAGGTAGTGAAACTCACCCACCGAGGTGATCCCGCTCAAAGCCATTTCCAGGAAGGCCATCCGTGAAGCGTCGTAAACGTCTTCCGGCGTGAGCCTCGTCGCCGCCGAGTACATCATTTCGCGCCAGGTCCAGAAGCTGTCGCGATCGCTGGTTCGATATTCGGTCCTTCCGCGCAGCACACGCTGAAACGCATGCGAATGCGCGTTAACCATGGACGGCAGCATCGCGCGATTCGCCAGGCGAATTCGCTTTTCGTCCCGGAGTTCTTCAGCGCGCGGCAGTCCCACA
The DNA here is from genome assembly GCA_036374695.1 of Pyrinomonadaceae bacterium. Taxonomy (GTDB): domain Bacteria; phylum Acidobacteriota; class Blastocatellia; order Pyrinomonadales; family Pyrinomonadaceae; genus UBA11740. The sequence continues at coordinate 2,437 of DASUTF010000346.1, forward strand.
ATCGTTCCGGAAGCGTCGCAAACGAGCGCGCGCCCACTCTCAAACCGGCTGCCCGCGTAGATGAAGTCCGGCAGCCACGCGATCCTGGATGCACTGTCGGGCTTGATCATTCTGGAAGTTCTTCCGGCTTCGGTTTTCGAACGTTCTCCATGAATTGTTTTTCCATCGCGCCGAACTTGAGAAAATTCTTTCGCGCCTCGCTCAAGCTCAATGTGCTATTAGGTCCACCGCGAGCAATGTTAGCGTCATGATCGTCCTGGCCATCATCTTCCCAGAAGCAGACGGGACAAATTTCAAACGCGCCTCGCTCTTCTAACGTCAGGAACCCACAACAAGGGCATGCGTGTGGCTTGCGGCTCGATCCGTCATCACTCACTTTTTGATTCCTGGGCACTCGCTCGATTCGTCACTTCGCCTTTTGAACCGGCTTCACCAGCCGACTTTCGCTTGCGCGGCCGCGCACCCCCGAACGGCAGGCCCACAGTGCGTCCCATCGCCACGCCGCCGCGGCCTGAAGGCGCGCGGTCTTCGGTTTCCGAAGACGCCTCGCGACGGTTTCGCGGCGCTTTCTTCGGTCGCTTCTTCTTTGTCGCCATCTGGATTTCCTCGCTGTCGGCGAAGCATATCACACCGGGAATTCGCCACGTTGCGTGCGCCAGAGCGCTTGACTACTATCGTTTCCACGACCATGGATGGCTTATCTGCATCGCTCGCCGTGTTGACGGCGATGATCACGCCGGCCGTTTTGATTTCCGCGAGCGGTACGATGATTCTGTCCTCTTCGGTGCGGCTGGGGCGCGTCGTGGATCGGGTCCGGTCGCTCTCTGATCGCTTACTGGAAATTTCACGGGAAGGCCATGAAGAGGAGTTCCTCGAAGAGCGTCGGGCGATGCTTTACGATCAACTCGACAAGCTGACCAGCCGATCGCGTCTGCTGCAGCGCGCGCTTACCAGCTTTTATCTCGCCGTCGGTATTTTCGTGGCGACCAGTGTCTCGATCGGCGTCGCCTCGTTTACTTCGACCACGAGGTTTGGGTGGATTCCCGTGGCGTTTGGCCTGGTCGGCGCATCCTTTCTTTTCTATGGCAGCATGCTGCTGGTCTTTGAAGCGCGACTGGCCTTAAGCACCACGCACGCAGAGATGGATTTTATCTGGCTCACTACCAAACGGATCGTGCCGAAGGAATTGGTCGAGCAACACAAGCCGCATTACGTGCACTTCAGGAAGAATAAGTCATGAACGACTGAATGCCTGCTGGAACAACCTGGCCATTAGGACGTCCAATGGACATGTCAGGAATCAGGAGGAAATACTCTTTTCGTGTGCTTAGTTGCCTCCTCACGGCCTTGGTCGCCTCACTTTCCGCCTGTAACAACGAAAGGCATCGCAACCCGGCTAATCATTCTGCCGAGAACAACAGTCCGCACTCAATTCTTGAAGGCAGAACCATTCGAGTGGAGCCTTACGGCGCGACCTTCGACATACCCGAAAGTTGGCTTACACCGCAAGCTATACCGGGCGAACCGAGCAAAAACCTCTACTTGAACTGGCAGGAATTGGACTATCTATATCGCAACGATGGCGCTGATGCAGAAGACGCACAAGTTATCAATTCGGTGCTTTCATTTCAGGATTGCGCGGCTCATGTTGCTGACAAAGCTTGGGGCAACCATTTGTGGAATGACCTGCAAGTCAGAGTTTACGTTACTGATGCCACGACTGAAGAAATTGCCGGCAGAGTTGAGAAACAAGGGCTGGCCGAAGCTTCAGAGGTGTTTGAGCACGCTTCAGTAGTATCAGGAACTAACGGAGCGTGGAACAAGAAAACACTGGATGTAATAGATGCTCCGCCAGGCACCGATTTTATCCTGGGTAAACGCGTCGATTTCTATTACCGCTCTTTCACGAACAAAACGGTCGTCTTCGTCTTCTTGCATGCTGGCGGATTCGATGAAACGATTAGCAGCCTTCTAGATTCATTCAAATGGCCCGTGAGCCAGTAATTCCAAGCTGCCATGACTGATCTCATACAGCGACCGGTCGCTTCGTACGTTACCCTGGCACATTCCGGAGAACTCTTACAGCGTGTCGAGGCGCTCGAAGCTTTGCTCGAGAGCTGCACAGTCTGCCCGCTGGATTGCGGCAACAACCGAATCGAAGGCGAGTTAGCCAGATGCTTTTCCGCCCGCCTGCCGATCGTTTCTTCTTACACCGCGCATTTCGGTGAAGAACCTCCCCTCACCGGCACACGCGGCGCCGGAAATATCTTTTTCGGCAACTGCAACCTGCGCTGTGTCTATTGCCAGAATTATCAGATCTCGCAAACGCACAAGGAACAGATCAAAAACGAAGTGACGCACGAACATCTCGCCGAGATGATGCTCGAGTTGCAAGCACGCGGTTGTCACAACATCAACTTCGTTTCGCCGACACACTTTGCGCCGCAGATGGCGCGCGCGATTTTGATTGCGGCGGAAAAAGGTTTAGGCCTGCCAATCGTTTACAACACCAACGCGTACGACTCAGTCGAAGTGCTGCGATTGCTCGAAGGCATCGTCGATGTTTATCTGCCCGATTTGAAATATGCGGAAGACGAAGCAGGATTCTTGTATTCAAAGGTCCGCGGCTACGCGTCGGTTTCGCGGGCCGCGCTGAAAGAGATGTTTCGCCAAACGGGTGATGAGATGGTTTTCGGCGAAGATGGTTTGTTGAAGCGAGGTCTCGTCATTCGCCTACTCGTTTTGCCCAATGACATGGGCGGATTGCGCGAGTCACTGCAATGGATTCGCAATGAACTCAGCCCGCGCGTCGCAGTTTCTTTGATGGCCCAGTACTACCCGACCAATGTGGCGGGCACCAACCCGCGCTACACCCTGCTGTCGCGACGGATCAGCGAATCAGAATGGCTCCGTGCGGTCGCCGCGCTCGATGAATTTGGGATGGAAAACGGCTGGATGCAGGAGTACGACGGCGCTGCCTTTTACTACCGGCCGGACTTTTCAAACAACGAGACGCCGTTCCACGACATCCGCGACTTCGCGACTACTGCGCCGGAATCTGCGGACGCGTCGGCAAATCGATGTCCGGCTGGGCCTCCTGATACTGAGCCAGCACTTCGTTGTACACCTTGATGTCGCCGTCCTGCTTCATCCGCTGCTGCACCCCGGCCAGATAGTCTTCGAAAACCTGGTTCTTGCGATCATCCTGCGCCGTCTCCATCAACGTGTCGCGCTGCTTGGCAAACTCGGCCATGTCGGCTTCCGTGCGCTTGGTCACCCCGATCACCAGATAATTCTCGTTAAGAAAAATGGGCGAGGATATCACTTCGCCCGCCTTGGCGTTGTTTAGCGGCTGATCGAGGATCGTGCTCGAACCGAGATCGGCAAGCGCCGTGCCGATTTTGTAGTTAGCTTCGGCCTTAGCTTCCAGCCCGTACTTTTGCGCCGCCGCTTTTAGATCCGCGGGTGTCTTCGCGCTGGCGATGATCTCTTTCGCTGTTTGCTCGAGCTGCGATTTCGCTTTTTCCTCTTTCACCGCGGCGACGACTTTGTCTTTCACTTCGTCGAACTCCGGGATGCGCGGGTCGCGTTTTTCGACGAGCATCGGGATGGCAAACCCATCCTTGATCGGCGTGCGCTCGCCCACATCGTTCGGGTTGTTCAGCGGCGCGATGCCATCTTCGAACTGTTGCGAGCTGCCGATGTTCGGCACGTTATCGCCGGGTTTGACGAACGGAGTTTCGCGGACCATATCGGCCGGACTCATGTTTGCTTCCGCCGCAAGTTCCTGCGCCACCTTCTGCGGATCTTTGGTTGCCTTCAAACGATCCTGCGCCTTCTGTGCGATGCCTTGCGCGATCTTGTATCCGCGGTTATTGCGGGCGGAAACCAGTAATTCAGGTTTCGCCATTTCGAAAGTCTTCGGAACTGATTCACCGCGACGCAGAATGTAATAAGCGTTCTTGTATTTAATCGGATCCGTGACTTGCCCGGGCTGCATGTCGAGCGTTCTTTGGAAAGGATCGTCCGGGTTAGTGCTGCTCTTCTTCACCAGTCCCGGTAAGCGTCCGCCATTCTTCGCGGTCGCCGCGTCTTCTGAGTTCCCTTTGGCCAATTCCGCAAAGGCTTCTTCGGTCGCAGTGCCTGACTGGCCGCGAACCTTCGCCACCAGGTCGTTGGCCTTCTTCTGCACCTCAGCATCAAGATCCTCGTGGGCAACGCGCAGGACAATCTGCTGCGCTTTTACTCCCGCATTCTTGAATTCCGGTTTCACGTTTTGGAATTCTTCGCGAAGCTCGTTGTCGCTGATCTGAACTTTCGCGCCGGCCTTGTTTTGATCGAGGAACACGTAGCGAATCTTTTTCTGCGGTACGTCGATGCGATATTCCGTCTTGTGCTTTTCGTAGTAGTCCTTCAGTTCCTGGTCGGCCGGCTGCATCTTTTCAGCCAGCTTCGACGGGGAAACTGCGACGTAAGTTAGATCGAGAGATGAATTCTTTCGTTTGTACTCTTCGCGCACTTCATCTTCTGAAACGGTGACGCCGGCGGTGACGAACGCTTCGAGCTTTTCGCGCGCGATGTCCCGGGCAACTCCCCGCTCGAAAGCGACTTCATCCCCCACGCGCTCACGGTACTTGGCCAGGTCGAACTTTCCGGAAGCGTCGACCAATAGAAATTTTCCTGACGGATCGCGGAACATATTTGCGACGCGCTCTTTGACCTCCCATTCAGAGGCGCCGAGTCCGAGCCGCTCGGCTTCCTGCGAAGTTACGCGGCTCGCGATCAAGCCATCGAGAATCTTTTCATCGCTGTAGCCCATGCGAGCCAGGCTGATCTGGCTGCCGAAACGCGCGAATTGCTGCTGAAGGTTCTGTTTCTGCAAGGTGAAATCGCCGACTGTGATTTCCTCGCCCCCGACCACGGCCAAAACTTCGGTGCTCTTCGTCGGATCGACGCGAGCTGCGCCGCCGCCGGGCCGGAAAAACAGAACAAGGCTGACCGCCATCACCGCCACAAAGGCGAGAATCAGGATATTGCGCGTACGCTCGAGCCGGCTGAGTTGTTTAAGCATAGATAAGACTTCTCCGTAGTGATGAAACGTCGAATTCTAAAGGAGAGACTATCGGGCTGCAACTTGCGAACAGCCGTTTCGGTTTTTGCGTGCGCGCACAGGCGAATGATACTTTATCCACATCGATGCAAATTGCTGTTTCTACCCTGGCATGGATTGGATTCTGCCTTTTTGTCCTTTTGATGCTGGCAATCGACCTCGGCGTCTTTAATCGTAAGCCTCACGAAGTCAGTTACAAGGATGCGTCAATTTGGAGCGCCGTTTGGGTGACGCTCGCCCTCATCTTCGCGGCTTTGCTGTTTGGGCCATTAGGCTGGGAGTTGTTCGGAGAGGCAAGGAATCAGAAGGCGCTCGAGTTTCTGACGGGCTACCTGATCGAGCTGTCGCTGTCAGTCGATAACCTGTTCGTCTTCGTCCTGATCTTTTCGTATTTCAAAGTCCCACCGAAGTATCAGCATCGCGTGCTGTTCTGGGGCGTGCTGGGCGCGCTGGTGATGCGCGTCATCATGATCCTGATCGGCAGTGAACTAATCGAGCGCTTTCATTGGGTTATTTACATCTTTGGCGCGTTCCTGGTGTACACGGGCGTCAAGATGTTCCGCCAGGAAGAAACGGACATCGAGCCGGAAAATCGCGCGGTTGTGCAGTTAGTCACGCGTTTTGTCCCCATCGTGCGGCACTACGAGCGGCGCAAGTTTTTCACCGTCGTCAACGGCAAACGCGTGGGAACCTTGTTGCTGCTGGTGTTAATAGTCGTTGAGTTTACCGACCTGGTGTTTGCGCTCGATTCGATTCCGGCAATCTTTGGGGTCACGACCGATCGGTTCATCGTTTACACGTCAAACGTGTTTGCGATTCTCGGGCTACGCACCTTCTATTTCCTCCTCAAGGGCGTCATCGACCGATTTCACTATCTGAAGGTCGGCCTCGCCACTGTGCTCAGTTTTATCGGCGTCCAAATGCTTCTGCCCCTGGGCGCGCAGATTGCGGCAAAGGGACTATCGGCGATGGGATTTCAAGAGTTGGCGCATCGAGTCGGCGAGTTCCACGGCATCCCGACCATTTGGGCTCTGGGCGTTGTCGCACTCGTTCTGGGGTCATCATTGGCGGCCTCAATAATCTGGCCGAGACCTGAGCTTCCGCCGAGCTTAACTGACAGCGGATTCGAGGAACCGGGATTCAAGGCAGACAACAACCCCTCAATTTAGTTGTCGTATTCTCACTC
>DASUTF010000347.1:0-13898 GCA_036374695.1 Pyrinomonadaceae bacterium
CGCGGATGCGCCGTGGGGCTGGTCGTCGTGTAATTGCCATCCGAACTGCGGCATCTTCACGCTCGCGGTTGTTAACAAGAAGACTGGCGACTTTCGCTCGCTGTTCGAGTTCTTCAACTACGAACAGTTCATGAAGGACGTCGCGGTGATTACCGATACGGCGCGCGGCAAGAAGCTTTCGTATGCGCAGCTGGGCATGGCCATCATGCGCAATTTCGACGCGAGCAAAGCGCCGGAAGGCTTCCCGATTTCGCAGATCGTCAATCTGTTCAAGCCGTCTTCGACCAACTCGAATTCCGACCGCAACGACCGCATGACCAGCGCCGGCCAGGACACACTGGCTGACAACTGGCGCGTCCTCTGCGTCGAAGGCATGTGGTTCCAGGATCTGTTTAATTACGATTTCCGTCGCACAGAGATGTGCGTGATTCCGTACGGCACGCAGGAAGGCGAGATTTCATTCTGCGCTTACAACACCGGCGTCGGCTGGCGGCAGATTATCGAGAATATGCACAAGACGGCGAACCTGTCTGAGTGGTACAAAGAAAACGAACGCCACCCCGTTTATGCCGCCGGTCATAACGTGCCGAACATTCCGAAGCGGCATTCATTGAGTCTGCCGATAGTAAACGCGGTGCTGGCGGAAGACATCGAAGAGAAGCCGATTAACATTTCTCCCTACCTGGTCGAAGAACCGCAGCCAGAGCACGAAGCTGTGGGAGTGTAGTTAGAGTTAGCCGCACTCTCTCCAGATCTATCTCTCCTCGTTCAAGGGGACTCTCCCCGTTTTCAATCGCCGAGTGTTTAGAGTCGGGCTACTGCCCGATCGGTGGGCGGTGGCCCGCCTCTAAACAATCTTAGCCGAATCGCTGCTGCAGCTTCGCGCCGCCGGTAAGAGATTCCGCTGACCGTCGGCGAAGAGCAGTCTCACTCAAAACAAAAAGGAGAGCCAGAATGTCGCATACAAAAACAAGAGCATGGGCAGGTGTACTTCTTTTCTGCCTGCTAACTCTCTCGGCAATGCCTTTGCGCGCTGAAGTCGTGGGTTTAGAGTCGGGCTACCGTCCGACGATGGCGGGCAGTAGCCCGCCTCTAAACGTTGTGCGGTTCGACCAGCAATATCCCGAAAAGCCACCCGACGATCCTTTCAAGGCGCGTTTGATACCGAAGAATTCAAAGGTTTACATCGCGCCGATTATGCCGGAAAACCCCGACAATCTTCAGGCGGACGGATTCGAGCACTATCTGGCGGCGGCGCTGAGAAAGAAAAACGTTCCCTTGATTATCGTCGCGGATCGCTCGATGGCCGATTTCATAATCGAAGGCACCGCGGATCAAAGAAACCCCGGATGGGCAAAGAAGATCATTCTCGCTGATTTCAGAAGATCGACGTCAGCGTCGATGACGGTTACAAACCTCAGAACCGGTGTCGTCGCTTATGCGGATTCGTCTGACAGGTCGTCCGCAAATCGTGGTCTGCGCTCCTCTGCGGAGAAGCTGGCGAAATATCTGAAGCGCAAGATCGACGACGATGAGAAGAAGCTAAAAAAATCGTGACCGCGCTTGGAAACTACGCGTGAAGAAAGGGCAGCATAAGCTGCCCTTTTTACTTACTTACTTTCTTCTCGTCTTTTTCCATTTTACGTTTCAGGTACTTTGCCAGTTTCTCGGCTGTGCTTCGTTCGCCACGTAATGCGGCCACGCGATAAGACGAATCGGCATAAACCACCACTTTTGTTTTCAAGTTCACAACTTGAATACTCGCCGTCGCCGACGGTTGAAGGAGTCCCCAAACGAAGATTCTCGCCCAGCTGGCCTCGACCTTTTCGTGACTAACCTCGATTTCAAAGTCCGCCGCGTCGCGGTCCGTGACGATTAACAGCGGCACGCTCTTCTTGCGAAACGCGGCCGCCAGATAGTGTTCGAAGCCGTCTGCCGACGCGATGTAAACCTTCGAATTTTTAGGAATGCGGGTGTCGGTCGGGTCAGTGGGAACCTGGTCTTGTGCCGGGACTGCTGGTGCACTCGCCAGTAACAGGAAGACAAGGAATTTGATGATTAATGAGCTCGTGCGCATTTCACTGCACCTCGTCGGGTCAGTTCAAGAAGCACAATCGCAGAAGCATGCTTTGTGCCGCGCGCAGCCGATGACGCTGCCAGATTACCGCGGCACCGCTATTGCAGTTTCGAGGAAGAGAGGCGGTTCTCGAAAGGAGAAAAATCGCGTGCCCAGATTGATTTGCGTTGCCACGGCTATACTTTTGTTCTCCTCGGCGCTTTTGGGTCAGTCTAACCAGCCACCGGAGAGTGCAGCGAATTCTGTCCAACCGTCACCCGCAGTTGATGCGGCTGTGGCACAACCCCAGTTTCTCGAGGTGAAGATTCCTGCGGGAACGGCCCTCGATATTCAGGCCACCCACACGGTTAGTTCGATGGACGCGAAGTTGGGCGATTTGATCAGCTTTCGCGTACTGGTCCCCGTCAAGGTCGGCGATTCGATTGTAATTGGTAGCAACGCGCTCGTGACCGGACAAATCGCCAAAGCGAAACGCGCCGGGCATTGGGGTAAGGCCGGTAAGCTGAGTTGGACGATGCGAGACGTCGTCGCAGTTGATCTGACGCGCGTTTCACTGACCGCGAATCCGGATTTTCCCGGAGGCCAACAAGCCGTTACCGGGCAGAGTCACGGCGGCGAAGTGGCGACGCGCACGGCAGTTATGGGGGCGCTGCTGGCCCCAACGGTCGTGTTGGCGCCACTCGCATTGATGCATGGGTTCAAGCGGGGCGAACAAGCTGTGCTGCCGGAAGGCAAGCGCTTAGTTGTTTACGTTCAAAAGGACACGATCATAAGAATCCCAAACGAAGCTAAGGTGCCGCGAATCGATCGTTGAACATTCGGGTCTTCGGCAGAATTAGCTTCTACCATTGATCTTCAATAGCACGTATGGCGTCGTATATATGACGTATGTGTCCTATCCCAGTCGACCGTCTTAGTGAAGAAAAAAATGGCGCGATCCCGAGAAGTCGGGACCGCGCCGTCAAGTCACCTCGCAGGAAAAACTTTTACCGCTGAGGCACCGGAGGCGGTGCTCCCTGAGGAACGATCCACAATTCGATCAACCAGTTCTCTCGCGCCCGTCCCATCGTGACGGTGAAACGGCTGGCGTCAATGCCGCGCGAGTTAACCAGGTAATCGGAAATTCCCGTCGCGCGCTCTTGCGCAGCGTTTGATTTCGCCTTCCGTGCTGGATAGACGATGATGTAGCCAACCGCGCCCGGCTCGTTCTGCAATTGAATAGCGTAGTTATCTAAACGAGCTTTCTCATCATTGCGCGCGATGTCGTAATACTCATCGAACTTGCGCGGCTTGACGTCGATCGGAAGTGAAACTGAGCAACTTGCCGGACAGGGCATTCCGTAACCATCGACATCCAACGTCGCCCGAATCGTCTGACCGGCTAAGCCCGTCGTATCAACGGTGATGCTGGTCGTGCCCTGGCCGCTGATGATACGGCCGGCGGTGATCGTCCAGTTGTAAGTCGGCGTCACGTTGGTCGAACCACCACTGACATTCGCGCTAAAGGTTACCGGCGCATTCTCACTCGCAAAGTCCGGACAGGTTACGCTGACCGTCGGGCAGCTCGGCGGGGCCGGAGGCTCCGGCGGACAGTCAGTCACAACCACGGCTACTGAAGAAAACGCTGCGCAGTTCGGATCCCCTTCGTCAACATCGACTACAGCCTGGTAAACACCGGGTCTGGCGCCGGCCAGGTCCCAGGTGACGTTAGCGCCGCTTCCTGAAATTCGGCCGCCGTTCGCGGTCCACTTGTAACGCAGCGCGTTCCCGGAATTCGCCGTCGCGTTCGCGTTCAGCCGGACAGTCGCCGCGTCGCCTTCGCAATTGCGAACGACCGTTGGTTCGGCCCGCAGGGAGAGCGAAGGGGCACCCGCCAGACCATCGCGCGTACGCCTCTGCGCCGGCGACGATGTCGCGAATACACCGATAAGAACTGCCGCGACAGTACTAAACAGGAGAAGCTTGCGAAGTATCATGTTTAAGCCCTTTCATCCGGCGGCCTGGGCAATTAAGCCGCCAATCTTTCGATTTGCGGAGCCGAAGCTTCCGCTCCTCTGGAAACCAGAGATAACAACCAAATAAAAGAGCCAATCGGGGCGGCTTTCCAAACGGGCTGGGCTTTTGGAGACCGTCGCGCTGTAATAAAGTCTAGCCCATGCCGACCATCCGCGTGCGCCTGCCGGCGAAATCCAGGACTTACGACATCCGAATCGGCACCGGCGTGCTGGGCGACCTGGGGCCGGCGGTCCGGGAAAGCTGCGGCCAAACGGCGCGCACCGTCGCAGTCATCTCCAACAAAATCGTTTTCGACTTGTACGGGAAACCAGCGATCGACAGTCTGCGAAGGGACGGCTTCACTGTCAAGCATTTCCTGGCCGGCGACGGCGAGCGCCAGAAATCGTTTCGATCGCTTGAACGCGTCATCGCCTTCCTTGCTGAGAACGGGCTGCAACGCAACGATGTAGTGGTCGCGCTCGGCGGTGGAGTGGTTGGCGACCTGGCGGGTTTCGCCGCCGCCGTTTACCTTCGCGGCGTTCCTCTCGTGCAAGTGCCCACCACGCTACTCGCGCAAATCGATTCATCAGTCGGCGGCAAAACCGGAGTCAATTTGGCATCCGGAAAGAACCTTGTCGGCGCGTTCCATCAACCGGCAATGGTTTTGATCGATACGGAGACATTACGCACGCTGCCGCCCCGCGAGCTGACTTCGGGCTTCTGCGAGATGGTAAAGCAGGGCGCCGTCGGTAGCCGCCAACTGTTCGATCAAACCTTGGGACTGCTGCGCTTGGGAACGCACTCCTCAGGAGTGCTGCATGCCGGAGGCATGCGTACCGATCTGGCTGCCACAATCGCCGGCCACTGCCGCTTCAAGGCATCAATCGTGACCCGCGACGAACGCGAGGACGTTTCGCGCACTGATCGTGGCTCACGGCGCATTCTGAATTTTGGCCATACAACGGCGCATGCCATCGAAAAAGTCACGAATTACCGGCGCTTCCGTCATGGCGAGGCGGTCGGTTACGGAATCCTGGTCGCGGGCGAGCTTTCGAATAGTCTAGGCATGCTCCCGTCCCGCGAGTTAGAATTGCTGCGTGATGCGGTGGCCTTGTGCGGGGCCCTGCCGCGCGCCGATGATCTCGGTCTGACGCAGATCATTGATGCGATGACGGCCGATAAGAAAGTCGTCGAAGGCAAGTTGAAATGGGTCCTGCTTGAAAGAATCGGCAAACCCCGCATCGTCGATTCCGCGGAAATCAAAGGGACGGTCCTTCGCTCTGCTCTTGCCGCAGGCTTAAGATCGAAATAGTTTTGCTATGAATCACCAAACACTCCGTCGCAACCAGGGCGAACGCGGCAGCGCGCGCCTGAAGTTCATCCTCTTCCTTGTGTTTGTCGCAATCGTTGGTTACGCCGGCTATATGTACATCCCGGTCGCCATCGACGCCTACTATTTCAAGGACGCGATGCAGAACAAAGTGAACCTGGCGGCGGCGCAAGGCCACGACGCAGCCTGGCTTGCCGATCAAATTTCGAAGAGCAAGGCCGAGCACAATGTTCCCGACGACGCAGTAATCACACCCGGACAGAGAGAAGGGCGCGTGGAAGTGCGCGTCCAGTTCACGCGGCCGATTTCCACACCCCTTTTCACCTACAACTATGAATTCGATTACACCGCGCAGAGCACGACCTTCCTGATACCGAAATAAGTCTTCTTGAGCTTTACCGAACCGCGACCGGCAGAGAGCGGGTTAAGAACTCAACTCGAGCGCTTAACTCGCTCATTATCGTTCGCGGTTCTCTAATTCTTGCGGCGCTGGCTGCGATTGCCATATCCTCTCGGCGCCATGAACAAGAAAACCTTTCGGTTCGCTATCGCGTCATTCGTTTTTGCGACGGCCTTTGCAGTCTCAGCTTCGGCGCAAACGTCATCCGGTTCCCAGCTTCGCTTTGAGGTTTCTTTTCCCCAAACCAGCAGCGCAAAGCCCCTCGATGGCCGCATGCTGTTACTTGTCTCAAACAACGACAAAGCCGAACCGCGCCTGCAGATTTCTGAAGACCCGACTACGCAGCAGGTGTTCGGCATCGACGTCGATGGTTTGAAGCCCGGCCAGACCGCGATCGTCGACGCCGGCGCGTTCGGTTACCCCGTCAGATCGATATCGCAATTGAAGCCGGGCGAGTATTGGATCCAGGCGCTCTTGCACGTGTACGAAACTTTCAAACGTAAAGACGGGCACACGGTGAAGCTGCCCATGGATCGTGGCGAAGGCCAGCAATGGAGCCGCGCGCCGGGAAATCTTTACAGCACGCCGGTGAAGGTCGCCATAGATCCGGCGAGGGATGATTCGATCAAGATCACTCTCGACAAGATCATTCCCCCGATCGAGCCACCTAAAGACACAAAGTACATCAAGCACGTTAAGATTCAGAGCAAGCTGCTCACCGAATTCTGGGGCCGGCCGATGTATATCGGCGCGCACGTGCTTCTACCGGAAGGCTTTGACGAACATCCGAACGCGCGCTACCCGCTGGCGATTTTTCACGGACACTTTCCCGCGAACATCGGGGGCTTTCGCGAGACGCCGCCCGATCCAAATCTCAAGCCTGACTACAGCGAGCGGTTCAAACTCGAAGGCTACAACCGCATCGTTCAGGAACACGCTTATCAGTTTTACAAAGAATGGACCGGGCCGAACTTTCCCCGCATGCTGATGATCGAGATTCAGCATGCGAATCCCTATTACGACGATTCGTACGCGGTGAACTCGGCGAACCTGGGCCCGTACGGCGACGCGATCACTTACGAGTTGATTCCTTACATCGAAGAGAAATTTCGCGGGATCGGTAAAGGCTGGGCGCGTGTCATGTACGGCGGTTCGACCGGCGGCTGGGAAGCCATGGCCGCCCAGGTTTTCTATCCTGACGAATACAACGGCGCGTATATCGCGTGTCCCGACCCGATCGATTTTCGCGCCTACATGGTCGTGGATATCTACCGCCACAAGAATGCCTACTACATCGACGATTCGTGGAAGAAAACGCCGCGCCCGGGCAAGCGCAACTACCTGGGTGAGCTGGCGGCGACGATCGAAGACATGAATCACATGGAGCTGGCGCTCGGCACGAAGAGCCGCTCCGGCGGGCAGTTCGACATCTGGGAAGCTGTCTATTCGCCCGTCGGTTCCGACGGATATCCAAAGCCGATCTGGAACAAGCTGACTGGAGAGATTGATCGATCAGTGGCTGAATACTGGCGCGAGCATTACGATCTCGGCTACATCCTGAAACGCGATTGGAAGGAGTTGGGGCCGAAGCTCGCGGGCAAACTTCACATCTACGTCGGCGAAGCGGACAACTACTATCTGAACAATGCGGTGTACCTGGTCGAAGACTTTCTCAAGACGACGAAAGATCCGGCCTATGGCGGCGAAGTCGATTACGAACCGCGCGCGGAGCACTGCTGGAACGGCGACCACACGCGGCCCAACGCGCTCTCGCGTCTGCGTTATCACCAGATGTTCATGCCGCGCGCCGTCGAGCGCATGTTAAAGACAGCGCCGCCGGGAGCGGATTTGAAAAGTTGGCGGTATTGAGGTGAAGGGTTTGCCATGAACGCGGAATTCGAATGGGACCCGATTAAAGCGGAATCTAATCAGCTGAAGCATGGCGTCTCGTTCGCTGAGGCCGCAACTGTCTTCTTTGATCCACTTTCGATAACCGTGCCCGACCCATTGCATTCTGGCGACGAAAATCGTTTCGTTATTACCGGACTGTCATATCAACGACGGTATCTTGTGGTGGTACACGCGGACCGTGGTGATAGAATACGAATTATCAGCGCGCGACTGGCCACGGCATCTGAAAGGAAGAAATATGAGTCAGGAGCACAATAAGCAGAGTGACCCGGATATGTTGGATGAGTATGATTTCAGTGGCGGAGTACGTGGAAAATACGTCAATCGTTTCGCCGAAGGTTCCAATGTAGTCGTGCTCGATCCGGATGTAGCCCGAGTGTTTCCGGATTCGGCATCGGTAAATCAAGCGTTGCGCGCATTGGCTGGTATCATCCAGCACCAGGCAGAGAAGTCGCCTTCGGAGTAGACTTGGTTCAGTTAGCCCCCAGCCCATGGAAACTCCCGATCTTGAAAACATTGATCCGCTTAGTAAATCTGAATCGATATGTCAGGATTGAGGCGTGAGATATCTCTTTAATTCGCGCAATTGCACCCTCGCTCTCCTGTTGGCTGTCGCTATCCCCTTACAGCTTTCCGCTCAAGAATCTAAACAAAGCTCTTCAACTCGACAGCGGCAGGTTGGGTCAAACGCTCGTTTCACTTCCGGCAACAGCGCTTTGAACATTCCGCTCGAGATCGACAACAACATCATCCTGATGCAGGTGGGGGTGAATAACTCAAAGCCGCTGAGATTCATCTTCGACACCGGCGCGTCACACACTGTCCTCCATTCACGGCGAGGCGCCGAATTGGGCTTGAAACCGGAGGAGCAGGTTAGCGGCACCGCGACCGGTGGGGCCATTGAAGGCAGCCTGACTTCGGGCGTATCGTTGAAAGTGGCCGGCGCCCAAGTCTCGAATCAGCAAATCGGGTTGATCGATTTTCCACTGCCACCGGGTTTCGAATTTGACGGCGTGATCGGTTATGACTTCATCAATGCGTTCGTGGTTGAGATCGATTACCTGAAAAAGATCATGAATCTGTATGACCCTCGGACTTACTCGTACAGGGGCCGCGGCGAAGCCATTCCCCTCGTGCTGGACGATCGGAGGATTCCTCTGGTGCATGTCGAGATCATTCCGCCGGCAGGCGCGCAGTTGAACGCCGTCCTGGGAATGGACACGGGCGCGGACCGCGCGTTCATCTTTAACCATTCGTTCGTCAAGAAACACGGATTGGTTGCGGCGATGACCAATATCAAAGAGAGCTCGGGGCGTGGCGCGGGCGGCGAGCAGCAAATTGTTGTCGGGCGAGCCAAAACCGCTCAGTTAGGGCGATTTGTTTTCACTAATCCGACAGTCGGACTAGTCCGTGATCCCGAACGTGACGGCGCAGCTAAAGAAGGTGACGGGGTGATCGGCGGCGAGATTTTCCGCCGCTTCAAAGTGATCATCGATTATTCTCGCCGGCAGATGATTCTTGAACCGAACAAAGACCTAAACGATCCATATCCGGTTGATCCGGGTGAGTAAATCAAGTTCACTTCAGGCTTAGTTATGAGCGACAATCCAGACCGCAAATTATTCCTGCCGATAATCCTCGGTACCAATCGTAAAGACAGAAAGAGTGCCTACGTCGCAAAGTGGCTGCACGGTGAGATGGAAAAGCGCGCCGAGATCGCGACGCGTCTTTTCGACGTGAAGGATTTCGCGCTGCCGCAAGACGATTACGGAACCGGAATCAAGGATGCCTTTCCTGAATGGCGGGACGCCATCATCCGGGCCGATGGACTGGTGATTGTCACGCCGGAATACAATCACGGTTATCCCGGCGCTTTGAAAAGTGTGCTTGATTTACTTCTGAAAGAGTACATCCACAAAGCTGTCGCCATGGTCGGTGTCTCCGGTGGTCCCTGGGGTGGCACCCGGGTCATCGAGTCGCTGGTGCCTATGGTGCGCGAGCTGGGACTGGCTGTGACGTTCACAGATCTCAATTTTCCAAAAGTTCAAGAGAAGTTCGATCAGAACGGCGTCTTACTCGACCCCGCATACGAAAAAAGAGTCAAAGATTTTCTGGATGAGCTTGTCTGGATGAGCCGCGCCTTGAACTGGGGACGCGAGAATCTGCCTTCAAAACATCACCCGCGCTGATTCCGGCTCAATGTCGGCCGGAGTTGTTGGCAAAATGTAATCCTGCCGGCGAAAGTTTCAGGATATGCTTGGTTGTTTTTGTCACTTCAATTCAGGGAGAACTAAATGCGAATTGCGAAAGATGATGTTCCGGTCCGGATTAACGCACCGGGCGCGGTGGCTCGGCAGCAGACCGATTTTGGAGATGCGACCGGATTCGGAAAGATGGGCGCGGAATATTTTTCGCTGGGCGCCGGCGCCGACATTGCGCCGCTACTGAAAGGGCTCGAGGGCGACAGTTGTCAGTCTCCACACTGGGGATACCTTTTACAGGGCGAACTCACCGTGACATTTGCGAACAAGCAGGAAGTAGTCAGTGCCGGCGACCTCTTTTATTGGCCGCCCGGACACACCGTGCGGGCCGATAAGGATTCCGAAATCATTCTGTTCAGTCCTCAGGACGAGCACGGCAAAGTCATCGATCACATTCGCGCCAGGATGGCCCGCTAGTTTCGAATCGCCACCCCAGAGCCGCAAGGAAATCGCCGCGATGACCATTCAACTCGATCACATATTGGTTCCGTCGCGCGACAAGATCGCCGCCGCCAGGCTGCTCGGAGAATTGCTCGCCGTGCCGTGGTCGGAAACGACAGTCGGCCCCTTCTCAGCCGTGTACATCAATGAAAGATTAACGTTCGACTTTGATGAATGGACGGATCCGTTCCCGCTGATTCACTACTGCTTTCGCGTGAGCGAAGAGGAATTCGACGGTATCCTTGAAAGAATCAAAGCCGCAGGTATACCTTACCGCGGCAACGTCCAGGGCCCCGTCGATTTTCAAATCAACAGATTTGGTGGCGGCCGTGGCGTGTACTGGAACGTACCTGACGGACATCAATGGGAGATGTTGACCGTCAGTTACGCGCGGCAGTCGGAGTAACGTGTCAGAACTGAGAGCGGTAGCGACCGGATCAGAAACTCAAGCCTCGGATTTTCAGTGATAGACTCTTGCGCGGATGGCAAACACCCAAGTCGCCCTTCTGCTGAATCTGATCGACCAGGCGTTCGATCATCGCGCCTGGCACGGCACAAACCTGCGCGGCTCAATTCGTGGATTGCGCGTTGACGAAGTGACGTGGCGACCGGCGCCCGGCCGGCACAACATCTGGGAAACCGTCGTGCACGCGGCTTACTGGAAGTACATCGTGCGCCGGCGAATCCTGTCGGAAGCGCGCGGTTCATTTTCGTTGGAAGGCTCAAATTGGTTTGTGCGTCCTGCTGATGGGAGATCGACTGAAGCTGATTGGAAGAACGATGTGAAGCTGCTGGTCGAAGCGCACCGCAGCATGCGGGCCGCCGTGGCCGGCATGACCGATGCGCAACTCAAAGTCACGCCGAAAGGCAGCAAGGTCAGCAACTCCGAGATCATCATGGGGATTGCATCACACGACCTTTATCACGCGGGCCAGATTCAGTTGCTGAAGCGTTTGCGGCGCGGCGTGCAGTAGCGAGACTGCTTGCGCCGGAATGCGAAACACCAAACGCGACCCTAACGTATCTGTATGTGAATCTTCGCGAGGCATCTGATGTACTGCCCGAATTGCGGAAACCAAAATTCAGCGGACCAGAAGTTCTGCCGGTCGTGCGGCCTTGGCCTTCAGAAGGTCGTGCAGACGCTGAGCGAGCAACTGCCCACGAAGCTCGACCTGTCGTTGCAGCAGAAGAAGGAGCGGTTCGAGAAGTTAGGAGTCGCGGCCTTGAGCATTTTCGGCGCGGGCGTCGCCATTCCGATGCTCTACGGCATCTTCTACAAAATGATGTATACGCAGGGGAAGGTCGTGGCGGGTCTCGGCTTGCTCGCCCTGATTATTGTGCTCGGGTGCGGCTTGCTCTCTGTGATTCTATTTGCCAAAGCTAACGAGGTGAAAGAGACGCCCGCAGACCGGCCGCGAGAATTGGCGAATCAGCCCACGACCGAGCTCCTGAACGAATCGGTTCCGCAAACACCGACGTTCAGCGTCGCAGATCGGACAACGGAACTGTTGGTCGCGGCCAAAGACAGCAGCGATCAGCCATTAAGAAAATAGCTTTGGTGCGAGACTACGCGACATGCCGCTTATCCAATCATGAGATTTGAAGTAATCGCCGCGTTTATTGTCGGAGTATTGCTGCCCGTGCTGGAGACGGCCCGTCGAGGAATCAGTCACTGGACGGTAGATTTCACGACGATGTTTGAAGATTATCTGGGCGGCGCAGTTTTGTTGATCGGCGCGTGGGCAGCATATACGGCCAGGACGTGGGGAGCGACTTTTCTGGCAATAGCCTGGGGCGCCATCGCCGCCTTGATGACTCTCAGTCTTGTGTCGCAACTGGAAGACACCATTCGGCAGGCTGCAACTGAACCCCACAATTCCGTGGTCGTGATCGTTAAGTTTCTCTTGTGGGTAACGTGCGTGACTGCGCTGGTTCTTTCATTCCGAACGGCGGTAACCCCGCTCGACAGAGTTAAGCAGTCGCGTTAACGGCCGGCGCGAAGGCCTTTAACTGCACCAACGCAGCAGGCGCTTCGGCGAGCCAGGTTGTGGGGCAGACGCCGCAGCGAGTGCACTGATTCACCGAAGGGCAGGGAGCTGTCGATTCGGCTTCGTGGGAACGTTCGTGTTCTCGTTGCATGAACGGCCGCGACAGGCCAGAGTCGACAATTTCCCACGGAAGAACTTCATCATGCGCCCGCGTGCGGCTGGTGTGAAAATGTGGGTCGATGCCGGTTTCGCGGAGCGCGGCTTTTAAGTCACCATTGAGCCGGGCCGTCGCTTCGATCACTGGCGCAATCCGCCGATCGCCTGAAGAGAACAGCGCCTGTTCATGCGCGATGCGCGCCGACATGGCGCGGACTTCGACGTTGGGAATGCGCGCCAGGTTCTTGCTGACCCACTTGAGGCGGCGCTTCAATTCCTTTTCATCACAGATTGCTTCCCATTGAAAGGGCGTATTCGGCTTTGGCACGAGGCCGTTCAAAGACGGAATGATCTTGCCCACTCGGCCGAAGCGCTTGCCGGCTTCGAGCATGCGGTTCTTGATGCGCTCGACCAGCTTAATCATTTCTTCGAGGTCTTCGTCAGTTTCCGTCGGCAGACCGACCATCATGTAGAGCTTGATTGTCAGCATGCCGCGATCGAAAACCGCGCCGCAGATATCGACAATCTCGTCGTTCGTCAGGTTCTTGTTAATTACTTTGCGCAGGCGATCGGATCCGGTTTCCGGCGCAACGGCGATCTGCTGATCGCGCGATTCAACCAGCGCGTCGAGTAACTCTTCCGAAATCTGGTCAAGCCGCAAAGACGAAACCGAGATGCGGTAATCCATCGCGCGCAGGCCTTGGAGGATTTCGCTGATCTCAGGATGGTCGCAGACCGCGGTCGAAACCAGGCCAATCTTGTCGGTCTTCGCGCGCCAGCTGCGCGCTTTCGCGAGAATGTCTCGCGCCGGCACCACGCGCGGCGGCCAGTAGTTATAACCGGCCCAGCAGAAGCGACAGCCCTGCGAACAGCCACGCGAGATTTCAACCAGAAAGCGATCACCCATCTCGGCCTGCGGCGCAAAGATGGTGGTCGAAGGCGCAAAGACTTCATCGCGTTTGAGCTGCGCCACCAGGTCGTGTTGCTCGCGTCGAATCGCGCGGCGCAGACTGCCTTCTTTCGGACTTTCCGCGGAGATGGCGCGACCGACCCGGAGCGGCACGCCTGCTTCCGTCGGCGTGTAGGCGTTCACGGTTTCGTCGTCGTTGTAGCTGACGAAGTACAGCGAGGGTACGTAAAAGCCGCGGCCCTGTCGCGCGAGCGCCAATAACAGTTCTTCTTTCGACTCGTGTTCGAAAAGCGCGTCAACTAACTTCGGCCCGAGAATCTCGCCTTCACCGACGCCAATCACATCCGTGAAGTCGGCGATTGGTTCCGGATTCAGGAACGACGCCGCGCCGCCCATCACGATCAGCGGATCCTGCTCGGTTCTGTCTTT
>DASUTF010000348.1:0-6621 GCA_036374695.1 Pyrinomonadaceae bacterium
CAGAGGCTTTTCTCCATACTTGAAACAGAAATCGTAAAAAGCAATGCGCGTCCCTTCCCACCAGCCAAAGTCATCGAGGATGATGCAACCTCCTTTAGGGATCCGCGGATAGAATGTTTCCAGCACCAACGTCACTGAATCGTACCAGTCTGCGTCGCAATGCAGCAGCGCCACTTTCTCCGGTAAAGGCTCCTGGAAGGTTTGAGCGAAATACCCCTTGCGGATTGTATATTGAGTCTTTGGAACGCCTAAGGCGGAGAGGATTTCTATTACATTAGCTTCTTCGGCGCGGCATGCTCCGACGGCCTCTCTGGCATCCCTGCCGTCAATTTCCTGCACGTCGGGCATGCCCTGAAAACTGTCATAAAGCCATAAGTGTCTCTGGCCGATCTCAGAAGAGAGCACGCCCCCGCTGCCCCCTTTGTAAGTGCCACACTCAACGAAATCCCCTGCGATTCCGGTGTCGTTGATTAACCGGGCCAGGCGTTTCAGACTGCGAAGCTTCTCAGTGGTTAATAAAGTGAAAGGCCGGACCTTCCTCAATAACTCTGTTTCGTCCAAACGACGTTTCGCTCGTTCGACAAGTGACATCATTTAATTCTCAGTGTTTCCCTAAAACTGTGTTAATGGCTCGTGCCCCGAATACTCCAGTCCAACTGCAATTATCTTCAGTTCTTTAAACCGGCAATCTTAGCTTATCCCTATGCACGTTCAAACGGATGCCGCGGTCAGTATGGGTCAGCTTCAAAGAGTGGCACGGGCGTCCCGCCCGTGAATCACGCGCAAGATGCGCGTGCTACCTCAAACTGACCCACTACCCGCGGGTGCGCATCTCTTGTTGCAGCAGTTCGTCTAACTGTTCGGCGCGGCGATCAAACGTATGATCTCGCAGCGTGCGCGTCTGCCCGGCATCGGCGATGGCTCGTCGCTCACTTTCATGATCCAGAATGTAACGCAGCTTCTCTATAGCTTCGTCGATGCTGCGGTAGGCGAGGATCTCTCGATCCGGTTCGAAAAGTTGGCTGAGATTACCTTTCCAATCTGTCAACAAGCAACTGCCCACGCCGGTCGCTTCGTAAAGCCGCATGTTGGAAGCGTGCGACGACGAGATTTCAATATGCGTGTTGAGCAACACCTTGCTCTGACGAAGCTGTTGGAACATCGGCAGACCGAAGAGCGGTGCGTGGGCCCGTCGTTCAATCCCTGCGTCAACCGCCTGCGGAAGCGCCGGGCGCGCCTCCCAGTGAGTCACTTTTCGGGCAAACGGCGCAGCCTTCATCAACGGCGTCAGCAGCCGGATGTCGTGCCCCGCGTGGACCACATCATAGACAATTTGCTTGAGACGTATGCTGCTGCGCTCCGATAGGGAAGGATGCCCAACCGCTGCCCAGATTTGCAAATCCGTCTTTCGAATCAACTCCAGCAATTGTTCTTCGCGCTCGCGATGAAAATTATTCTTCTTGGTAATTGAACCAACAAAAGCAAAGTCAGTGGTCGGCGAAGCATTGAGGTCGAGCCTTTCCAGAATGCGCGGGTCGAAAGCATGATCTATCTGAAAGCAAACGTGCCCTTGCGCGCGAAAATCCTGGACCAGCTCCGGAACACTGGAAAGCACGACATCATACTCGCGGAAGACCGAAGAATCGCTGTAGGGCGCGCCGCACCAGCCGAGGATGATGCGGATAGAAGGACATTCGGACCGAAGTCGCCTGAGGTAAGCGGCTGTGTAGGTCACGTAGTCATTCACGAACA
Organism: Pyrinomonadaceae bacterium; assembly: GCA_036374695.1. Classification (GTDB taxonomy): domain Bacteria; phylum Acidobacteriota; class Blastocatellia; order Pyrinomonadales; family Pyrinomonadaceae; genus UBA11740. The sequence continues at coordinate 1,753 of DASUTF010000348.1, forward strand.
GCACATCCGGCTTGAAATTCTTGATCTGCGCCGTCGTAACCTGCGCGAGCCAATCCGCCTGATCCCAAGTGAGATCATGTTCGCGCGCCCAAGCCCGTTGCAGCGGCTCGACGTTCGAGATCACTTCGTTAGTTTCATAGCCCAGCTTGCCGAGCGCGTGAGACCAGAAGTCCGCCCAGGCCACAGCATTGTGCATGAGCGTTGCGTGCTGAACTTCGAAAGGCTGGGCTTCCAGGCCGGGTCTATCGGCGTAGAATTGACGCCAATAAACCGGATAGTTGGTTGTGATTCTTTGAAACCGCAATTAACGCGTCACTCTCCACCAGGCCTCTCCGGGCCGTGGCTATCTCCAATGGATGCTTTACCGTCAGGCCGGACAAGCCTCACTCATGCGCCGGCACCATTGCTCCAGCACCAGGGCCTTGAACGAAATGGGTGCAATCTTATCTGGCGGAGAGGGATCGGCGAGGTGTCGCGCGCTCTTGGGAGTCAGGATATTGTGCTGAACCAGATAACCGTCGAGCATCGTGTCCCCGTAGGCGGCCAGGAGACCGCTTTGCCATTCGCGTACCGGGGGGTTGAAGCCGCGTTTCGGCCTTTGCATTACCCATTCCGGCACCACGTCCCTCAGTGCCTCCTTAAACCAGGCCTTCGGCGGCCGGTCGCGATCGGTCTGGAATTTGCGCAAACCGATCACCGTTTCCACCAGCTGATAATCAACCAGTGGCAGACGCAATTCAATCGACGATGCCATGCCGAGACGGTCTCCCTGCGCAATTCCGTTTTCACGAAGGTAGGTCTCGCAAATCAATTTTGTCAGGGTCACATCAATGTCGGGCCACGGACGTTCCAGGGTAAAAGGCTTCGCAGCATTTGATCCATTTAGCTGCTTAACGAACGATGGCGCATAAAGCGCGCTTAGCTGTTGCCCGGCGTCATGGAAGTCGGAAACCAGATCATGAAAGACTAGCTGATCCGCGGGAGTTTGGCGGTCGCGCTTCAGGTTTTGCCAACCTGGCTTAAGTCCGCCCAGGCTATGCGCCCATTCTCCGAGATCAAGACGCGAGAATCCCCGCGGCAGATCCAGACTCAAATACTGATGGAGGTGTTTTAGCGCGCCTCGTGCTGCCGCCTTGCGAGCTGATTGGCGAGCGGCGTCGCTCACCCAACTGTAGCCCCAGAATAATTCGTCCCCGCCCTGACCCTGCAAAACCACGGGCACGCTATGTTCCCGGGCCAACTTCATGACGGAGTAATACCCAAAGCCGGCGATGTCAGCGATTGGGTCGTCTTGCCAATATACCAACTCGGGAAAGTGGGCAACGATGTCGTCCGTCGTTAATTCAACATCGTGAAACGGTAAGTTAAGGTGATCAGCCAGGGCGAGTGCGTCGGCGCGCTCGTCGTATGCAGGCCGCCCTGGATAACCAATGCTGAACGCGTGCATCGTGCCGGGATACTTGCTGACGGCCAGCGCGGCGATGGCGCTCGAATCCAGTCCGCCGCTAAGCGCCACGCCTACCGGAACATCCGAGCGAATCACGATCTCGCTTACTTTTTCCAACTGCTCGCGAATCAGCGTCGCCGGATCGCCTTCCAAAGGCGGGGCGTCTTCCATCCGCCAATAACACTTTTCTTCAATGCGCCAATCATCCACATCGATCGTGAGCAGATGGGCCGCGTCCAGTTTGCGCACGCCTTTCAGGGGCGTCATCGGCTCTGGCACGTATTGGTAATGAAAGTAGAGATTGACCGCGGTTGGATCGAGCTCGAACGGCACCATCCCCGAACTAAGCAGGGCCTTCATCTCAGAAGCAAAAATGAGTGTGCCGTTCTGTTCGTAAAGATAAACCGGTTTTTCTCCCATGCGATCGCGCGCCAATACGAGCCGGCGCCGCCGGCTGTCCCACAAAGCGAACGCAAACATGCCGCGCAGGTGCTGAACACAATCCAGCCCGTACTCTTCATACAGATGCAGGATGGTTTCGATGTCGCCCTCGGTAGCGAGCCGGTGGCCGCGACCTTTGAGTTGTTCCCGCAACTCGACATAGTTGTAGATCTCACCGTTCGCCACGAGCGCCAAAGATCGATCTTCGTTGTAGAGAGGCTGCCACCCGCCGGCGAGATCGATGATGCTCAGCCGTCGCATGGCCAGCGCGACGTGAGCATCATTGAAATGTCCCTCGCCGTCGGGGCCGCGATGGCGCAAATGATCGTTCATCGCGGCCAGCGCCGCGAGATCTCGGGATCCAATCGGACCGGAGCTAACTATGCCTGCTATTCCGCACATCAGTAACTAGTTTTTGCGCGCATCTACAATCAGGGACGTATAGTAAAGATCCCCGCGCCGAAATTTCTGCTGCTGATCAAACCGCGCCGACCGAATGATCATGCCTTCGCGTTCATCCCACGGCGCCGCATGAAATTCTTCGGCTTCATCAAAGTACTCGAGCGGCGTGACGCTGAAACCCGCGGAGGTCAACAGCGCAGTGAGCGAGCGAACATTGTAAAACACCTGGTGACCGTCATTGGGCGGGGCGGCTTCGGCAACGTAAATCGCATCGCGTCGAAAACCATCGGGAACCGCGATGCGGAACAACCCGCCCGGCTGCAGGAAGCGATGGCATTCGCGAACCGCCGTTTCGGCCTGTGCTTCGGTCAAATGTTCGAGCACGTGTTCGCACAGCAGCCGATGAATCGAATTCGCGCGGAACAGCGTACGCCAATCAGCGGGGCTAGTGATATCGAGGAAGTCTCGATCCGTGCCAATCCAGCCTTCATATACAGTTTCGCCGCCGCCGATGACAACGTTTAGCGGATTGCTCGCTGCGATTCTCTTTCGCAGTCGGTCAAGTTCAATCTTGCGACGCATGCCGCGATAAAACGGAACACGGCGCGCGATTCCGGCTATGGTGGTGGCAATCGGCACGACAGTTCGGATCCCCGTTGACAACTTAGACGGCGACGCTTTGTTTGTGCAGATGGAGCCGCGCGTCTTCGATTACCTGCGAGATTCCCTGCTGTAACGACACGCGTGGCTTCCAATTTGGAAGAGTCTCGAGCGGATCGATCAGACATTCCGAACCCTTTAGCTCGCCGAATTCGGCCGGCACGTTCAATTGACGCGCAATTTCCTCTCCGATCAAGCGAATGGTAACCCAGTCCTCAGCCGCGATTTCCGCCGTCTGCTGGTCACTACTATCAAATAATTGCATCAGCGCTTCAACGCAATCAGTCTTGTAAAGAAACCGCCGATGTTCCCCGCCGTCGGTCATACAACTGACGCGTCCTTTCAGGCCAGACAGGACGAGATCGGTGACGACGTGACTGCGAACCGTCGGTTCCTCCCATCCATAAACATTCCACAACCGCGCGACTTTACCGCCCAGCTGCCGTGTCCAGCTAGCAGCCAGGGCTTTGGTCGTCCCATAAGCGTTGGGCAGGCCGGCCAATTGTGAACTGATGAACAAAAATGGTTTACGGGTCCGCGACAGCATCTCAAACACGCGCAGGCATAACTCACAGTTGTGTTTGTATTGTTCGTGCTGCTGATCGACTGCTTCGATATACTTGGCGCCACCTGTGTCCCAGGCAAGAAACCAAACTCGATCGGCATCATCAAAGGGCTGCTGGTCAACGTGCCGGATATCGCAACCACTCTTCAAATCCAGTGAAGTGACGTGATGACCCCGGGAACTCAACGCGTGAACCAGCGTCGACCCAATTAATCCTTCACCGCCAAGTACAAGTTCTCTCATGTTGTCTTATCTCAACTCCCACACTCGCTCGGCAATCTTAATCTCTCGACATTGACCCAGGCCCCAATCGTCGTCGTTCTGATATGGAATTCCTTCCAGCGTCGCCATCTCGCCATGATGGGGTTGAATATTTTCAGTGCAAGAGGTTGGGTGGGCGAGATGCAGCATGATCCCGGCCCTGCGAATAGTAGCGCCCAGGAATCGCATTTGCGCCGTGCCACGCACATCACAACCGATACGGTGGCGCACCATCTTCTCGTCGTATCCGCGTATTTTGTTCCAAAGTTCCCGGCTGGCAAGAATGAATTCGCCGGTCCCCAGCTCATGGTAGGGGATGGCCCGCAAATAACGTAGGGCGCTGCCGAGGCCAATACTCTTTTGCCGGCGCTCGCGCCAGGGAATGTCGATTCGCTCAGCCGTCCAGGCCACCTCGGGCGAAAGCTTCGCGCTCAGGATTGTATTAACGAGATCGAACCCGAGCGCCGCATCAGCATTGGTAGCGATGATCCAGGGAGAGGCCGCGCGACGAATACCGACGTTTTTAGCGTGATACTCAAGCAAGGCGACATTTTCGTTTTCGCAGATTGCGGCGTGAATCTCCGGCGGCACGACATAGGCGCGCAGACAACCGAAACGCCGCGTTAAATCGTGCGCGAGCAACTCGCGATCCGGCGGGGGGTTCCATTCCACCAGCACCACTTCGTCGACTAAGTAGCGAATGTTCCAGTCAATCGTGGCGCGCAAACGATCTGCAAAATCCGGCATGTAATCGTCATTACGAGCGACTACGACTGCCGAAATCTTTGGCCTGCTTCCGTTACGGTGGGAACGGAGCTTTACATACTCGCTCGCGGCATTTAAGGCGAAGGCCGTGCGTTTTTGAATCTCGCCTAAGCGATAAGTGATGCTGCGTGAGATGTTCATGCGATTGGTGCCTGATCTAGTCGCCCTTGAATCTTTTTCGTCGCGACTCAGGCCGACTTGCGTGCGACATTTGCAGACGACAGTCTCTCTTTCACCTCGCGCGGATGCGACATTATCAGGCGGACGACCTGGCAGATTTTCTTGATGTCCGAATCTCCGACGGCCGTTCCGTTGGGCAGCAGCAAAA
>DASUTF010000349.1:0-3190 GCA_036374695.1 Pyrinomonadaceae bacterium
TCTCGATGAAATCGAACGCGCCGAGTTTCGTTGCGCGCACCGCGGTCTCAACATTTCCGTGGCCTGAAATAATCACGACCGCCGCGTCACAGTTGGCCTCGCGCATTTTCTGCAACGTCTCGAGCCCGCTGATTCCCGGCAGCCAGACATCGAGCAGCACGCAGCCGTAGGCTCGCTTGCCGATCGCTTTCAAACATTCTTCGCCGGTCGCGACGGTATCGGGCGCGAATCCTTCGTCGCGAAGGACAGCGCTCAACGATTCGCGAATGCCGCGCTCGTCATCAACTATGAGAATGGACTCGGACATGGGGTCTTAGGTCTTCGGTCTTCGGTCTTCGGTCTTAGGTCTTAGGTCTTAGGTTTTAGGTCTTAGGTTTTAGGTCACGACTTCCAGCCAAAGACCCAAGACCAAAGACCAAAGGCCAAGATCAAAGTGCATTTACAGGTATTTCAATCACGAACCTTGCACCGCGCGGCAGGTTGTTCTGCGCGTGGATACGGCCGCCATGTTCGCTGATGATGCGCTGCACGATCGCCAGCCCGAGACCCGTGCCACGGCCGCGCGTTGAAAAGTACGGCTGAAAAAGTCGCTTGAAATCCGCCGCAGGAATTCCTTCGCCGGTGTCGGCCACTTCCGCAGTGATAGTTTCGCGCGCCACGTCATACCGGGTTTCGATCGTCACGCGTCGCTCCCCGGAATCGTTAAGCGCTTCCAGGCCGTTATCGATCAGATTCACAAACACCCGCTTCATCTGTTCCGCGTCGGCCATCGCCGCCGGCAGTTCTGACGCAAGTCGCAACTCTAAGTCTGCTCGATCCAGACGATCCTCGTACAACGAAGCGGCCTGCCGGACAACGTCGTTAAGATCGATGTTGGATTTTTGCGCATCCGGCATGCGCGCAAACCTCGAGAACTCGTCGACCAGCGATTTCAAGCCGGCAACTTCCCGCGTGATCGACGCAGTACATTCTTCAACCACGCGCTTCAATTCTTCATCATGAACCCCGGTCGCAAGACCATTGCCATTCGCGCCGTCCTGGCCATTAGTACGCACCCCGAACTGACGAGCAATGCGTTCCGCAGAAAGCTGAATCGGCGTCAGTGGATTCTTGATTTCATGCGCTATGCGACGTGCGACTTCACTCCAGGCCGCGGCGCGTTGCGCGGTCAAGAGTTCGGACAAGTCATCGATGACCAGGACTACGCCGCTATTGCGGCCCGCCAACGTGCCGAGGGCGGTCGCAGTTAACGCCACCGGCAAGGAGTTGGCCGCGGAGCCGCGAGTCAACTGGCTCTGCTCGGCGGCCCGGCCGGCTCGCCGCGCGCGCTTGATCAATCTTTCCAGGACCGTTCGATCTTCGTTGCTCAACAAACTCGAAAGCTTGGCCCAGGCAGGTGGCGCTTCCGTTAACCTGAGAATCGACGTGGCCGCCGCATTGATCGTGGTGACGCGATCCGATCCGTCAAGGGACACGACACCCGTTGAGAGCGAATTCAAAACGGTCTCGATGTAGTTGCGGCGTTCCTCGATCGCCTGGTTCTTTTCTTTCAAGGCGGCGGCACCGGCTTCGATCCGTCGCCGGTTCTCTTCCAGCTCCGCAGTCATCTGGTTGAACGAGTCGGCGAGCAGCGCCAACTCGTCGTCGGCCGGAGTGTTGACGCGGTGCGACAAATTGCCGCGCGCGACCTCTCTTGACGCGGCCGCCAGCGATTTAATCGGCGCTGCCAGTCCACGCGCCAGGTGAATCGCCACCCATGTCGAAGCGAACACCAGCAACAGCGTCATCAATCCGAGCGTTGACAACCCCAGCAAACGGACCTTTCGTTGTCTTTGCACCAGATGCTGATATTCGCTCTGCGAACCGGCGATGGTGTCGTTGACATCAGCGTCACTGAACCGGCGCGGCACGAAAATCAAACGCGTCGAGTCGGTCAGCGGCACGGACGCCGCATCGAAGCCCTTTGCGTCCGACAGTTCGGCATGAGCTGAGTTCGCGTCCTGCCGCGCGCTCCCCATCACACGTGCCAACTCAGCCCTCTGCGCATCCGACACCTGCGCGGCGCTGGCGGCAATGCTTTCCCCCGAGTTCGAAACGATTTCAACCGCGGTCAATTCTCCGGTATCCCGCAACTCGTCCAAAGTCGCTTGCCATTCGGCCTGCGGCTTTTGTCGAATCGCCGTGGCCAACAGCGTTGCCGTTTCGCGCAGCCGTTGGCTTTGCGCCGCGGATATTTCGCGTTGTTGCTGGCGCACACGCTCCACCACATTTTCGGGCAACCGTCCCATCCACTTTTCGACTGAGCGATTCAGGAAAAGATACGAGAACGCGGCCATCGCCGTGATTGGGAGCAAGCTCAGGCCGATGAAATAAACCAGCAGACGCGTCTGAATCCGCGAGCCCGGCTGGCGCGCGTGACGCTCGCGACGCAGGCGCAAGAGGCTGCGCAGCAGGATGAAGGTGAAGACGAAGAAGGCGACAAAATTCAGCGTGGACAGTGCGTACAACAGCAGCGTATCCGCGCCGGTTTCCGCCGGAACAAAGGCCCACAAATTGAACAAGCCCTGCGCCGCAATCAGTGCGAGCAAAACTACGACGATAGTACCGAGCACCCACGCGCGAACGCGTGTTTGACGCGCTCGATCAAGTTCGCCCCCGGCATTTTGATCGGATTTGTTCACAGACTTCCCAAGGGATTGTGACTGGCGCAAAGTTTAGCACAGCCCTCGCTCGCAGGCCGTTCACAAGCTGCGGGCCGACGATGCAATGCTAGAATGCGTCGCGCATGGAAGCTCGTAATTTTTTTGTCGGTAACGATGGCCATCTTCGCAGCGGCTGGCGCGCGACGTTTTTTCTCGCCGCGTTTTTGGTGGTTGGGAAGTTATTTGAAGTAGCGGCCGCCCTCCTGACTTCACTAACCAGCGGGATGCGTACCGGCATCTGGGTCTCGACGTGGCCCTTTCTGATCGGCTCGCTTGTGCTGTTAAGCGCCGCAACATTGGTCGGCTGGGGCTGCGGCGCAGTCTTCGAGGAGTTACCATTTCGGGCTCTCGGTTGGTGGCCGCATCGCGGTTGGTTGCGGAACGTCGCGCTCGGTTCACTCATCGGCGCGGCTTCCCTATTCCTGGCGGCAGGGATCACTGCGGCTACGCGTGGCATTAGATTCAGTTTTAATCCCAGTCCGGTAACT
>DASUTF010000350.1:0-4106 GCA_036374695.1 Pyrinomonadaceae bacterium
GTCTGATTGCTCCGTACGGCCAGGACAAATCAGTGGTGGCGGAGATTCTCGAGCAGGTAGTGCTGGCTCGTCTGCGACAGCTTTCGGCGCATGAAGTTGGTCACACCCTCGGGCTGCAACACAATTTCGCGGCGAGCATCAACAATCGCGCATCGGTGATGGATTATCCCGCGCCTTATGTGAAGCTCGTTACGCAGGATTCGCGTTTGAATCCTGACATTTCCGAAGCCTACGCGAAAGGCATCGGCGAGTGGGACAAGGTTGCGATTGCTTACGGCTATCAGGATTTTCCCGCCGCCACGGACGAGAAGGCGGCGCTCGATAAGATCCTCAGCGATGCGTTCAAACGCGGTTTGATGTACTTGACCGATCAGGATGCGCGTCCGGCTGGGGCCTCAACTTCGGTCGCGCATCTTTGGGACAACGGCGCCAACGTCATTGATGGGCTCGAGAACCTCGTGCGCGTGCGCGATGTGGCGTTGAATCGCCTGGGCGAAAACAACATTCGCGAAGGCGCGCCGCTGGCAACACTCGAAGACGTTCTGGTGCCGCTCTACATGGGGCATCGCTATCAGGTTGAAGCGGTCGCGAAACTGATTGGCGGCGAGGATTACAGTTTCAGCCTGCGCGGCAAAGGCGATCGCAATCCGCAAATTATTCCGCCGGACGAGCAGAAGCGAGCCTTGTATGCGGTGCTCGAGACTTTGAAGCCGCATAATCTCAGGCTTCCCGAATCTTTGTTACGTTTGATTCCGCCGCGGCCGCCTGGCTATCCGCGCAATCGCGAACATTTTCGCATTCGCACTTCGCCGGCGTTTGATGCGCTGGCGCCGGCGGAGGCTTACGCGAATCACGTCACCGAATTTCTTTTCAATCCCGAACGCGCGGCGCGCATCGTTGAATTCCATGCGCGCAGTGGCGTGGAATATCCGACGTTGGACGATGTGTTCGACAAGATTCTCGCGGAAACTTTTCGCTCTGGCGTGCAGGGCGGATACGAAGGCGAGATTCAACGCACGGTGAACGCAGTGGTGCTTAACAAGTTGATGGTGCTGGCCGCGAACGAGCGGGCTTCGAACACGGTGCGCGCGATTGCGGAACTGAAATTGGACGAGTTGAAAAATTGGGCTGCGCAGAATGCCGGAGCGACCCGATATCGTGAGCAGCGCGCCTTCCTGCTGTACACGGCAAATCAAATCAAACGCTTTCAGGACGATCCAAAGAAGATGAACCTGACGCGACCGAGCGATCCTCCCGACGGCCAGCCGATCGGAACGGATTGGTGGGGGATGTCTGAACGGGAGTGGTGTGATTGGCCATAGGGATACTAGCCGCGGATGAACGCAGATGAGCGCGGATTTCAACCACGAGGTATGGATTTCCAATCCGTGTAATCTGCGTTAATCTGCGGCTAAGTCTTATCCAGTTTCAGCAACGTCCCCAGCAAAACATTCGCGCCGTTCTCGATGTCCTTCGGACGCGAGAACTCTTTCGGTGAGTGGCTGATGCCGCCGACGCTCGGAATGAAGATCATGCCGACCGGTCCGAGACGCGCCATGTCCTGCGCGTCGTGACCGGCGCCGCTGGGCATCAGCTTGGTTGTTAGTCCCAACTCCTTAGCCGATTCGCCGATCAGGCGGCGAATCGTGGGGTTGGTGGGCGCGGGAATGTTTGTGTTGATTTCTTTGAAGTCGAACGTGACTTTGTTTGCCTTCGCAATCTGATCGGCTTCAGCGCGAATTTGTTGGTAAAGCGTCTGAATCTTCACTGCGTCCAGATCGCGCAGTTCCAAACTGAGAACTACTTTGCCGGGAATTACGTTGGGCGCGCCGGGCAAAGCCTGAATCCGTCCGACAGTTCCCACCTGCCGTCCCGGAACGCTGGTGACGACGCGATTGACGGCTTCGATAAGTTTCGCGGCGGCCAGCAAAGCGTCCTGGCGGTTGTTCATCGGGGTCGTGCCGGCGTGATTGGCGAAGCCTTCAATCGTCACGTCCCACCAGTTGATGCCGACGATGCCTTCGACAACGCCGATGTCGATCTTTTCGGAATCGAGAATAGCACCCTGTTCAATGTGCAGCTCGAGATAAGCGGCGATGCTGTGGGGCCTGCGACGAACTGAAGCAATCTTCGCGGGATCGCCACCGATGAATTTAATGCCTTCGCGAATCGTCTTGCCGCTACGGCTTACCAGATCAAGTTCCGTTTCCTTCAACAACCCACTGAGCGCGGCACTGCCAATCAAACCGCCCTCTTCATTTTGGAAAATGATCACTTCCAGCGGACGATTCGGTCTGATGTTGTTTTCCGCGAGTGTTTGGGCCACTTCAATCGCGCCCAGCGAGCCGACGTCGCCGTCATAGTTGCCGCCGTCCGGAACGCTGTCGATGTGCGAGCCTAAAACCAGCGGCGGCATCTTGGTTTCACCGCCGGCCGCGTGGCGCCGTCCGACGATATTGCCCGCAGCGTCGATGGAAACGTCCAGTTTCGCCGCGCGCATCAGGCCCATTACGTAGTCGCGGCCGCGGGCGTCCGCTTCGCTGTAAGCAAGCCGGCTCACGCCACCTTGCGGGTTCTTGCCAAACTCAGCCAGTTCGCTGATATGTTGATTCAGTCGCGCGCCATTCACGCGGACCGGGCCCGACTGTCCTGCCCAAAGTGGTCCGGGAAAGGCACTGGCGGCGGCGCTGGACAGAAGCGCAAGATTAAATTGCCTGCGGTTCATTTTTTGTAAAAGCCCCCTTCAAAAGCACGGCGGACAAGGATGTCCACAAACCGCACGCATGCTGCGTGCGCTCCATCAACGCTTCCAGTCTTTCAATTCATCGACCACGCGCAGGACTTCGGCGCGTTTCTTTTCAAACACGGCGAACGTGGCGATGATCATTGCGCCGGTGACAATGCCGGCTACATACCACAGCCACGTCCAGTGGAAGTTTACCGAAGCGTAGTTGATCATTGTCGCGATTGACAGCAACAGAAAGATAGAACCGAGAAGCAGAAACGCGCGGATGCGGAAGATGATGCCGCCGAAGACGCCGGCGATCGACAATCCCGCCAGAATCAAAGGTAGCCAGGGCGACTGCGCAATGCCGTTAATAAAAATGTCGGCGGTCGACGAGACGTAGATCGTAATCAGACAGAGGTAACGGATGCCGGTCATTTGTGTTTCGGAAAAGTTTTTGCGGTTCAAGTGGGCTGCAATCAGCACCGAGATCGCGACCGGAATCAGCCACAATTGCGGATGCTGGTAAAGGCGAAACTCAGATGTTTCGTTCAGCATGTACCAAAGTCCACCGTTGCCCGCCAGCGCTGCCGCCATGCCGAACCAAAATGAACTACGCAGGATCGACAGCAATCCATACAGGCCGCCTACGACGAACAACACCGTCGAGTATTCGACCTGCGATTGCACGATCCAGAATCCAATTACCGGCAGCAATGGCAGAAACGCGCCGGTCCGTTCGATCGGCTGGGCCAGCACGTGAATTTGCCGCCGTTTCAATAGCTCGCTGACTGCCACACCCGCGTAAGCAATCAACAACACGACGAGCGGCCAGTAACGCGCAAAGAACCCGCGGAAGAGCCAGGGCATCGTCAGCCGAATGTGCATGAAGAGTAGAACCATCATGACTTCGGCGACATAAACGTAGATTGTTCGCCGGCGTTCGGACAGGCCGAGCGGATCGTGCTTTGGCGAAACCGCAAAGAAAATGCAAACCGCGACCCCGGCGATGAGCGTGACGGCGACTGTGATCAGAGCCGGGTAACTAACGCGCACGGCGCCGAATTGAATTTGGTAATAGACTTCAGCACTCAGCACAAACATGAGCGCGAGAACTCCGGCGACGACCATCGCCGGTACGCAATCGCGAAAAGCCTTTGACCAATCAGGTTCGCGCTCGATTAGCTTGTCCAACTCGATGCCGAACAGCGCGACTATCCCGAACATCAACGTCATTAGAATGACCGATCGATTCAGCCAGGTCCCACTCACGTGCGGCGTCAGGAACGACCAGCCGACGAAGACGACGCCCGCCAGGAACAGCGAGACGGCGGCGCGTTGCCATTTCGCGCGGTGAGTCCCCTGGGCCATCAGGCCGAAG
>DASUTF010000351.1:0-5567 GCA_036374695.1 Pyrinomonadaceae bacterium
TACGCCGATCTGTTCGCATATCGAGTTTATAGGTATGAGGCGTTCCTGAACAGAAAACGCCCATTCTGGCCAATCACAACTTGGAGTAAAGTCAGTTTGATGAATGCAGTCGGAATGCTTTGGCCAGACGCTATTTACAAATTCCCTCATACAACGACGTTTGATCAGAGTTTTTACGCAGACCAGGCCGAAGCGTTTTTCGGTCTCGGATACTTGCAAGCACGGGAGTTGGTAAGCTTACTCAAGAAACAGGAGTCACTCGATTATAAGAATAGGAGTTGAGTGTTTGGTGGGCTTTGCCTCAAAAGTGGTTAAGGGCTCTCGACCTGCTATTACAACCCGAAGGGTTGACAGAAAGTAGCCGGAGGTCGGAGCGAAGCGGAGACCTCCGGATCGGCGGGTTCGTTAGTTGCACCCTGTAGGGGTGCCAGATAATCCGCGAATTCTTGCATCCTTTCAGGATGCTCAAATCATTTGGGCCCGGCGTCCGGTGGTCTGCGACCACCGGCTACTATCTATCAGCCCTGCGGGCTGAAGAAGTGTTCGAAACTCTAAGGTACTTTTGAGGCAAAGCTTGTTTGGTGCTTATACAGCGCGTCCCTTCGCCTTTACGTGAATCGCTTGCGGGGCTATGTGGTCTCACGCCAAGGGACAAAGGTCCGCGAACAAAACCGCAGAGTGGACGCTGCCAACCCGGCAGTTAAGTTGAACAGCCAAGCCAGCGCCAAACCCGAAGTGGCTCCGTTTACCGGCCACTTCGTAATCTGTAAAATTTGCATATCTGTGGATCAACCTTCGCATTAAAAGACAGAGGACAAGGATATGAAGCATCGCGCTCTTCACGTGATCGCATTTCTCTTGCTCGTGGTCGCTGTGGCCCGCGCGGAAAACTGGCCGCAATGGCGCGGGCCTTCGCTTAACGGCGTCAGCACCGAGAAGAACCTGCCGGTCAAGTGGACGACTGAGGAAAATGTCGCCTGGAAACTGGCGATGCCCGAATGGAGCGGCTCAACTCCAATCATCTGGCGCGACCGAATTTTTCTTAACGTCGCCGAAGGCAACGATCTCTATCTCTGGTGCGTGGATCGCACGAAAGGCACAACGATTTGGAAGAAGTTACTGGGCACTGGCAACGTGAAGATGCGCAAGCAAAACATGTCTTCGCCTTCGCCGGTAACCGATGGCAAGAACGTTTGGGTGATGACCGGAACCGGCATTCTTAAGAGTTTTGATTTTGCCGGTAAGGAACTTTGGACCCGCGACATTCAAAAAGACTACGGCGAGTTCGGGCTGAACTGGGGCTACGCGTCGTCGCCTTTGCTTTTCGAAGACTCGCTTTACGTGCAAGTGCTGCACGGGATGAAGACTGACGATCCTTCCTACGTGATGCGAATTGATAAGAAGACCGGCAAGACGCTTTGGAAAGTCGATCGGCCGACAGCCGCCATTCGCGAGTCGCCGGATTCCTACACCACGCCGGCCTTGCTTCGTTACGGAAAGACCACTGAAATCGTAATTACCGGCGGAGATGTCGTAACCGGCCACGATCCCGCAACCGGAAAAGAACTGTGGCGCGCGAACGGCCTTAATCCCGACAATGCTCCAATGTATCGCATTGTTGCCTCACCAGTAGTCTTCAACGATTTGATATACGCGCCGACGCGCGTGAAGCCGTTGCTGGTGTTTAAGGCCGGCGGACGCGGCGACATCACCACTTCGCATCTGGTGTGGTCAACCAACAATGGCCCCGATGTGCCGACGCCCGTCACCGATGGAAAGTACTTTTATATCGTGAACGACCGCGGGATCATGTGGTGTCTCGACGCCAAAACCGGCGCCGAAATTTACGGCCAGCAACGCATCAAGCCGGGCACGTACAGCGGCTCGCCGGTCCTGGCGGACGACAAAATTTACGTGACGAATGAAGAAGGGCTGACTACGGTCGTAAAGGCCGGACCAAAATTCGAAGTCCTGGCAGAGAATCCTTTGAACGATTACTGCCTTAGTTCGCCCGCAATTTCGGACGGGCAGATTTTCATTCGCACGGCGACGAATCTTTATTGCATTGGGAAGAAGTAGAGCGGAAACGCAGCCGACTAAAGGTAGTTTTACGGCCAGCACCCAGCACCAAAGGTGCGAAAATGTAACAGCCTGGGCCACAGGCCCAGGTGAGAAACGTGAATCAGACGTTTTAGCGCTGAAAGCGCGAAATGTAACCTAGACGATCGACGTACATCTGATCGGAGATCCCATGGATGCTTCATCTCGCGCTTTCAGCGCTCGCCGCCACTCTTGTTTTACAACCTGGGCCGATGGCCCAGGCTGTTACATTTTGCGCCTTCGGCGCTTAACGGTTCTCCTTGCCGCGCTTTTCGTTTTCACGACCGGCAACGCGCAGACTTCGCAACTGGGGAAGGTCGAATTCCCCACGTCCGGTTCCTCGCGAGCACAGGAACATTTCCTACGCGGCCTCGCGGCACTCCACTCCTTCTGGTACGAAGAAGCGCTCGAAGCCTTTCGCGAATCAACCAAAGTCGAGCCCGATTTCATGATGGGTTATTGGGGTGAAGCGATGGCCCACAACCATCCGCTTTGGACCGAGCAGGACACTGCAGCGGGACGCCAGGTCATCGCGAAGATCAAAGACACGGCTAAGTTAACCGCGCGAGAACGCGCTTACTTAAGCGCGGTGAAGTTGATTTACGGCGAGGGCGACAAGCGAAACCGCGACGCGGCTTATTCTGCGGCGATGGAAAAGATCTATCGCGACCATCCAGACGATCTCGACGCGGCGGCATTTTATTCACTTTCTCTTCTTGGCCTGGTGCGCTCGGAAGATAGGAGTTATCGCTTGCAAGCCCGGGCGGGCGCTATTGCCCTTGAGGTTTATCAAAAGAATCCAAACCATCCGGGCGCGGCGCATTACATCATCCACGCTTTCGACGATCCGGATCATGCCATTCTGGCGCTGCCCGCAGCCCGTCGCTACGCCGGAATCGCGCCCGAAGCTCATCACGCCCGGCATATGCCGTCACACATTTTTCTGCAGCTCGGGATGTGGCCTGAGGCGGCGGCCTCGAATCAATCAGCGTGGGAAGCATCGGACACCTGGATGCGGCGCAAGAAGCTCTCGCCCAACGTGCGCGATTATCACAGCCTGCATTGGTTGATGTACGCCCAACTGCAACAGGGCCAATATCGCAAGGCCGAAGAACTCCTCGCGTTGATGAAGAAGACGATGTCCGAGTCTACTTATGACAACAAGCTGCGCCCCGGCTATTACGAAAACAACTACGCCAATATGGCGGCGGCATTTGTGATCGAAACGGAGCGATGGGATCTCGCAGCTACAATTTTTCCCGCTACGTCATCCGGCTCGCAAGCCCCTGCCGCGGGCGGCCACGGCGCGCACGGCTCTTCGGCGCCGAGCGATGGCCCAATGGCGGTTCGCTACTCAAACGTTGGCCAGCGGTTGCCGATCTTCACGCAGAACCTGGCAGCGGCGATCAAAGGCTCGATGAAAACCGCGCCCACGATTCCGGACGTGAATGTTGACTCGCCGGCCAATGCCGCAAATGTGATTGGCGAACTGCAGGTCGCGGCAGCCTTCGCATCCATGAGCGGGGAGCACGACAACGCAATTGAACTCGGGCGCGAGGCCGTTCGCCGAGAAGAGAAGATGGGTCCGCCCTCGGGACCGCCCAGTCTCATCAAGCCTTCACATGAGTTGTTGGGTGAGATTCTGCTCCGCGCGGGCAAACCAAATGAAGCCGCGGAACAATTCAAGATTGCACTGCTGAGACAGCCGAATCGCGCGCGATCATTGCTGGGTGTCGCGCGCGCGGCAGCGAAAATGGGAGATCAGCGCGGAGCGGCCCAGGCTTACGCGCGTCTGTCGGAACAGTGGCGTAATGCCGACAAGGAAATACCTGAATTACTCGAAGCGCAGAATTTTCTGAAGCAAGCCCGTTTCTGAGCTCTCTTATCTCTTCTCTCTGACGTCGTACGCGTAGATCGTGTCCTGATCGCGGATGTAGAGCCGGCCACCCGCAACCACCGGATGCGCCCACGTCGGCAGTGAACCCTGCTGGATTCTGAATCTTCCCTTCTCTCGATACGCAGTCGGGTTTGCTTCAACCAGTCCAATCACTCCGTTTTCGCTGAACGCGTATAGATGCCCATCGGCGAACGTCAGCGAACCTTTGCCGACACTGCGGTCCCGCCACGCGACTTCACCGGTATCGAATCGCATCGCGGTAAGGATGGCACCGGAAAAGCCGTAAAGGTGATCACCAATCAGAATGGAAGTAGCGTGGTGGTTACGCATGTCTTTGGTGAAGTAGACTTCCTGCCCTTTGCCATCAGCTTTGATCTCAATCAGTCCGCCACCGGTGCCGTAGTCTGAAGAGATCCACACACGATTGCCGCGCGCGACGGGCGTAGCGATGTTGGCTACGTCGTTCGACGGGCGGGCATATGCCCAGAGAAGTTTGCCGTCGCGAACATCGAGAGCCACCGCGCGACTGCCGGTAAAAAAGACCACCTGGGTCGTGCCGCCAACCTGGATTGGAAGAGCCGAAGAATAGCCCGCCTCGTCGCTTTCGCTCTTCCAGATCAACGAGCCGTCAGTCTTCTTCAGGGCAACGATCGAAGCCCCCGGTCCACCGGCATTCACCAGAACTTTGTCACCGATCACCAGCGGCGATTCGCTGATGCCCCAGCGAATATTCGATCCACCAAACTTCGATAGCACATTGAGGGTCCAGGCAATTTTTCCGGTGCGTGCGTCGAGCGCCGAAAGATCGCCACTCCCGCCGAGCGCATAAATTCGGTCGCCGTCGATCGTCGGAGTCCCGCGCGGCCCGCCGCCGCGATCATTGTCAAAGGTTTTGCCGTGCGGCGTCGCCCAGACTTCCTTTCCGGTAGCAACGTCGAATGCGATGACAAACTCGCGGTCGCCGCGCGATCCCATGGTGTACAAGCGGCCTTTGGAAATTGAGAACGAAGAGTAGCCGCTGCCCGCGCCGCTCGCTTTCCAGGCCAAAGGCGGACCGGCTTCCGGCCACTGCTTCAGAAGCCCAGTCTCTTTCGAAATACCGTCGCGGCTCGCACCACGCCACTGCGGCCACTCGCCGTTAGTTTGAGCGGAGGCCGAAGCGGAAATGAATAACAGGGAAGTTACACAGAGTAGTTTGATGCTTGTTTGCTTCATCTCAGAATGAACCTTTCAATGAACCTGCGCAGCAGGTGGCAGAATGTAGCCCCGGGTGAAGTGGGCGAAGCGAACGGAACCCGGGGATCAAAACCACCTATTGAACGTGAGCCCGCTTTTAGCGGGCGGGAGACGATTCATCTCTGTCGCCCGCTAAAGCGGGCTCTAAGAATTATTCTTGCGGTAACCCAGGGCGGCGCTCGCTTGCCCTGGGCTAAATTCTGCCGCCATCTTCGATGGCTCGTTGTTGCTTACGCTCAAACAGAAATAACGAATCATGACTGCGGTTTGAAATACAAAACCATGCCCGCACCTGCCGCGGCCATCAGGAACCCAACATAAAGCATTGGATTCG
>DASUTF010000352.1:0-4608 GCA_036374695.1 Pyrinomonadaceae bacterium
TCACCAGCCAACGCCGCTCGCCGGGCGTGGACTGCGCGACGTTGCCGCGGATCCGCGCGCGCAAATCGTCCTGCTTCACGTTTGCTGCCGGCATGATCCGTTCCTGAATCAGCCACAGGCCGCCGGCGATGAACATTGCGAAAACCAAACCGGGCAGCATAAGGCGATAGACGCTCTGGCCACTGGCCCACCAGGCGACCGCTTCCCTTCTCCGCGCGATCAGAGCATACGTCAGCAGCACCGCGACCAAAACGCTTCCGGGAAACAGCTCCACACTCACGAGGGGCAGAAGGAAGAACAGATACTCCCCGAGAAGTTTCACACCTCCGCCACGAGTAACCAGGAACCGCCAAAGCTCGAAGCTGGTAAAAATGTTGAAGACAATGACGAGCGCCACGAAGGCAAACAGAAAACTCAAAGCCATCGTGCGCACGACACTGATGTCCAGCAGGGTGGGAAAGCGAACGGTCCACCGGCGACGAGCTGACTGTTTTTGAGCCTTCACTTCAGCGCGGGCCGCTAAATCTGTCGTGGCCGTCCGGGCCGGACGGAGTGAAAAGCTGAATCTCCGGTTTACCAGCAGAAGTGTCACCGCGAAGATCAGCACCAGCGAGGTCGCCAGCCATCCGCCTACGACCGGCGGCACCGTCCCCCCCCGCGTCAACTGCTCGCCGGCGACGACCAAAAGGTAATACGTAACCATGACCAGCAGCGAGCTGAGCGCGCCGAAGCCGCGGCTGCCCCGCCGGAAGCGCATCGCCAGAACGGCGCCAAAAAATGCGAACACTACCGGCGACAAGCCGAGCGCGATTCGCTTATGGAGCAGAAAGACCGCTTCCCGATGTTGTGGCCCCGAGCTTTCGTTGATAAAGCGCCGCAGCGCGCGAAATCCCATTTCGTCAGGTTTGGTTTCAGACCTTTGTACTCGCGCAATCAGTTCGTTGCGCCCGGTGTTGAAGAGAATGCGCAACTGGTCCAGCCGCTCGACGACGTATTGCTCGCCGGCCGCTTCGCCGGCAGGCAGCTTTGTTTGCACGGCGTCCTGAAGCACCAGCTCGGACTTCTCGGCGGATGAATCGATGCGGCCTGTGCGCGCGGTTATCAAACGGCTTGAGCCGTCGGCCTCTTTCGTTTGAATGAACACACCGCCCCACTGGCCGCGCGATTTGTCACCTTCGCGGACGTAGATGACGTAGCCGGGAATGTCCGTCGTGAAGGTTTGCGGCTCGACCGGCGAATCCAGTTTGTAGAGTGCCGCGCGCGCACCCAAAGCGCGCAAGTCCTGCTGGGCATGCGGGGCTTCACTAAGATTGAGCTGCAACGCGACCACGGTGGCAATCAGCCCGACTACTAATGCGGGCAGAACAATCTGCCAGCGGCTTACGCCGGCCGCGCGCATCGCGATCAACTCGCTGTCACTCCCCATGCGGCCCAGACCGATGATCGTTCCGGCCAGCACGGCCATCGGGATGGTGAAGACCAGCACCGTGGGTAGCAGGGCGAGCGATAGGCCGTATAAGAATTGCGCCGGGACGGTGGCGCGGAAGATTGTTTCAAAATACCGGCCGCTTTGTTGGACGAACAGGATGCCGGTGAGCAGGACGAACGCCGCCGCCGCGTACGGGAGTATCGTGCGGAGGATGTAACGCTCGATTATGCGGCGGGATGCCATGATTTGATCCACAGATTACACAGATTACACAGATTGGGAAAACGGTTTTAACGAGCTCAACTGGGGCTGTCCTACTTTGCGCGTCTTTGCGTCTTAGCGTGAACCCACCACTTATAAATACATAAGGGTCATTTCACGCAAAGTCACAAAAGTCGCAAAGGACCGCAGAGGTGGAAGCGGAATAGGAGACTACTTAACTTTTTGGATTTTCCATCTGTGTAATCTGTGGATAACAACGTCTGACTATCGCGCTGGCGCAACCATTGTCCGTGGACGTCGCTCGAGTGCCCGGACAATCAGCCGGTGAGTGAACTCACCAAGTTCGGTATCTGTTTGAGTGAAGCTCGCCCGGTATGTGTTCGCGAATTCAGACGGCCCAAGTCGCTGGCTGCTAATCAGCAGTTGCTGAATCGCCGGCATCAGCGTGGTCCCGATTCCGCGGCTGCATTTTGCGCAACGGACCGCGCTTTCAAAATCCACGTATAGGGGCTGCGCCGTGGTCAACGCCGTGCCGCAAACAACACACTCGCGCACGTCCGGGAACGATCCGGCCAAGCGCAGCATCCAGATTTCAAAATAGCGCAGCACCAGGTTGGCGGCGTCAGGCGCCGCGGCCAAGGCTTCGACGCACGCGTTTAGCATGCGGTAGAGCTTGTCGTTTGCTTCATGCGGCGGCGCGAACTCCCCGATGAGTTCCGCCATGTAACCGAGCACTTCCGCCACTTCAAGTTGCGCAGCGAGTTCGAAGTTTGACTTGACGATCTCAGCGCGTGAAATCGTGACCAGGTCCCGATTTTCCCTTTCGTAAAAATCCAGGCGGATGACGGTGAACGGCTCAAGCGCAGCGCCGAAGCGACTTTTCATCCGGCGCGCGCCTTTCGCGACCGCGCGCACCAGCCCCGCGTCGCGCGTCAGGCAGACGACGATGCGATCAGCCTCAGCGAGGTTATAGCTGCGCAGGACGATGGCATCGGTGGTGACCAGGTTCACGATGAATGGCTTTGTGTCTTTGCGGTTCTTTGCGACTTTGCGTCCTGGCGTGAACTGATAGCGGCTCACTAAGGGTTCACGCAAAGGCGCTACGACGCAAAGCCCCGCAAAGTTTATCCTTAAACGCAACCACGTGATACGTCCCTCACAGATTTAGGGAGAAGGAATGAAATACAGTATCCAGCCGAGGAGAAATGCGATCGCGACGAATTCAGCAAAGACCTTAATCCCATACATGAGCCGCTGACGCTCAGTACCTTTCGCCGCAATGCCGAACACGACGGCGGTGAGGGCCGCGAAAACCACCATCCACAGAACGTGTCTCATGGCTTTCTCCCCGCCGCGATATCGAATGCGTCAAGCATAACCAGGTAATTCAACAAGCCAGCCACGAGCAGAAACGTGTTTCCGTATTCATACGTGACGAGCTGGGCGTGTTCGGTAAACCCCACACCCGCAATCCAGCAGATGATATAAAGCAAGCCCACGCCGACGTTGGCGATCATCGGCAACAACTGAAAGAAAACGCTGAAGCCCTGTTCCTGGCCGGTGACGCTGTAGAGATGGCCGCCGAGCCAAAGGCCGGTTAAGAACATCACCCACACCGCGCCGCCTGCCAAAGCGCCTCTGCGCCAACGTTTCTGCATTAGATGGCCAGCGCCCGGAATCGCCCACGCGGCCAGCCCAACGAGCCACGCGAAACTGGGCGTCGCAACGTCTCGGTCTTTTTCAATTCTAGCTGCCAAAGATCCCTCCCGCTCCGCACTTAAAGTAATCTATTAACTTCAAAATCACATTCCCCTTTAATTTTAGGCCGTTCTTTAGCTGTCGGCCCTTCCACGGCTGAGAAAATCAATAAAGTAAATACTCGCCTCGGATCCGTTTAAATTCCTCCAACGCCGGCTGCCAGGATTCGGTGATCGAGTCGAGCGAATCGCCGCGCTCGATCTGCGCGCGCATCTCGGTTGTCCCTGCGATCACGTCAAACGGGTTGCGTTCGAACTCGTACTCGTACGGCGGATCCTTCCAGCGAAAGTCTTCGCGATAGAGGTCGTGCGCTGTCTTCACGATTGCCACGCCCGCCGAGACCGGCTCGAAGATGGCGCGGTCTATAACATGAATCTGAACTCCTCCACACGCTTTGCCGCCGTGCTTCTGGAACGTGGGCATGAAGACGCATGACCGGAAGGCGACGCCCGGCAGATTCAATTGCGCCAGCGCTTCCGCGTATTGGTTAGCGTCGACGTAAGGAGCCCCGACCAATTCGAAAGGTCGCGTAGTTCCCCGCCCTTCAGACATCTGCGTGCCTTCCAGGTGCACCGTGCCCGGGAAGACTTTACAACTATCTGGCGTGGGAATGTTCGGCGACGGCAGGACCCAGGGGCCGTCCGTGTCTTCATACCAAAGGTCGCGCGACCAACCGCCTAACTCAATAACTTCCAATTCGCATCCGATACCGAAATGCTCATTAAACAGACGCGCTAGTTCGCCCATGGTCATGCCGTGGCGTGTGGGCAGCGAGAACTGTCCAACGAAGGACTCGTGTCCCCGTTCAGTTACATTGCCTGCGACCATTTCTCCGCCAAACGGGTTTGGGCGATCGCAAACGACGACTTTCTTGCCGAGACGTTTTGCTGCTCTCATGCAATTCGCCATCGTGTACGCGAAGGTGTAGATGCGACAGCCGACACCCTGGAGATCGACAACGATCACATCAACGTCGCGCAGCATTTCTTCCGTGGGTTCACGTGTTTCGCTGTACAGCGAATAGATCGGAACCTGCGTGCGATGATCGACCGCATGCTCTGTCTCGATCATGTTGTCCTGGACGTCGCCGCGAATGCCATGCTGCGGTCCGAACAACGCGGTCAGGTTGATCTGCGAATGCCCGTGAAAAAGATCTGCAGCATGGCGAAAGGCGTGATCGACTGACGCCTGGTTGCAGA
>DASUTF010000353.1:0-8801 GCA_036374695.1 Pyrinomonadaceae bacterium
ATAAACACCGATAAGAACAAGCCGACAAGGAAAGCGTGTTTGCTCCTATCTTTTTCCACGATCGTTTCTGATCCGCGTGAATCCGCGCTAATCCGCGGCTAAGAATCGTCATGCTTCAGATTCCAATCCTTCGTAACGGCGCACCGTACACGAGCCTCGACGTAGTCCGCATTCCGCATCATCGCACGCGCGAACCATTTGTTGAGATCAGCCAGGCAAATGCCGGACTGATTCGCCGCGACCTGCTCGATCAGCGGAGCGCTCGCGCCGCGCTGACCGAATTCTCGACTGCTGAACTCGTCGAAATCTGCGCGCGCGCCGCGGAACTGTTCGCCAACGATGTCCTGCCGCTTGATGGAATCCCTCAGTCGCCGGACGACTATGTCCAACAGGTTTCAGCCACAACCGGATTGCCGCACACGCTGGCGCGGCGGAACCTGCAGAAGATCAAGACGATGCTCGCAGAGATGGGCCGCGTGCTTCACGGTCTGACCAGAAATCTCGACTGGGAAATTCTCGACCGAGGGTTCGGAGAGTTCGAAGGACATGCACTCAGTTTCTTCCCGCGCGGCGAATCGCTCGGGGCCGTTCTGCCGAACAATTCTCCAGGTGTTCATTCGCTGTGGATTCCGGCGTTTGCGTTGAAGATTCCGCTGATTCTGAAGCCCGGCGGGGCCGAACCATGGACGCCTTTCCGCATCATTCAGGCGTTGATTCGGGCCGGCGCGCCGCGCGAAGCCTTCAGCTTCTATCCCACCGATCACGGTGGCGCGGGAGAAATACTGCGCCAGAGCGGACGCGCGATGATTTTCGGCGACAGCTCAACGACCGGTGTTTGGGAAGGCGATTCACGCATCGAGATTCATGGTCCCGGTTACAGCAAGATCGTTATTGGTGAAGATTGCGTCGATCAATGGGAGCAATATCTCGACGTGATGATCGCTTCGATCGCCGAAAACGGCGGCCGCTCATGCATCAATGCGTCGGGCATTTGGACGCCCAGACATGCTGATGAAATCAGTCACGCACTGGCTGACAGGCTTAGCCGAATCGTGCCCAGGAAAGCTGATGATGAAGCGGCGCAGCTGGCGCCTTTTACCGACAAGGGAGTTGCCGCGCGGATTTCGACAATCATCGATCAAGGACTGAGCGAGCCGGGCGCACGCGATGTTAGCGCCGCGACTCGTGGAACGGGTCGGCTGGTCGAATGGGAAGGTTGTTCATACCTTTTGCCGACGATCATTCACTGTGAAGACGCCGCGCACCCGCTGGCGAATCGAGAATTTCTTTTTCCTTTTGCCAGCGTCGTCAACGTTAGTCAGGATCAGATTCCCGAATCGCTCGGGCCAAGCTTGGTAGTGACTGCGATCACGAACGATCCGAAGCTGGTGCAGAAACTGGTCGCCTCGCCGAACGTGGATCGGCTCAATCTCGGAGCTGTGCCTACAAACCAGGTGCATTGGGACCAGCCGCACGAAGGAAATCTGTTTGAGCATTTGTATGCTCGGCGGGCTTTTCAGCGCGCGGCTGCGGGCTGACTAGTCGGATTGCGGATGTTGAGGTGGGATCCAACATGTCCACGGATGAGCCTTTTGATATCGAATGGATCCAATTCACTTTCGAAAGGGTAATAAAGGCGGGTTGGAATCCCAAAGGAGATTTGCTGTGGGGCTACTTTTTCCTCGATACAGATGTGAACTACCTCGAGAGGTTAGGGCGGCGTCTTGAGTCTCTTAGTTACCGTGTCGTTGACATCTTCGAGTTAGAGGAAGGTGAGAGCGGAAGAGCTTCGGGAAAGTTCATGCTACATGTCGAAAAGGTTGAAATTCATACTGAGGCTACGCTCAGGAAAAGGAACGTAGAACTGGCCCGGCTGGCGGCTGAGTTTGAGGTTCAGGCATATGATGGTTGGGACGTCGGGCCGGTCGAATAATCCGTACGGCAACCTAACAAGGTCATGAAAATACCAAACCCTACCCTCACCGTTCGTCTTCAAGACAGATTTGATGACTGAATGAAGATTCTGTATCTCACAGGTGGCGCCGGCCGCATGTACTGCGGCAGTTGTCTGCGCGACAACGCGTTGGCTACTGAGCTAATCGCGCGCGGGCATGACGTGCTGTTGTTGCCGGTTTACACGCCCACCCACACCGACGAGCCGAATGTCAGTCAAAATAAAGTTGTGCTCGGCGGCATCAGTGCTTACCTCGAACAATACGTTCCGTTTTTCCGAAACACACCTGCGTGGCTCGACAAACTTTGGGACTCAAGAGCGATTTTGGATCTCGCTTCGCGGCGGTCGATTTCAACCAATCCGAAAATGTTGGGCGAGATGACTGTGTCCGTCCTCAAAGGTGATGATGGTTTCCAGCGCAAAGAAATTCACAAACTGATCGATTGGCTCAAGAGCGAGCCGCTCCCTGACGTCATCAACCTCCCTTACTCGCTGCTGCTCGGCCTGGCTGAGCCGCTCAAACGTGAATTGAATCGACCGATTTGTTGCACGCTGCAGGGAGAGGATCTCTTTCTGGATAGCCTGCGAGAGCCATATCGTGAACAGGCGCTGGATCTAATTCGCAGCAACATCAAGCACGTGGACCTTTTTCTTCCGATTAGCGAATTCTACGCCGAGTTTATGCCGGGCTATCTCGGTATTCCCGCCGAAAAGATGCGGGTCGTGCCGATCGGCATAAACCTTAACGGCTTTGATAAAACCGAACCGGCCGCCAGGAACGGTTTCAAAGTGGGATTTCTCGGTCGCATTGCACCGGAAAAGGGACTTCACCTGCTCGCTGACGCCTACAAACTGTTTCGAAAGGAAAGCAACGGGGCGGAAGCACGTCTGGAGGCCGCGGGTTGGATTGCGCCCGAATGCAAACCGTACCTCCACGATATCCAGAAGGGCTTGGCAGAGGCGGGACTTGCTTCCGAGTTCAGTTATCGAGGCGTCCTGGATCGCGAACAGAAGATCGACTTTCTTCGTCAACTCAATGTGATGTCGGTGCCGGCCACATACGATGAGCCAAAAGGAGTCTCCCTGCTCGAGGCGATGGCGTGCGGTGTCCCGCTCGTGCAGCCTCGCCGCGGGGCGTTTACCGAAATCATCGAAAAAACATCAGGCGGACTGCTGATTGAGCCGGACGATCCGCAGAGCCTCGCCGATGCTCTGCTTCAGATATTCCAGGATCGTCCGCGAGCGGAAGAGATGGGTCGCCAGGGAGCGCTCGGTGTGCGCCGGCATTACAGTGCGGCGCACATGGCTGATCGCGCGCTGGAAGCTTACGAGAGTGTGCTCTGAAAACGCCACAGATGAACACGGATTTGCACAGATAGTAGGAAATGAAAGACAGTCGGTTTCGGGTTTATCTGTGTCGATCTGTGTGAATCTGTGGCTTATATCGTGGAGACTCGGTCGTGCTGAAAGCCGAAAACATCTCGAAAGAGTATCCTTCCCCAAAAGGAACGCTACAGATTCTCTCAGGCATTTCGTTCTCGCTTTCGCGGGGCGAGGCCGCCTCTATCATGGGCCCCTCCGGCAGCGGCAAGAGCACCTTGCTTTACATCCTGGGCACGCTCGAACCAGCGAGCAGTGGGGTGGTTACCCTGTCTGGTGAAAATCCATTCCAACTGGCGCCGCGCCAGCTTGCCGTCTTCAGAAACCGGCATATCGGCTTTGTCTTTCAGGATCACTGTCTCCTCCCGCAGTGTTCGGTGATTGAGAATGTGCTCACGCCCACACTTGTTTCCGGGAATAGCGACGATGCAGAAGAGCGCGCCCGCGAATTGATCAAACAGGTAGGTCTTCAGGATCGAATGGAACATCGTCCGGCTGAACTTTCAGGCGGCGAAAAGCAGAGAGTTGCGCTGGCCCGCGCTTTGATCATGAAGCCGCAAATGCTTCTGTGTGACGAGCCCACCGGAAACCTCGATCAAAAATCAGCCGACGCCGTCGCTTCGCTGCTGGTTGAATTGCAAAAGAGCCAGCAGACGATTCTGGTCGTCGTCACACACAACCCGGAACTGGCCGCTCGTTTTCCCCGACAATATCAATTGCGAGATCAGCAGCTTCACGAGGCTTAATGCGCACCTCCGATCTCATCAAGCGAAGTGTGAAGTACTACTGGCGCACGAACCTCCCAGTCGTGTTCGGGGTGGCGACGGCAGTTGCGGTGCTGGCCGGTGCATTACTTGTGGGCAATTCTGTGCGCGCCAGCCTGCGCGATCTTTTTCTCCAGCGACTGGGGCAAACCGATCATGTGATTGCCGCGCCGGGATTTTTTCGCGAGCAGCTCGCTGAAAATATTCGGCCTAAACTCGCCGCGCGCGGTTTCTCGAACAGTTGTCCCCTGATTGAGCTGGACGGAACGGTCAGCCGCGATAATGGCGCGCGCGCTGGTGGCGTTCGCGTCTACGGCGTTGACCAAAGGTTTTGGCAATTTCACGGAAGCGATCAACGGCCCCCGCAAAACCGCGAAGTGTTAGTAAGCGAAAGCCTCGCGCGCGAACTCAACACTCGGGGCGGCGATCCGCTTCTGATCCGGATCCAGAAGCCCTCCGACGTGCCACTTGAATCGTTGTTTGGACGAAAAGATGAGGCCGGCGTCACTCTGCGGCTGACGGTTCGAGAGGCTCTTACACCTGCCCAGTTGGGCGAGTTCAGCACGCGACCACAGCAAAGCAATGTGCGCGCAGTGTTCGTCCCGCTGCAGCTTCTCCAACAGGAGTTGGGTCAATCGAATCGGGTCAACACGATCCTCGTTTCCAGTGACCCGAGCGAAGATACAACGGAGACGCAGGCGCTTGCCAGCTTACTTAAAGACACTGCTCAATTAGAGGACTACAACATCAAGCTGCGCGTACTCGATGCGCAGCAAAGTCTGTCGGTCGAGACCGGTGCCGGGATGATCTCAGAACCGCTGGCGGACAAAGCGCACCAGGCAGCACGTCAGGCTGGCACCGCCGGGGCGGAGCCGTACCTCTCCTATCTCGTTAACAGTATGCGGGTGGAGAACGGTCGGGTGATTCCGTATTCGATCGCGACAGGCATCACCGGAGATGTATTTGAGGTTATTCAGCGCGACGGACGGGGGCGTCGGCCAGGCTGTGTCGGCGATGGTGCCATCGATCTTCATCCAATTATTCTTAACGAATGGGCGGCGAATGATCTCGGCGCGAAACTCAAAGATCGCATCACGCTCGATTACTACGTCTGGCTCGATCAGGGCCAACTCGCGACGCGTTCGACTGAGTTTCGGGTGGCATGCATCATTCCGATGGAAGGAATTGCGGCCGACCGCAATCTCGTACCGGATTATCCCGGCATTACCGAATCGGAAAACGTCGCTGATTGGGATCCTCCATTTCCGATGGACCTGGATCGGATTCGCCCGCAGGATGAAGATTACTGGAAAAAGTACCGTACCACGCCCAAGGCTTTTCTCCCGCTTGGATTCGCACAACAGCTTTGGCAATCACGATTCGGAAACCTGACGTCTTTACGCATTGGAGCCCGGCCGGGCCAGGACTTTGCGCAGATGCGTAACCAGTTCGAGCAAAACCTGCACACAACCCTGGATCCGGCACAGATGGGTCTGGCTATTCTACCGGTACGCGCTGAAGGGCTGGCGGCATCGCGCGGAGCGACTGATTTCGGCGAGTACTTTCTCTACTTCAGCTTTTTTCTCGTAGTCTCAGCGCTGCTGCTGGCTTCACTTTTTTTCAAATTCGGAATTGAACAACGCTTGCGTGAAATCGGCACCCTGCAAGCGATCGGCTTTCCTCGATCGAAAATTCGAAATCTCTTTCTGGCTGAAGGGCTCGTGTTATCTCTCGTGGGAAGTTTGCTCGGTTTGCTCGGAGCGGTAGCGTACGGCTATTTGATTCTGCTCGGCCTGCGCACCTGGTGGGTGGACGCGGTGGGAACGACGCAGTTGCGTCTTCACGTCTCGCCAGTCTCACTTCTGCTCGGCGGAGTTGGCGGTGTGCTGGCGGCAGTGATCTGCGTCGCGTGGACTTTGAGGCGTCTGGGAAAAGCGTCCTCGCGTTCTCTTTTTTCCGGAGTTGTCCCCGGGTCCACACGTCTCCGCGTCGCCGCAGCAGCGAGTTGGCGCCTCTGGATTTCAATTTCTCTTATCGCACTTGCGCTTCTGGTTCTGGTTGCGGCGACGTTCAAAGTAATTAGCCAAACTTTAGGTTTCTTTGGCAGCGGTACGCTGCTTCTCGTGGCATTGCTTTATTTCGTGTCGGCCTGGTTGCGGCGGCCGCGGCGCAAACAAATTCGCGGAAAGGGTTGGCCGGCAGTTTGGCGGCTGGGATTCAGAAACGCAGTGCATCGGCCGTCGCGCAGCGTAATGTGCATCGCTCTGATCGCGATGTCCGCCTTCATCGTCGTGACTGTCGAAGCATTTAGAAAAGGTGATCAAGATCTTAGTCGAGACAGGAAATCCGGCACGGGCGGATTCCCGCTGATGGCTGAATCGCTCTTGCCACTTGTCCACGATCCCAATTCTGCCAGCGGACGCGAAGCATTAAACATCGCCGATGATGTGACTGGCTCACCTTTATCCAGCGGTTCTTTTACGCGGTTCCGTCTGCGCCCCGGCGATGACGCAAGTTGTCTCAATCTGTACCAGCCACGCAATCCGCGCATGCTCGGAGCAACAGCGGAATTCATTCAGAGCAACCGCTTCACTTTTCAGAAATCGTTGGCTACTTCAGCGGATGAGACTGGCAATCCCTGGCTATTGTTGAACCGCCGATGGGAAGACAATGTCGTGCCCGTAATCGCCGACGCTAACTCGATGACCTACGTACTTCATTTGCAGGTTGGCGACGAGTTTGTGCTGAATCGCAATGAAGGGCCGGTTCGCTTGCGCCTGGTGGGCGCATTGTCCGACAGCATCTTTCAAAGCGAGCTGCTGATGTCGGAAGAGAATTTCGTAAGACTTTTCCCGTCCGAGCCCGGGTACCGATACTTTTTGATTGATGCTGAGAGCGAGCTCTCGACAATCACTGTCGCGCTGGAGGATCGCCTGTCGGATTACGGCTTCGATGTCTCGAATACCGGTGAACGACTCGCCAATTTTCATCGCGTCGAAAATACTTATCTTTCAACTTTCCAGATGTTGGGGGGTCTGGGTCTGGCGCTGGGCACTCTGGGAATGGCTGCGGTGCTGTTGCGTAACGTCCTCGAGCGGCGAAAAGAGCTGGCCCTGTTGCGCGCCCTGGGATATAACTCGTCGCACTTCAGCATGATGGTGATTGCCGAGAACGCTTTCCTGCTGGTTGTCGGCCTGGGCACCGGAATGGTCTGCGCGCTGCTCGCCATTGCGCCGGTCCTTTTCGAACGGGGCGGCCGGCTGCCGAACATTTCTCTGGGCGTCCTGTTGGTCGCGGTATTAATATGCGGGCTTGCGGCATCGTTGGTGGCGACCTGGGTGGCGCTCAGGTCACCGCTGTTGCCTGCGTTGAGAGCGGAATAACGCCCCGCAAGAATAACCCGAACTTCACCGTAGCGTTATGTGAACTCAGAAAGGACCAAACACCTTGAAAAGAATGGTCAATCTCCCGCTTGTGCTTATTCTTCTGTGCAGCTCCCTGGCTTTTTCTCGACCGTATCAGTCCATTCGGAGCGACGGCGGATCAGACTCTTGTGATACTCCTCTCGCCGCGAACGATGATTGTCCTACAACCTTACCGAATGAACCCGATAGCAATGCCCAATTCGGAATAGAAAGGTTTCGAGCCCGCGGCGACTCTGTTGATTGGGGCCTTGCGCTTTCAGGTGGCGGGATGCGCTCCGGTGGATTTGATATCGGGGTGATGAAGGTTCTGTATGATGAGAAATATTTGGAAAAAATTGATGTTATCTCTGGCGTTTCAGGCGGGGGATACGCGATTTACTGGCTATACACGAAACATAATCCATCGGATACGCTTTTTGGTGAATCAGCATTTAAGGATGACAAATTCGTTCAAAACACCTGCCGCCTGCAGAATAAGGATAAGAGCGACTTCTTTACCAATACATTAGCGATAAAGACTCTCCCTTTCCTCTTTAGCGAAGGCAAGGTATTTAACCGCTATGAAGATCGAATCAACACCAGCTTCGGAAATGAAAAGCCCCGCAGTACAAAACTTTGTTTCCTGAATTCTTTTATAGAGAAAGGCAAGGTTCCTTATTTCATCCTGAATACGACGCTCAAATTACCGGAGAATAAGAAGAGAAGAAATGAGAAGCTAAGGAAACTATCAAGCGAAGTGTTTGAAATAACACCCGAATTCAGAGGAAATCCTGACTTAGGTTTCCGGGAGTGGGCGCAGCACACGGACGCTCCTTTAACCTTTAGTGAAAGCGTTGCGGCATCAGCGATTCCGAGTTTGTTTACGTACCACAAAATTGACAACTACAACCAGCAGACCGTTCCAGATCAAAAACTGCAACTGTACGACGGTGGGGAGTCAGAGAATCTGGCCGCTCTCGCGCTTATCAGGCGTGGAATTGAGAATATCATCATTATCGATTCCTACCATGATCCGCATTATGAATTTAAGGCTTATTCTGATCTTAAAAAGATGCTATTGGAGATAGGCGTCACACTGCATATTAAAGATATAGAAGAGTACAAGAAAAAGCGTTACCCAACCTGTCTATCGGCGCGATCAGGAAAGTACGAGCGCAGGAAAGTATTCTCTTGTAACGCAGTGGCCCTCGGCACGGCGTCATCGAATGGGACGATTCCGCACGGCGGCACCAGACCAGTTAAAAGCAAGATTTACTACTTGAAAATGACTAACCCGAA
>DASUTF010000354.1:0-4429 GCA_036374695.1 Pyrinomonadaceae bacterium
GGCGCGCGCGTGAATATGCGGCCAAGCTCGTCTTCACGAACATCCTCGAGCTCTTCCTGCGGTACTGTTTGCTCGTAAAGCGGCCCGACCTTTTTTGAGATCTCAAACGAACCGTAGCGGCGCATGAATTCGAGCGGCGACAACTTCTCGGCCGCTGCCTTTTCCGGCAAACCCGGAACTGAGTTTTCAAACATCCAGCCGTAGTACTCGTCAACGCCAAGACGGGTGCCCGGCTTCTTTTTCGATTCCACGAACTGGCGAATGCCTAAGCTTCCATCGCGGTCGATGCGCCAGGTCAGCTCCATCCAAAATTCGTTTTCTTCCCAAACTTCGCCGGGATTTACTTCGCGTGTATCCGTGACGTCGTCGCCATTTCGTTGTCGCGCCGCGCGCATGACCGGTTGGCGAAAGCCGAGCCATTGCGCGTCGTGCGTTTCGTAGGAATGAACGTCGTGGCGTTCTGGCCCGAGGCCCATCGGCAAAATGTAGTCCGCGAAGTAACTGGTTTCGTTCCACACGGGCGTCAGCGCGACGTGACAGCCAATTAAACTCTCGTCAGTCAGCGCTTCAATCCACGCGAACCCATCAGGATTCGTCCAGACCGGGTTGTAAACCCGCGTGAAGTACGTATCGAGTTTGCCGCGGCCGTCCTGCAGAAGATGCGGCAGCAAAAAAGACATCTCGTGCATCGAGAGCGGAAACTCCTGAGGCCAATTAATTTCGCCCCACATCTTCGGATGCGGCGGCGTGTGAATTGGCTTGGGCACAAACTTGTTCCAGGCGTTGGGAAACACTCCGCCTTCAGTCGCGACGGCGCCCAGCAGCGCATTCAACATGAACAGGCAGCGCGCCACGGACCATCCGTGACTGATTCCCGAAGTCGCGCTGCGCCAGTTGTGACTTGAAAAGCGCGTGCCCGCAGTCGCGACCAGCTTTGCGATCTCTTCGATCGTCTTCGCATTAACGCCTGATTCCTGTTCGGCGAATTCGAAGGTGTATTCAGCGTAGAGTCGCTTGAGTTCCTGCTCGAACTGTTCAAAGTTTACCCGGTCGCTACCGCTCCCGGTACTGACTCCGTCGCGGTCGGTCTCGGTGCCTTCTTCGCGCCGTAGGCGCGACATGTCTATGGAACCTCCATTTTGGTCTATAAACATTTCGCCGCTCTGCGGCGATGACGTGCCTTCCGCCTTCTGCCTTCCGCCTTCTGCCTTCTGCTTCCTGCCTCCTGCCTCCTGCCTACTGCCTCCTGCTTTCAGGTATTCCTCCCAGTTCCACCACCTCCGCACGAACTCGCGATTGTAGAGATTGTTCTGAATCAGGTAGTTCGCGATCGCCAGCAGAATTGCCGCTTCAGATCCGGGATAAGGCGCGATGTAGTGATCCGCATGCGTCGCTGTGTTCGACAAACGCGTGTCCATCACAATCAGCTTCGCGCCGTTCGCCTTGCCATCGATGACGCGCTGCGCGTGTGGATTGAAGTAATGGCCGGACTCGAGATGCGCGCTAATCAATAGAATGACTTTCGCGTTTGAGTGATCCGGGCTCGGCCGATCGAGTCCCATCCACAATTGATAACCTTCGCGCGCTCCCGAAGAGCAGATGTTCGTGTGCGAGTTGTGACCGTCAACGCCCCAGGCCGCAAGAATCCTCTCCGTGAATCCATCTTCGCCGGGGCGTCCGACGTGATACATGATCTCCTGCCGGCGATCCTCGACGATGGCTTTGCGGATACGTGAAGCAAGATTATCGAGCACCTCATCCCAAGTGACGCGCTCCCATTTTCCTTCGCCGCGTTTTCCGCTTCGCTTCAGAGGATAAAGAATTCGATCCGGATCGTTGACCTGATTGAGCGTCGCCGGACCCTTGGCGCAATTGCGTCCGCGGCTGCCCGGATTCTCGGGATTGCCTTCAAACTTCTGAATCTGGTTAGTGTCTTTGTCGATGTAGGCAAGGAGCCCGCACGCCGACTCGCAGTTGAAGCAGGTCGTGGGAACGAGTTGATAATGCCGCTCTTTCCGCCGCGGCCAGGCCTGCGAATCAAGCTCAGTCCAATCATCCCAGCGCTCTT
The DNA here is from genome assembly GCA_036374695.1 of Pyrinomonadaceae bacterium. Lineage (GTDB taxonomy): Bacteria > Acidobacteriota > Blastocatellia > Pyrinomonadales > Pyrinomonadaceae > UBA11740. The sequence continues at coordinate 2,069 of DASUTF010000354.1, forward strand.
TGGGCGGGAAGGCGGAGAGGTGGATTCGTGAAGGGCCTGGGTAACGAGTGCTCATGTAATTAGGCGAATTTTCGCTTCAATTCCGAAATGCGTGCCAGATGATGATCGTCGTGTTCTGCGATGAAGAAGACTAAATCGATGACGCGAATCGGCGTCTTCAGTCGCGGATGCAAAGCCGTGCGAGAGACTAACTCTTCATCGTACGAATCGAGGCGCGCGACGAATGCCGTTCTTTCTTTGCGAAATGCGCTGAGAATGTTTTCAATCGAGTTCGCATTGTGATTCGCTTCGTGCGTCAACTGATTAGTCATGTCGGCGGCAGTCAGCACTTCGTGCCCGGCTTCGAACTCGTCCAGCCGCTTCATTTCGAGTTCTCCAATATCGAGCAGATGACCCGCCTGCTCCTGAATCGACCACTTGTCGCCGTCACGGCGCGTCAGAATTTCTGGTGACAATCCACGCGTCAGATCTTCCAGCCGCGCCGGAGTTCCGCGCACACGCTCGACCACATTCCCGTACATGCCGAGCGGCAGCCCGAAAGTGAATTGGCGCTTAATCCATTCAGTGCGATCGATCATAAGTATTTACGGAACCGCGAACGGTAGTGAGCGGGTTAATGGCTCAACTTGTGCTAGCCCACCTTTATAACTTCGCATGCCATGCTCGCGGTGAAACATGACTCTTTATCCCGCTTACTACCGTTCGCGGTTCCGTAACTACGCCAGCGGCACGGATTGTCCGGCCTGCACGTACGCGTGTTCGTAGAGCATCATGCCGATCATGGCCAATGGAGCGCCGGCAACACCCATCGATGCTTCCACGTAACCCAGAATCGCCAGCATGGGAAGCACTCCTCCTGCAACCGACAGCGCCACACCCGCCCAGAAAAAGTTCTTGTATCGGCCGCTCTTCATTTCCCAAATCGCCAAGCGTGCATGGGAAGTCGAATGAGTTAGCGACACTTCGCCCCAAATCATTAAGAGGTGAAGCACGCTCGAAATGACAACAATCCACTGCCATCCGATTAGGTCTGGCGCTATCGCTGCGAACCCGCGATCAGTGAGATATGTCCATCGCATCAACGCGGCGAAGAGCAACATCACTGAAGAGCCCAGCAACAGGGCCTGTACGAACAAATGTGGCGGCAGCAGCGGATTCTGCCAAAGATCGCGCGCCTTGGCCTGCGCGAAAAGGTACGCAGTATAAATCGCGGTGAGTGTGGCCAGCGGGATCCCCGGAATCATCAGCCAGAACCGAAAACGCTGTGCTGCCGGAGTGTCACAGATAAAGCATATTCCCGGGCCGGGGTCGTCACTGACAAATACGCTGACGACAAAATGGGCCGCGAGCACAACGGAGTATCCAGCGATGATGAAAGCTCCCTTCACCAACCAGCTTCGCCATTGCGGACGGGTGAAGATCATGTAGAAGCGCGTCGGGTGTTCCAAATCCCAAAGAAGCAACAGTCCGGTGATGCCCAGAAACGCGCCCGAAACAATCGGTGCTACCCAAATCCACAAGGGATCGTCGGCCGGCATGAATCCGAAGAGAACCATCAACGCCGCGACTAGATAAACTCCACTCGCAATTCCTTTCGTCCACGTGTACAGGCTCACCCGCCAGTCCCAGGGGATTGAATGAGCGACGTCGTAACTCAAAAGCGCCGCTGCCGAAGTGTTGCTGTACGTTGGATTGCCGGAAACGACTTGGTCGGCGGATTGTTGCTGCTCGCTCCACATGAAGAGCCCCGCTTCGGGACGTCGTGCGGCAAGAGGATCGAGCGTTGCTTGGTGCGCGCCTTTGTAGAAAAGTTTCGGCAGCGTTTCCTTCTCAGGCCGGCGCACGTTCACCGCTTCGCGATTCACAATCTGCGCGACGTATGAAGTCTGATCGTTCATGTCGCCGATCAGAATCGCTTGTGTCGGACATACGACCACGCAAGCCGGCTCGAGTCCGACATCGATGCGGTGCGCGCAGAAGTTACATTTTTCGGCTGAGTGATCTTCCGGATTGATAAAGATTGCATCGTACGGGCAGGCAGCCATGCAGGCTTTGCAGCCAATGCAGATCGACTTATCGAAATCGACGATGCCGTCCGCGCGTTTGAACATCGCGGCCGTCGGGCAAGCGGTCACGCACGGCGCGTGCGCGCACTGGTTACACCGCGTTACCTGGTGCGCGCGGCGGACTTGCGGCCAGACACCGACGTCAACGTGCTTGACGTAAGTTCGGGTGACGCCGACCGGAACGACGTTTTCGGACTTGCAGGCTGTCGTGCACGCGTGACATCCAATGCAGCGAGTGTGGTCGATTACCTTCGCCCACTGCACGCGATGGTCCTGAGATGCAGGTTGCTCAGTC
>DASUTF010000355.1:0-28401 GCA_036374695.1 Pyrinomonadaceae bacterium
CGCGATCACGCTGAAATGGGAGCCGCCCAAACAGAACATCGACGGTTCCACGCCGGTGAACCTGCTGGGCTACAACGTGTATCGCGTCACCGCGTCGCAAAACGAACCCGGCCAGATTCCCATCAATCAAGCGCTGATTACGACGCCTGAATACCAGGACCGCAACTTCAAGTTTGGCGAGAAATACACGTACGTCGTCCGTTCGGTTTCCCTCGGCACGCTGGCGCAGCCGGTCGAAAGCCTGAACTCCAACAGCGTGGACGTCACGCCGGTCGATACGTTTGAACCTTCTGCGCCCACCGGCGTAAGCATCGCTGCCGCGCCCGGACGTCTGGCGATATTCTTTGCCGCGAATCCTGAAAGCGACATCGCGGGCTATCTCGTCTATCGGTCAACCGATGCCAACGCGCCGAAACCCTGGACGTTGCTTACACCCGCGCTGCTTTCCCGCACAACCCTCACTGACGAGAATGTCGATCCGGGAAAGACTTACCATTATTACGTCGTAGCCGTAGACACCGCCGGAAACAGGAGCCAGCCGTCGGAAGTCGTCGCTGAGACTGTTCCTTAGCCCAAAAAAAAATCGGTCCGTACGTTTTGTAGCGCACGGACCGAGGTCAAGCTTTTGACAGGCGAGTCTCCTGACTTCGTTTTCTTTGCGATTTTTCTTCGCGGGCTTAGCGCCTTTGCGTGAGTTGCCGCGTGGAAAGATGCAGGCTCACGCTAAGACGCCAAGTCGCGAAGGAACGCAAAGTCCATTAGGGCACCAGTGTGACTCTAGAAGCCCTGCAGATTCAGGATGACGCTGAGAATCTGCTCGAGGATACTGTACTTCCCGTTGGAGTATCGCCCGTATTGATAACGGCTGTGATAGCCGTCCTCATAGCCTCGACGGAATCCTTCGCGGAAGTAGTACTGATACTCGTTCAAATCAACGTAGTACGCGTCGTAACCGTAGGTCGCGTCGAGATACGCGTCAGAGTTCTGATAATCAAAACCCCAACCGTCTTCCCGGTCTGCGGCACCCGAGCGGTAACCCTCTTCGTACCCCAGGTCGATGGCGCGACGCAGCATGTCCGCACCGTACTGGTTCACGTAGTAGTACTGGTTGCTGCGGTAGTACTGATAAGTCGGCGAGCCGACGTTGACGTAAACAAACCGGGTCCGCCGATCACGATCGCGACGCAACCGCTCCAGATACCTTTGATGAAACCGCCAGTAGTGCTGGCGACGCTGGTTTTGGATCTGCCGCTGGCGCTGCCGCCACCAGTTGTCGCGTTCGCCTTCGCGCCGCCGCCAGTCGTGCTGACGTTGACGCCACGAAGTCTCTTCCCGGCGGCGCCAGTCTTCGCGGTCGCGGGGAGACCAGTTGCGATTGCCGGTTCGATTATCCGTCCGATTGCCGTTGCGCCCATCGCGATTCGGCCCGTTGCGCCAGTCTCTATTATTCCGGCGGCCCTCTTCTTCACGCCGGCGCTCCTCCAAAAGGCGCCGCTGCTCTTCGGTTTGTGTCTGTTGATGGCGGCGTTGCACCTCGAGCGCCCGGCGCTGCTCTTCATTCTGGCGACGCTGCAGTTCCCTCTGTCGTCTCTGCTCCTGATTCTGCTGGTCATTTAGACGTCGCTGGTCCTCGTTCTGACGGCGTTGACGATCAAGTTCGCGCTGCTGCTCATTGTTTCGCCGCTGCCCGTCATTCTGCCGCCTTTGCCATTCGCGCTGTCGCTCCTGATCGTTATTGCGGCGTTCCAACTCGGCTCGTCGTCTCTGTTCTTCGTGGGCGCGACGCTCCTCTTCGTTGCGTTGATTCTCCCGATTGCGCTGCCGTTGAAGTTCCTCGTTACGGCGCTGCTCCTGCTGTTGACGTTGCTGGTCCGCTAGCCGTTGTCGTTCGGCGCGTTCCTGCTCCTGCCGCTGACGACGAGCTTCCTCAGCCTGACGGCGCTGCTCTTGCGCCTGTTGGTCGTTGCGCCGCTGTTCCGGCGGCTGATCGTTATTGCGTCGCTGTTCGTTCCCCTGGCGACGCTCTTCCCGAGCCTCATCTCGCTGTAGGCGCCGCGCGTTCTGTCTTTGGTTGCGGTCGCCCGGGTCTTGCGCTTGGGCAAAGCCGGCCAGGCCAAAGGCTGCACTGACACTGAGACTCAGAGCTACCAAAACAGTTCTCAAGTAACTGGATTTCATATAGGACCTCCATGCTGAACTGAGGGGAAAGCGGTTTGACCGGGCTCAGAGCAATCGTTGTTCCATTCTGATGCGTCTGAAAAACGGTCTGCGAGCGCCGACGCCGGCACGATATGGTCTGAGTCGCTAGACGTAATCGGGTTCGTTCGACGTGGCACGGGCGTCCGCCCGTGAACCACGCGCAGGATGCGCGTGCCACATTTCACGCCGTCACTGTCAATCGCGACGCGTTTCGCTTATCATTCCGAAAAACAAATCTGGAGGACGCATGAAGTTTTTTCTCGACACCGCTAACCTGGACGAGATTCGCCAGGCGGCCGCGCTCGGCCTTGCTGACGGAGTCACCACTAATCCGACGCTCATCGCCAAAGAAGGCAACGTCGATTTCAAGCAACACATTGCCGAGATCTGCAAAATCGTTTCCGGCCCGGTTTCGGCGGAAACGACCAGCGACGATCGCGACGAGATGCTCAGGCAGGGCCGCGAGTACGTGAAGATTGCGCCTAACGTCGTCATCAAAGTCCCGCTGACGACCGCCGGACTGGAAGCCACGCGCATCTTCGACCAGGAAGGGATCAAGGTTAATGTAACGCTTTGCTTCTCAGCGGCGCAGGCAGTTTGTGCAGCCAAGGCCGGTGCGTCATTCATCAGTCCGTTTCTGGGTCGGCTGGACGACATTGGCGACAACGGTTTACGGCTGCTCGAGGAAATCATCGAGATCTACGATCAGTACGATTGGAAGACTGAGGTGTTGGCCGCCAGCCTGCGTCATCCGATCCACGTCATTGAAGCTGCCCGGATGGGAGCGGACATCGCGACCATGCCTTTCAAAGTGTTCCAGCAGTTGTTGAAGCATCCGCTCACGGAGAAAGGCCAGGAACAATTTCTCGCTGATTCTAAGAAAGCGTCCGCGGCAAAAGGTTGAGGCCGGAGAGGTCAGAGGCTTGATGTCAGATGTTAGAGACAGATCGAAATATTTCGGACGAGTCTGTCGACCTGCGCCTGTCTCCGCAGGGCAGTACTTCCCTGACCTCTGACGCGGGGTCGATAACGCCGGTCGTAAAGGCCACCAGTCTCACCAAAATCTACGGCAAGCGAACAGCGGTTAACGGAATCGACTTCGATGTCCGTCGCGGCGAGACGTTTGGATTGCTCGGGCCCAACGGCGCGGGCAAGTCCACAACGATGCGGATGATTGCCTGCCGCTCGCCGCTGACGTCGGGTGAGTTGTTGGTCGAGGGTCTTGATGTCCGCACGCGGGGCCGGCAGATTCGCTCTCTCATCGGCGTTGTGCCGCAGGATAATAATCTGGATCCGGATCTCAATGTCATCAAGAACCTAATCGTTTACGCTAGCTATTTCGGCATTCCGAAGAAGCAGGCGGCGGGACGCGCGGAAGAATTGCTTCAGTTCATCGGAATGTCTGAGCGCGCTGACGCCAAGATCGATCATCTATCGGGCGGGATGAAGCGGCGCCTGATGATTGCCCGCGCGCTGCTGCACGAGCCACGCCTGCTGGTACTGGACGAGCCCACGACCGGTCTTGACCCGCAAGTGCGGCAGGAGATTTGGCAGAAGCTGGAAGAGCTGCGGCGCGTGAGCGGAGTGACCATTCTGCTTTCCACGCATTACATGGACGAAGCTGAGAAGCTTTGTGAGCGTCTGGTGGTCATTGACCGCGGGCAGATACTGGCGACAGGCACACCGCGCGACCTGGTGCTCGCAAGGGTCTCACGATACGCGTTGGAAGTTCGCGACGTAGGTGATTTGCCGCTTCGCGCAACCAGCAACGGTATCAACGCAATCGCGCGAAACAATGCTCACATTTACTTTGCCGCCGAAGCAGAAATGCTCACTCCACTGATGCACGAGTACGAGGGCCGGCGGCCGATGATTCGCCTCTCAAATCTTGAGGACGTTTTTCTGCAACTCGTCAGCGACGAGGCGTGCGTGCCGGACGGCCGACCGTAAGGAGGGCAACCGATGAGCGCACCGCGAGGCATCACCGTTTGCGTGCTCAAACACGATGGCGCCGAATACCGCCGCTGGAGCGCGAGTTTGGCCCGGCACGAAGCAGACCTGATCGTACTCGACGCCGAGTTCGACGTTGATGTATCCCATGAGATTCTCGGCGAGATTAAGCAGCAAACGCGGACCGTGGAGTATTACTGGTTGAATCGCTGGTACAACGTGTTTAGATTTCTGGAGGGTGACGGCAGCACGCGGCTGTGGTACTGCAACATCAATACGCCGCCGGAATTCAACGACCGGGTGTTGACGTACATCGATCTCGACATCGACATTCTGGTGGACTCCGATTTTTCCTTTCAGCTTTTGGATATGGATGAATTTGAGACGAACGGACGACGGTACGGTTACTCAGATGAAGAAAAGCGCCAGGCGCAGAAAGCTGTCGACGAATTGATTACCATGATCGAAACGCGTCAGTTCCCTTTCTTGCTCGAGACGGCATCGCTGTCCGTTGTTGGTTAATGTATGGGGTTAGCTGCAAGCCGAGTAAATGTCCCCGACACGCTGGCCATCTGGCGGCGCAATGTAATTGTGCATTTGCGGGTCTGGAAGATGAATCTCGTCGCGCCAATCATTGAGCCCATCATTTCCGTAGTTGGATTTGGCTTTGGCATCGGAGCCCTGGTGGCGGCAAAAGTTTCCGGCGTTTCCTACCTTTCGTTCGTTGGCGCAGGCTTGTTGTCGATTACTGTGCTGATGCGTGCCATGTTCGAGATGACCTACGCGTCATACTTCAAGATGGTGTACCAGTCGACGTACGACGCAATTCTCGCAACCCCTGTCGACGCGGAATCCCTGGCACTGGGCGAAATACTTTGGGCGCTGACGCATGCCCTGTTCGACACCATCATCATTATGATCGTGCTCCTGGTCTTCGGCGCGGCAACTTCACCCTGGGCGATCCTCGCGCCGCTGCCCTTAATGGTGGGCGCGTTGTTTATGGCCGGCCTGGCGCTCGGCATCACGGCGCACGTGCGCGATATTGACGCATTCAACATGGTGATGGCGATCTTCTTTTCGACGATGTACATTTCGGGCGCTTTCTTCCCGCTCGAAGTTCTGCCCGTGTGGCTGCAAGCCGCGGCGCGCCTGCTTCCGATCACTGAATCGATCGAGCTGACGCGCGCGTTCTTAACGGGACACTTCCGCACGTTGCACATTTATGAGGCTATTTATCTGATAATATCAGCCGTCGTGGCGTGCGAATGGGCGATGAGAAGTCTGCGAAGGAGGATGGTGGCCTGAGCGCCACTCGATAACGGCCATGCCAGGAATCGCCGCTACGTTCTGTCTCTTATTAATGCTGGGTTCAGTTTTCGCGCAGTCGAATAATTTGGTTAAGAACGCAAATGGGGACGAGGGCACGAAGTTTTGGCGAGTCTTCGGCAATGCTTCCGTGTCAGAGCATGCTTCACTCGGTAAGCGCTTTTCAATTAATCAGGATGCCTTCCTTTTTCAAGACATAGATGTTCCGGCAAGCACAGCTGGAATGTATGCCGTCTTCATCAGTCTGGCCTCTATTGATCATTTGAATTCAAACAAATTGGGCAGTCCGTATACTCACGGGTATTTCATGACTGCCGGCGACCTTCGAAATGCGTCGCTGCTCGCCAACCTGGCGGGCCAGGAGATGACCAATCCTCCGACTACTAACGGCGAATGGGTAAAGCAATTTGGAGTCTTCCGAGTGCCTGAGCAGACTGGCCGCATACGCATTTTTCTTCGCGGCGGGTGCGGCAAGTCAGAATCGTCGGTTAGCTGCGTCAGTCACTTTCGCAAGCCTGGTGTTTTCCTTTTTGGCAGCGAAGAGGAAGCTAAGGCATTTGTGGAGAGCTACGAATAGGAAGTGAGCATGAGTTCCCAGAAACAACAACCAGCAAAACTCTCGAAGCTCGATCAACTGCGCGATCGTGAGCGACGCGCGGAAGCGGGCGGCGGCGCGGCGCGGGTTGAGAAGCAACATGCCGCCGGCAAAATGACTGCGCGTGAACGAGTTGAGTTTCTGCTCGATGACAACACGTTCCAGGAGTTCGATAAGCTGGTTGAGCATCGTTCGCAGGACTTCGGCCTCGACAAACAAAAATATCCCGGCGATGGCGTGGTTACCGGCCACGGCTTGATCGACGGCCGCAAAGTGTTTGTCTTCGCCCAGGACTTCACGGTCTTTGGCGGTTCCCTTTCCGAAACGCACGCCGAGAAAATCTGCAAAGTGATGGATCTCGCGATGAAGGTTGGCGCGCCCATCATCGGTCTGAACGATTCGGGCGGCGCGCGAATTCAGGAAGGCGTCGTCAGTCTCGGCGGCTACGCAGACATTTTTCTGCGGAACACTCTGGCGTCCGGGGTTATTCCTCAAATCAGTTGCATTATGGGTCCCTGCGCGGGCGGCGCCGTGTACAGTCCTGCCATCACCGACTTCAACATTATGGTGAAGGACACGTCCTACATGTTCATCACCGGCCCCGACGTGATTAAGACGGTGACGCATGAAGACGTAACCAAGGAAGAGCTTGGCGGCGCGGCGACGCACAATAGTAAGTCGGGCGTCGCACACTTCGCCGCGGATTCAGACGAGCACGCGTTGCGCATGGTGCGCGAACTGCTCTCGTTCATTCCTTCGAACAATCTCGACGACCCGCCACGGCTGGCGCCGACTGATTCGCCGGATCGCGTTGAACCAAAGCTGAATTCAATCGTCCCTGAAGCTTCCAATCAGCCCTACGACATTCGTGAAGTGATTGATTCGATCGTCGATGACGGCTACTTCTTCGAGGTGCATCGCGACTACGCGCCGAACATCGTCGTGGGATTTGGGCGACTGGACGGAAAACCGGTGGGTGTTGTCGCCAATCAGCCTGCGTATCTCGCCGGTGTCCTGGACATCGACAGCTCGATCAAGGGCGCGCGGTTCGTGCGCTTCTGCGACTGCTTCAACATTCCAATTGTGACCTTCGAAGACGTGCCCGGCTTTCTGCCCGGCATTTCGCAGGAATACGGCGGCATCATCAAGCACGGCGCGAAGCTGCTCTTCGCGTATGCGGAAGCGACTGTGCCGAAAGTTACGGTGATTACACGGAAGGCTTACGGGGGCGCTTATTGCGTAATGGGCTCGAAGCACATTCGCACCGACATCAACTTCGCCTGGCCTTCGGCTGAGATTGCCGTGATGGGACCTGAAGGAGCAGTTGATATTTTGTACCGGCGCGAATTGGCCGAAGCTTCGGATAAAGCGTCGGCGCGCCGATCCCGGGTAAAAGAATTAGAAGATAAGTTCGCGAGCCCTTACGTCGCCGCCGAGCGAGGCTTCATCGATGAAGTCATTGAGCCTGCCCAGACCCGTCCAAAACTCATCCGCGCGCTATCGCTCTTAGAAAATAAGCGCGATCAAAACCCGCCCAAGAAGCACGGCAATATTCCGTTGTGAGATGAGCACCGCCAAACTCATCGATCTAAGCCACACCATTGAGGACGGCATGGTGACCTATAAAGGCCTGCCTGCACCGTCCATTTGCGATTTCCTCAGCCGGGAACAATCGCGGCAGCACTATGCGCCGGGAACGGAGTTTCAAATCGGCAAAATTGAGATGGTCGCTAACACGGGCACTTACCTCGACAGTCCTTTTCATCGATATGACCAGGGCAAGGATTTGTCTGAGTTGGAGCTCTCATCTCTGGCCAATCTGGATGGCATAGTGGTTAGCCCCAGGGATGAAGACCAAAGACGTATTGATGCTACAGCATTCCAGGGAATAGAAGTGCGGGCGAAAGCCGTTCTGATTCACACCGGTTGGGAGAGACATTGGCGGACGGACAAGTACTTCGAGGGCCACCCATTTCTTACCAAAGACGCCGCGCAGTTTCTGGCTGACAAAGGCGCTGCGCTCGTCGGCATCGACTCTTACAATATCGATGACACCGCCGACCTGACGAGACCCGCACACACCATTCTGCTCGGCGCAGGCATTCCCATCGTTGAACATATGCGCAACCTGGGCCAACTCTCGCCCGCCGCGTTCAAGTTCTTCGCCGTTCCCGTAAAGGTAAAAGGCATGGGGACATTTCCAGTGCGCGCATTCGCGGCTGTCGACTAGCATCTCAGCACTTCCAAAACTTCCCACCGCACCGTGAACGATTTTCATGTGTGCTTTTTATTCAGTCTCATTGACACTCCTGTGTGACCTCTTCGTAACAACCGACGCTGGGGGAAGGGCATCTTAAGACTGCCCGACATCCTGAACTCACAAATAAAGGACAACAGAATGAGAAGATTTAGTAAGTTCCTCATACAGGCATGCGTGTGCCTGTTCGTCACAACCCTCACCTTCGCACAGATGGCCCACACCAGCGGCGGGGCAATGCTCACAGCTTCGGCGAGCGAGAATATCGCGCGGCCGACCGTTATGCCTGTCTCCCAGATCAACGAACAGCTGGCGGCGGCGAAACACACACTCCAGACACAGAACTTCAACACGTCGGCGGTCCAACTGGCTGCTTTTAATTCGACCACCGGACAAATGAACGTCCTTTCGATCGACAAAGCCTCGTTTCTGACCAAGGGTGGCGATTACCAAATGGTCAGCAACCTCGGCGCCAATTTGCGCGTGCGGATTGTCCGGGCGAACGGGGTTAACACGTCCGTTATTGTGAGTGATGCGGCGACGCGACGTGCGCTTTACCCGCTGATGGTGCGTTACCCAATTGAGAAAAGCGGCAATGTGCAGCCGGCTTACTATGTGTCAGCCCATCCGGCGCTGGTTTCGGAAGAACTGGCTGCATCCGGCAAAACCTACGTCTCAAGCATGCTCAACCAGGCAGCCCAATCATTGGCCGCAGACGGTATCTACATTCCCGCAGATTTGATCGAAGTGGCTTCGCATCTCGTGATTGTCGAGCACACCGATCACAAGCGTTTTCGTGAAGAAGATAGGGCAGAGATTTATCCGGAAGTTCTGTCGCTCTATGCGCTGAATCGTGGCGACACTTATCGTTATTCGGTTAGTTCAGCCGGCGCCGGTGGCATGATTCAAATGATCCCGCGCACGTACGCGGCGATTCGTGAGCAGCACCCGAATGTGACGCTCGAGCCGGATTTCGTCAGCGGCATGCAGAATCACGCCAACGCCCTGAAGGCGATGCTGCTTTACATCAACGACACCTGGGAGTTTCTGCAAAGCCAGGATGAAGTGAAGCAGGCGCTCAGCTCCGGCACCGCGACGAAGATTGAGTTGCTGGCCGCAGGCTACAACTCGAACCCTTACCGGCTGCCGAAATACCTGGCCAACGGCGGAAGCGGCTGGCGCTCGCTAATTCCGGCTGAAACGCAGATGTACCTTTCAATCTATCAGTCGGTTGACAGCTACGTTGAATTTGACCGCGCCGCCACCTCGATCGGCGACGCAACAAGTTTCACGATTTCGCCGTCGGCATCGCTGGCAAACGAGGCCACTGCGACGCTGATTTCGTGGGTGGGGAATTTGCTCCCGCGGCCATCCCTGCCGAGCATTTCCGTACGCTAGAATAGACGCGGACGCGGATAGTCGTAACTCTATTTAACCGGGAGAATTCGCGCTGCGCGCTCAGGCGGGCAGGGATGCCCGCGCTCCAATCAGGTACAATGCGGCGGCTAGCTGAGAGAGGGTGGAGCGGGCGTCACGCCCGTGAAATCACGCGCCGGATGCGCGTGCCACAACCAGGAGACGCAAGATGCCCGCATACATCGTTGTCGAAGTTGAAGTAGAAGATCCGGTTAGATACGAAGACTACAAGAAGATGGTGCCGCCGTCGCTCGCCGCGTACGGCGGCCGTTTTCTTGTGCGCGGTGGCAAGGTTGAAAACCTTGAAGGCGACTGGGCGCCGAAGCGCCTGGTCATCGCCGAGTTCCCTTCCGTGGATCAGGCAAAGGCCTGGTGGAGTTCGCCTGATTACGCTGAAGCGAAAGCGCTCCGTCAGGCCACCGCCAAGACCCAAATGATTGTGGTTGAAGGCTTCGAGCAAGCTTCGTAACTCTCTGTGTATCCCTGTGAGTGCTCTGTGTTTCTGTGGTGAACTATTTTCGGCAGACGCTCACCACAGAGGCACAGAGAACGCACGGAGACACACAAAGTTTCTCCACAGTCGGTTGCCTTCCCTCCACCCTCCTGTTAAAGTCGCGCGGTTTTACCAATCCGAATCAGGAGATTGTTAATGAAGCATCTTTTTTTTACGGCGACGCTTTGCTTCGCATTACTGCTGACCGCGGCGTGCTCGACAAGCATCACCACCAACACCAAGCCTGCCGGCACGCCGGCGAGTACGCCGGCAACCGCTGCGGCTACCCCGGCCAGCCAAAGTGCAGCGCAGGATTTCACGCTGGTTAACAAAACCGGCGTTGAAATTCATGCGGTTTACATTTCTCCGCATGACGGGGACGATTGGGAAGAAGACATCCTGGGACGCGATACACTGCCCGACGGTGAAACCGTCGATATCAAGTTCAGCCGCGGCGAGACCGCTGAGAACTGGGACCTGCGCATTGAAGACAGCAAAGGCAACGCCATCGAGTGGGAGAATCTGAACCTCTTGAAGATCTCAAAAGCGACGCTGTTCTACGAGAACGGCAAAGCACGCGCGGAAGTCGAGTAGCGACAGCGTGCAGCAGCTCGACCGTAAGGGGAGGGCGCAATTGGGTTTTTAGAAAGAAAAGCGAGCGAGATGGATACCTCTCGCTCGCTTCTTTTGTGAAGTATGACTACGCCCTCCCTTACGGTCGGGCTACTGCCCCGGCCCCGACTACAGACCCAGGCGTTTGTAAGCCGCCATCTCAAACTCTTCCGACGAGACATCTTCCAAATAGAACTTGTGTCTTGAAAGCGCCGATTTCGTTTTAGTGTCGCGATTGCCTCTACTGCGCGTGATTACGCGAGAGTTCGTGAGGTAGTTGTTGCTCTCAGAGACGACCTGGGCGGTCAGCCGATCGGCGTCGGCCAACTCAAATCCAATCAGCCTGAATCGCTGCGTCGCCGGCTCGAACCGAAACTTATAAGTGGTGTTGGTGAGGTTGCGAGAACCGTGGTCCTGCTCAACTACAACCACTCCCTTTTCAATCGAGACGCCCGCCGGCGATTCAACAACACCATAGAACGCCCCGCCGCACCGCGTGCATTGCAGCAGCTTGTCCGCGACGCCCGCGCGTTTGAGGGTGCCGTCCGTTGCCGCCAAAGCGATGACGAGCGCCCGGCCGCGTTCAGTAGGCATATCGTCGGCGTCCTTGGCCGGCTTATCTTCGACGAACTTCAGCACATAATCCGGAAGTGAATCGCCGTTTAGATCGCCGGTGACTTGTTCTTCGATCTTCCAACCGGCCGGGACAAACGAGGCGGCGTCTTTCGCGTGAGCCGGGATACGTGATACATCGATCTTCCCCGCTTCGTCCTGAGCAAACGCCGTAAACCCACAAACGAGCAGAATCAAAACAGCAAGCAGCCTCGGCCCACTAAAGGGGATTTGGCCAAAGTAAGCCTTCATCGAAACCTTCTCCCTTTTTTGAGCGCGGCCGGGCCGCCGCTGTTCGATGTTTACAGTCGTTTACGGCATCGTCAATTGGAACTTATACCAACCTGACTTGCCAAAGAACCTTTCACTTTCGGTGTCATAGAGCGCGAGATAAAACTTCAAATCATGCACTTCCCCGCTCTCCATGTTAAGCGCGTCATAAGGAATGAAGATTTGCAGATCGTTGTAAACCGCCGGGTCGTAGGCCGGGGTAAAGTTCGTTTGGGCTGAGACATTCCCGGTTTTTGTCCGGTAGCGCGCATCTCCGGCCTTCAACGGCGTATTGTCAGAGTCGTCATAATAAAAATACGCGATCATCTTGCAGGAAACGTCATAGCCATGTTTGACCGTGAACTTCGCGTGCACGCGCATTCCTTTCTCACCTTTGACGGTGACGTTGTGAACGATACGGGCGCCCTGATAAACGGCCTCGGGGTCGTCTATCGCAGCCACCGAATTATCTCCCATTGTGGGGACGTTTTTTGCATGAGCCCGGCCAAGCGCCGCCGGTTGAATGATAGTGACAGCAAAGAGCGCGCTGACAATTGCTCCCCGCACAAAGACTGAATTCTTCTTCATTGATTCTCCTTGAAATTATTTGTTAAGCCAGATTTCTCGGGCAGGACCTACTTTGCGGTAACCGAAAACTCGAGAAGTGACGCGAGAATATGAAGAACCAGGGCCCCTGTCAACCGCAGGAGTTTCGAACAGTTCACAAAGCAGCTTATTGGGCACGCTCTAGCGGCGTGAGGTTGGCGCAATTTCAATCAGGCGATTAACCGGATCGAAGACCAGGCGGAACGGCCGCAACGCGCTGAGCCCCAACAACGTAGGCGCGCCGGCTTCCCCACCGGAAATGACATCGGTGGGAATGTTTCTCAATCTAAGCGTCCCAATCGCGACGGTCATCGGTCGCACGCGTTGGGTCGAGACCTGGCCGCCGCCGATGTCTCGCGAGTAAGAAACGCGACCGCGATCCGGCTCAGAATTCGATCTGATCCCTAAACCCAGGCTCGAACCGGTATCGATTAGCGCGCGGTCGCCGTTGTCCAGTTGGACGAAGGGACGCCGACTCGATCCCTCGCGCAGCCAGCGCACGACCGCTCCTTCGCGCGGTTGATCTTCAAGCCTTAAAGGCATCGCGCGGGAATCGAACGTGGCAAGCTCTAATCGTGGAATGTCGATGATGTAACCCAGCGGCGAGAAAGCTTCGGTCGGATCCAGGACCCCGTCGATGTCATTCGGTAACCCGGCCGTCACGACTACTGATCGCGAACCGGGCACATAGTTCGTCCGGTCGCCAATCGCCAGAGTCTGAATGTTGGCGTCGTGGGCTGTCGTCGTGCGGCCACTTAAACCCGCGATGGAACGGCTGCGATTCGAGCGAACGTCGAGGCGCGCCGCCGACGAGACGCGCGGTGACACGAGCGTTGCCCCCGCCCCGGTATCAACCGCAAAGAGGAAGGGCCCGGCCGAATTGACCCAAACATCTGCCAGCAGTCCGCGTCCGCGGACTTCCCGCAAACGCACCGGCCGCATGCTCGCGCGCGCCACAGGCTGCCACGCAGATTGAGGGGCAGCAAAAAGGGCAGTCTCCATCGAAACTGCCCTTCCACCTGTTGCGACCAACAGGATGGCTGCAAACAGAAGTCTGTGCTTGCTGTTCACGAAACCGCTCCTGTCAGTTAGTACCTGGGCGAACGTTTGCGAAGCTTGTAGGTGTACAAGGCCGAACCGCCAAGGCCGACTAGCGCACCAATGCCTGCGCCCTTCTTGCCACCAGCCAAACCGCCAATTGCCGCGCCTGTGCCGGTACCAATCGCCATGGTCAGCTTGTCACGATGTTTCGACCAGAAGCTGCGTCCCTTCGGACGAGTCTCATAGTCGTAGTAAACCCTGCGCGAGCCGGTATTGTTCGAAACGCGTCGCGCGCGCGTCGTCGTGTAATTGTTCGAGACTACATTGCGCCGGGTCGTGCCGGCACCTAACCCGGTACCTAAAGCGGCCGACGCGCAAGAGTTATAGCCCTCTTCGAAACCTTCCCGATACGCGACCTGTTCAGGCGCCGTATTGAACTGTGACGGGTTGCCAAGATCGCGCTGCGCCGTGCCCGTGTTCGCCGCCTGGGTGTTCTGATAACTGTCGTTTGCAGCTTCGGTACTCTGGGACGAATTCGTAATCAACGCCCCAAGACCGCCGCCCACCAGCGCCGCAATCAGCGCAATTGCCAGTAACATTTTTTTCGTGATCAGCATTTTGACTTCTCCTTCAATTAATTCTGAGTTCCGGGATTTCCGGTCGTGAACACTGGCTAGAGTGGCAACACGCGTGCCTTGGGCGCCGTAGATCATGTATTGATCGCGACTTAGCGGCATACAGCGGCACATCACACGATGAATCCAGCGACTTGCAAGAAATTTACAAGATTGAGAGTGGCGAACCGAGGGAAACGTAAGAGTTCGTTAAGAAAGAGGATGTTCCATATGGGATCGGGCCGTATCCCATATCCTCAACAGAGATTTAGAAGGGTTACTCAGGCAACTTACGTGCGGCCCGGGCACTTTGAGGCTGAGGCCGCGCACCACGTTCAAGCATGCATTTTCGAAAAGGCTCGTCGGGCGCCGGTCCGCTTACTTCCCATGCGCTCGTCTGCCAGTTATCGATCGCGCGTGGTTGCGGAAGCCATCCCGGCAGAGGCATTAACAGGTGTTCGGACAAAACCTGAAGATAGGGCTCATACATGTCACGCAGCTCGGCAAGCGTTTCGTCGTCGCCAGGCTCATCGCGAAGCGCCACACCACACTGCCCGAGGACCGTTCGCAGCCGCGTTAGTTCTTCCGACGTAAGACGCTGGCCGTCATTCTTGAGTGGTGACGTATTGAACACCTGCGTCAAATCAACGAGGGCGTGCCGCGTCATTTTGAAGGTGAGTTGTGCCTGCCACTTCGGCACTCCATCGATCCCGACCATTACGAGCGCGCAGGTGTCGAGAATCGTGCTGAGCGCCGCGAGCCATGACTGATTGTCGTGTTGCGAGCGGAAATAGCACAAGACTGGATACGACAAATGGCTTTCGAGGAGGTCCGCCGAGCATCTCTCCCATTCGCGCAACAGGTCATTCAGACTTTCCATGTCGCCCGCTTCGCGATGGCGGCGCAGCAATTCGCCCGCGGTTGGCGGTGTGCCCGCGCGCGCGTCGAGCATCGAGATGTTGACCTCGCGTCTCGAGAACGCCTGATAGAGCACCGGCAGGTAGCTGATGACCATCGCAAAGAAACCGAGGCCAACGCCGGATTGCATGACGGTCAACACGCGACCGGCGTGCGTAGCCGGCGAGAGATCGCCGAGACCCAGTGTAAAAAAGGTGGTGCCGCTGAAATATAAGTCAGCCCAAAAGCCTGTCAGCGTCTGGTTTTCGAAAGTGGTACCGGCTGCGTAATGAATTAAAGCAAAGCCGACGAGAATGCTAATAGCCCAGACTGCCAACAGCAGGAGCAAAGAGAGGGGGCCAAAGAAGGCGAGGATCTTTTCGCGCCGGCGGCTTTGTCTGATCAGCCGTGCCAGCGCCGCCCACGGGCTCCAGGTGATGAAGTAAATAAGACTCGCCACGCGCAGAAGGCGAGTGACGCGGCGCGGCAGGATGATCGTTTCAAACGCTTCCCACAGCGCCATGGCAACCAAAATGACGCCGACGCTGCCAACGAGGAATCGCATGCTGCTAAAAGTCTCCTGGAAAGCAAAAGGCCGGATCGCTCCGGCCTTTCACACCTAATTGAAGATTAGTTATCCCGCGCGTTGAGCGGACGCTTTGTCGCGCAGCAACTCGAGCGCTTTCTTGAGTTGCAAATCCTCGGGCGGCGGCTTGGGAGCCTCAGGACTCGCTGTTGGGCTAGGCGGTTGCGGCTCCTCGTTTCCAGTGTCATCTAACTCGCCCGCGTCGGGCGCTTCGGGCCGCTTCACTTCAACCGACGGTGCGATGCCGGACCGGGCCCGATCTTCGCCCAGGAACGGCTTGCCGCTCGCTGACGCCCACTTCACGGTGGTCAGCAGCAATCCGTCGCCGTCGCGCAAAGTGAACAACTCCTGGTCGGCTCCGGAACCGAAACTTTTCTCGCCAACTACATCGCCGCGCTTTCGCTCAACGAAAGCAGAAGCAACGATCTCGGCGGCCCCAGCCGTTCCGTTGTCAATCAGAACGACGGCCGGACCATTGAACAAAGTAACTTTCGGATCGGCGTCGAAGGCTTTCAAAACTTTTTGTTCGCGGCCGATCGTACGTGCCAGCGCGCCGGATTGAATGAACAAATTCGCGACGGTCACGCCTTCCTGGATTTCACCGCCGGCCACGCTGCGGAGATCAATGATGATCTTTTGCGCACCCTGCTTCATCAGATCCTGCAAACGCGCGCGAACGTCGGCCGCTTCGCCGGCGTCAAGGCTGTTGATACGCAGGATGCCAATCTTCCCTGATTCCATCCGCGCCTCAACTGATGGCGCGCGAAACGCGGTACGCTTAACCGTCAGCGTCAGCGGCCGCACACCCGCGCGCAGAATCCGGAGCTTTACTTCTGTTCCGGCAGCACCGGTCAGCAACTGCTTCGCGTCATAGAGCGAGATGTCGCGGGTGGCCTTACCGTCAATGTATTCAATGATGTCGCCCGCGCGAACGCCGGCCTGTTCAGCCGGGGCGCCTTTCACCGGCGCAACGACATACAGGTACGAAGCCATCTGCGACAGTTCCGCGCCGATGCCCACCTGGTTCGTTTTCTTGCCGGCTCGGTAGTCCTTCACCTGTTCCGCCGTGAGATACGTCGAGTACGGATCCAGTCCGTAGGCCAGTCCGCGCAAGGCGCCGGCGCGCACCTTCTCCATGTTCGGCTCGTCAACGTAATCGTTCTGAATATGCTGAAGGACGCTTTCGAAAATGCGCTGCTGCGCGCCCGGATCGTTCGCCGGTTGCTGCGCCCGCGTCGCCAGCCATGCGCCCGCGATCGTGTAGATGGCCAGGCCCGCCGACGCCAAAATAAGGGTGAATTTCTTTTTAAACGACATTAATTAGTTCCTCTACCGGTCAGAACGATTCAACGGCCAGAGACTTAGGTGATCCGCCGAACGTCTGTATGATACAGAGGCTGTTTGATGCACGCAAGGATCGTTTTGTTACCCGTTAACGGGAAAATATGGTGAATGCGGCGGCGAATGTTGATGGTCCGACCGAGGTTGAGAACCAGACAGAAGGGGGCCGGCTGCTCGCGATCGATATGGGGGCCAGGCGCGTCGGAGTCGCAGTTTCTGATGAACTCGGTATGACCGTCCGGCCCGTGACCACGATTGAGCGCCGCAGCTGGAAGAAACTGTTGCGGAGCATCATTGAGCAAATTGAGGTTTTTGAGGCGCGCGGTCTGGTCGTGGGCCTGCCGCTTAACCTCGATGGATCGGACGGACCGGCGGCCGCTGAGGCGCGACAGATCGCGGCGAAATTCGAACTATCGCTGAAAATTCCCGTTTATCTGCAGGACGAACGTTTGACCTCCGAGGAAGCCAAGTCACGCCTTCAAGACATCCAAAAACGCGAACGAGCGGGCGACATTGACAGCGCCGCCGCGGCGATTATCCTTCAGGATTTCATTGCCCAGCACTCGCGCTCGCCAACAGCGACTGAAAATTCATGACTTCCAGAGCTCGAAAAAACATAACCCGCTGGACACTTCGACTCGCGATCGTGCTGGTCATTGCCGGCGCAGGCTTCGGCGCCTGGTTATACCGCGATCTGCACGCGCCGGTCGCGCACGCCAAAGCCAGCGACTACATTGAAATTCCGCGTGGCTCCACGCCTGACGCCGTTGCAGACAAGCTTGTCGCCGCAGGTGTGCTGCGACACAAGTGGCCCTTGCTGCTGTACCTCAAGACGACCGGCAAGGCGAAAACGATCAGGGCCGGCGAGTATCGCTTCCCTTCTCCGATTTCGGCTCTCGGCGTGCTGCGAAAACTTCAGGAAGGCGAGCAGCGTCTCAGTCGCTTCACCGTTATCGAAGGTTGGACGCGCTGGGACATCGCTGATTCGCTGGCGCATGTCGAGGAGCTTCAATTGAGGGACAGCGCCGAAGCGCTCAAGCTGATGGACGATACGAGTTTGATTCGGGATCTCGATCCGTCGGCGGAAAACCTCGAAGGATATTTGTTTCCCGCAACCTACAGTTTTCCGACCGGGACAAAGGCGCCTGTGATTATCGAAACGATGGTCAAACGCTTTCGTCAGACGTGGACGCCGGAGCGCGCCGAAAAAGCGCGCGCGCTTAACATGACCCCGCGCCAAATCGCCATCGTCGCATCGCTGATCGAAACAGAAGCAAAACTGAAGGACGAGCGGCCGCTGATTGCCTCGGTAATTTACAACCGGCTGAAAAGGAACATCGCGCTCGGCGTGGATTCGACGATCATTTACGCTTCAAAACTGGCCGGCAAGTGGCGCAACGACGGCAAGGTTTATTTGAGCGACGTCAATCGCCGCTCGCCTTACAACACGAGAATCTACGTTGGGCTCCCGCCGGGGCCGGTCGCAAATGCCGGCGACAGCTCAATCGACGCGGCCCTGAATCCCGCGCAAACCGATTATCTGTATTATGTTCGCGATCCAAATCGGAATGACGGCGCGCATCACTTCTACAACAACGACGCCGATTTTCAGAGAGGCGTGCGCGCGCTTCGAGAATGGGAGCGCAACCGCGACGCGCAAAAATGAATCAACGCAACGCAGCATTCAAATGACTAAATTATCCCGAACCCCTCTACTTTTGGCGATCGCCTTGCTGATCTCGTTCACGACCGTTTCGTTTGGCCAGGCCGCGCGAAAGATTGCGCAAATCGACACTGAGGGTCTCCAGGTGCTTTCGCGTGAAAACGTCATTGCCATGACCGAGCTGAAAGTCGGTGATCCTTTTTCGGTGGGCGCGGTTGATGCGGCGGCCCAACGCCTGATTGACAGCGGACTCTTCAAGAACGTCGGCTATCGAACTCGCACCATTGGAGCCGCCGTGACGATCACATTTCAGATCGAGGAACTCAAAAGCAACAGCTCGCCCGTGGTTTTCGATAACTTCATCTGGTTTTCTGATGAAGAGTTGACCGCAGTCGTAAAGAGCATTCTTCCGTCCTTCACCGGTTCAATTCCCGACACCGGGAAGTCGCCCGAGATGATCAGCCGGGCGCTGCAAACGCTGCTCGCCGATCGCAAATTGGCCGGAACGGTTGAATACACCTTGACGGACACCGGCCATCTGTTTCGGGTTGGCGGAGTTCCGCTGAACATTTGCACTCTACATTTTCCCGGGGCGGACAAGGTGCCTGAACAAAAGCTCATCGAGACGACGAAGAGTTCAACTGATCTGAATTACTCGCGCCAGGCCGCGCTGACTTTTCCTAAATATGGTTTGTATCCGCTGTATCGCGAGGTGGGACATTTGAAAGCCACTTTCGGCGCGCCCATCGCAAAGCCGGATACGACTCCGGGCTGCGAGGGTGGTGTTGACCTCACGATTCCCGTCAACGAAGGGTCGGCCTATTCATGGGCGAAGGCCGACTGGCGGGGAAATCAAGTCTTCTCTTCGAACGATCTGGAAAATATGCTCGGCATGAAGGTTGGTGAGGTCGCGAATGGCAAGAAGTTCGACAAAGGGCTTAAGGACGTTGAGAAACTCTACGGCACGAAGGGTCGCATCGACGCTCGCTTCGACCCCGATCCGGTGTTTGACGACGCCGCGCAACGAGTCACTTTCCGGATCGACGTGAGCGAAGGCCCTGAATACCGAATGGGCGCCGTTGAGTTCAAGGGCTTTTCCGAAGAGGACGCAGCCGCGCTAAAGCAAAAATGGCAGCTTGGAGTAGGGGCGATCTACGACGAAAGTTATCCCGGCCGTTTTTTCCGTGAGGGCGGCGCAACGATATTCTCGCGCATCCTACGTTCACGACAGGCGCAGGGCCGGCCGGTGCCGAATGTCAGCGTTACAGGCGCCCCGAACCGTCACGCACTCAGTGTTGATGTGACGATCGAAATAAAGAACTGAGCGGCGAGTGTTGCTTGTATTCGCGTGGGCATGGGTTTATTCTCAACTTTGTTCACCCCTCGGGTTTGGCTACGCTGAAGTGAGGTAAATCAATGAAAGTCTTAGCAGTCCTCTTCGCACTATCTACAATCTTTTTGATCTCGCCGACGGTGATCGCCCAGGAAAAAGGCGTGGATACGCAAAGTCAGAGGGTTCGCGATAGCGGAAGCAACCGCAACGCGGGCGTGAACGGGACCAAGACTGACGTAGGAACCAGCAACTCCGGAATAAATTTCGGAAAAGGCAAATCTCCCGCTGCCCTTGTATTACCGAATCCTTATCGCCTGACCGCGCGGCGTGACGAGCTTCTGACCGCAATTACCGAAGTGATGCGCGATCGAAAGCTGATCGTTGACGATTCCGCTTCGCGACTTGCCGATGGAATCATCGTCAGTCAACCCTTCACCTTCATCAAAGGCGCCGTCGTCGCCCAATCCGAACTCAACCGGTATGCCGACGTTGTGACTTCCGACACCCAGGGTTGGACGCGTGGACGTTACACGATCTCAGTAGAAGTGCAGCCAATTGACGGCGTGAGTGCAAACGTCTCAATCAACGCCAAGATTGAAGGCCGCACGGACGGCGCCACCGGCGCCCAGTGGACTACGCTCCCCAGTAGCGGAGTCGCCGAACAGGAATTCCTGACGGCTTTAATCGAGCACTTGGGCGGAACCCCGACCGCAGTACGCCCGCAACCGTAACCCGGTCTGACACACCCTCGAACATGGACATACTTAATCAACTCGAAACCCAACCCATCCCACTCGAAGAAGAAGAAAAGCGCCACACGCGACGTTTGCTCGTGGGAGTGCTCTGCGCTCTCCTGGTAACCGGCCTGGTATTCGGCGGCTATCTCTTGCTGCGGAAGCGCCACGAGCGGCAGGTCGCCGCAACCGAAGCCCTGGAAGTGAAAAAGAACTCACCGAAGGTCGAAGTGCTGGTTGATGACGCAGTGGTCAAGGGCAAAATCACCACGTTGAGCGGCACGGTACACAATATCTCGCCTGAGACATTGCAGAACATCGCGGTTGAGCTGGCGCTGAGACGACGCGTTGGATCGGGCATCGAGACGCGCGTTGTGGCCACCGACGCCGCAGCGTTGCCGCCGGACGGTCGCGCCCGTTACAGTCTGGAGGTAGCGACCCAGGATTACAGCTCCTCGACTTTTATGCGCGTGATAGGCGGCAGCGACCGCACATCAGTCGCTTTCAAAGCGATGCCCGGCAACGCGGCGCCGCCCATGGAAACGCCCGCCTCGAAAACCGTCGTGGTGGACAAGCCGAACTCAGGCAAGCGCGACGAGTTCATCAACACTCCCAACAATCCGGGTCGTGTTCCTTAATCGGCAGCCAACGCCAACTCAGCTTTTATCGTCACAGCATAGCTTGGGAGCAATTCCGACTTAGGCTACGATAGCGACTGTTCCATGTTCGCGCGCAACACGTCAGTACAAATCCTTCGCTTCACCCTGGCCTGCACGCTGGTGCTGTTCACGGCGATGTGGTTATCAGCTCAAGCGCAGACACAGCCCATTCCGCAACCTTCTCCAATCGAGAGACGCTATGACGGAATTGGCTTTGGAAACCGCGAAACCGACACGCGCACGCGCATGATTTTGAAAAAAGAAAAGAAGGAATACGAAGAACATGTCGAGCGCGCTCAAGAGGCGCGTGACCTTGCGGCCGAGTTGCGGAAGACTTATGAAATTGCGCGCAGCTTTAACGCTGCGGACTACAAAAAGCTGGAAAGGCTCGAAAAGCTCACCCGGCGCGTTCGCAACGAGGTCGGAGGGTCGCAAACAGACGCCGATCCGAAGGAGCTGCCCCGGACGCACGAAGAGGCCGTATCTCTGCTTGCGGACATGGCCAGGGAACTTTGCGAGGAAGTAGAAAAGACTCCTCGTCGCGTCGTCTCAGCTTCGATAATTAATCAGGCGAACAAACTCATCGCCCTCATTCAATACGTGCGCGGTACTCGTGATTGAGCCATGGACGTTTTGCGCTTGAACCGTCGTGCCTGGTTGATTGTGCTTGTTCTTTCGCTCACCGCATCAGCGTTCCTTCCCATCATTTCCGCGACCGCGCCGGTGGGTGCTGACCGGCAAGCTAACGCTCAGGATCAAGATGACGTCGTTCGTGTCTCGACTGACCTGGTCGTGCTAAACGTGACCGTGCTCGACAAGAACGGCAAATTCGTGACCGGTCTGAAAAGCGGTGACTTCCAGGTCATTGAAGATGGCGTGGAGCAGAAGATTGCCGCGTTCGGCGCTGAAGAGACTCCCTTTGCTGCGGCGATTCTGCTCGACACTTCGGGCAGCATGGAATCGCGGCTGACGCTGGGACGCAGCGCTGCCATCCGTTTCCTCGATGGTTTGAGAGAACAGGATGTCGCTTCGATTTACAGCTTCGATACCAAGGTCGAGCAGTGGGGCGACTTTTCTCCGGGTCGTGATCTCCCGCCGCGCGTTTACGGTTTGAAGACTAAAACGATGACGGCCCTCAACGACGCTGTGGTTCGCGCCGCTGAGGATTTGGCGAAACGTGAAGAGAAACGCCGCGCGATCGTGGTGCTCTCTGATGGAGGCGAAAACTACAGTCGCGCCAGCTCAGACAAAGCTTTGGATCGCGCGTCGCTCGCGGCCGCCACAATCTATGGGGTTAACATGTCGGAGCAAGGTCCGAAGCGCGACCTGGCGGCGGCCGGCACACTGAAAAACCTGGCTGAAAAAAGCGGCGGTCGTTACATCGATACGCCGGGCGGTTTGCTACTGCGTGATTCCTTCGCCTCCATCGCCGAGGAACTCGGTCGCCAGTACACGATTTCATATCGTCCAACTAACCGCGCGCGCGACGGTAAGTGGCGGAAGGTCGATGTGAAACTCGCCAAACCGGACGTGAATGCGAGGACCCGCAAAGGTTATCGCGCGCCGAAGGATTAAGCTTACTCAGGAATAGGCTTCAGATTGAATACCGCCCGGTAGCGTGGTTGGCTGTTTCGCTCGAGGTAGTAGGTGAACTGCTGTTTCTCGGGGAGTATCTCGAGCGTCCAAACATTTGTTGTCGCCTCAGGAATCAGCTTTGCCGTATCAGGGTCGGCGGGGAAACGTTGCAGATGAGAAGTGCCGCCCGGGGCGGCCCAGCCACCATACATCGTAATTTTGTCAGGTGTCCCGTCGGGATGACGGTGATCGTGCTTGAAAAGCAAGCCCTTTTCCGACAGTGTCAAAATCCACGTTCGTGACTTGTCTTCACCGACGAGGAACGGAATCCGAATTTCCCCGTCGCTACACGAATCAACCGACATGACTAGCTTTTTCCCTGCCAACGGGTGATTTGGATCCGGTGGAAACTGGGTCTCGCCCGCGAACCGTTGGCCACACATCTTTTTAAGATTTTCGAAGAAGGCTTTCTGCGTGCCGGTCTCTCCGCGCGGCTTGTTGGATGGATCTTGAGCGTAGGAAGGAGCGGTCACGGCCAGTGCTAATGCGGCACTGAAAACTATCTTTAAAAGTCGGTTCATTGCCTGATCCTTTCGCAGTTCGAAACAGAGAGCGCGCGAAGGTTATCGCGCCGAAAAAGGCTAACCGCGGGTCTGCGGACTTCGAAATACTCGTCTAATCCCGCTACTGATAACTAATGCTCCCAAAACAATCAGAAACCAGTGAAGAACGTCTGTCGGCCACGCGAACGTCTTGTCCACGAAACCCGGCCTCGAGAATTCTTTTTGCATCCGCATAGATCCCCACCTTAAGCTTTCCACATCCTCAAACACAGTGACGTGCTCCTGCTTTGACAATGGAAACGGGAAGCCAAGCTGGGTGACTACAACAATCGGATCATCACCTCGAAAACGTTTTACCGTCCAGGTGTGCGGGCGCACATTGAGATAGATCAAGAGCCCCGCAACTATGGCGGGAATTAGAAAATCGACTGGCTTCAGTGCGCGGAACCATGAGGCGACAACCTTCGCGTTCATGACCATCGCGAGGCCAAAGGCGGCCAGACCTAGCACGAACAAAAAAACCGCGAGCAGGAAAACATAAGCGTCGAGCGGCCGCGGAATTACAAAGCCAGCCAAATCGGCCGCCGCGCATGCGCATAGCAAGAGAGCGAATGCTATTGCGAGAGGAAGACTCGACCAGCGAAATATTCTTCTCACTAGCGGCAATTAACCACGTTCAAATACTCGTTTCGTTTCGCGCCCGCTCACGATGACGCTCAATCGCGAACTCGATGAGCTTATCGATTACTTTGGTGAAAGGCACGCCCGACGCTTTCCACATTTTGGGAAAACCGGATACGTCCGTAAGGCCGGGTAGCGTATTGATTTCGTTGACCAGCAGCTCGCCATCCTCTTTCAAAAAGAAGTCCACGCGTGAAAGGCCCGAGGCGTCGATGGCTTTGTAGGCTTTCACGGCCATCGACTGAATCTTCCTGGTCGCTGCTTTTGAAATGCGTGCGGGAACAATGAACTCTACGTTTCCCGTGCTCGCATATTTTTCGGTGTAGTCGAGAAAGCGCGCCGACTGTTCGTGAATGACGTACTCACCCGGCAAACTGGCCTCAGGCTGGTCGTTGCCCATCACCGCGCACTCAATCTCGCGCGCGTCAACCAGCTCCTCAACCATAATCTTTCGATCGTAACGGGCCGCAAGGTCGACCGCCTGCGCAAACGAAGCCTTGTCAGTCGCCTTTGAAATGCCGACTGACGAGCCGAGATTCGCCGGCTTTACGAAGCACGGAAATCCGATTTCACGACTGACGCGTTTGGTGACCTTGCCGGGATCATTCTCCCATTCCGAACGCAGAAACCAGGTGTATTCACAAATCGGCAGGTCCGCTTCCTTGAACAAGGCTTTCATCGTCACCTTGTCCATGCCGCACGCCCCCGCGAGCGTGCCGCACCCGACGAATGGCAACGCGGCCATTTCCAGCAAACCCTGAATCGTTCCATCTTCGCCGTACGTGCCGTGCAAGACCGGAAAAACAACGTCAATTTGTTCTCGCGATTGATCGCCTGCATCGAGTTTCATCAGACCGGCGCGCGAAGGATCGCCGAGGATCGCGACGTCGCGGTTGGAATTTACGTGAGTGTTCGTGGGCACCAAACGCTGCGTTTCCGCCGGCAATACTTTCGCCGCAGCCGCCGGCCCAAGCCAGTTCCCTTCCTTGGTGATGGCAATCGGCACGACATCGTACTTTGACTTGTCGATGGCTTCGATTACCGATCGCGCAGAACGCAGCGATACTTCATGCTCGCCTGAACGGCCTCCGAAGATTACGCCGATGCGAAGTTTCTTAGGCATCTGATGGTGGCACAGACTTCAGTCTGTGGCTCCCCGGTGTCATCACAGGCTAAAGCCTGTGCCACTCACAAAATCGTCTTGCCCAACGCTGACAGGATCAATTCAACTCCCAACTCGGCCGTGCGATTGTTGATATCAAGCGCCGTGTTGATTTCCACGACTTCGAGCGATCGCATCCCGCCGCTGTCGGCAATTTTCTCCATGGCGAGGTGCGCTTCGCGATAGGTGAACCCACCGCGCACGAGTGTGCCTGACCCGGGCGCGTCACCAGGGTCAAGCACGTCCACGTCGAACGTCACCGCAAATCCGTCCGTGCCCTTCGAGGCGATCGCGATCGCTTCGTCAATGCAGACACCTACGCCACGCTCATCAATTTCACGCATGGTGAAGAAGCGCATGCCAAGCTGTTTGATCAATTGGCGTTCGCCCAAATCGAGGTCGCGCGCTCCCACGTGTACACAAGTCTCGACTTCGAACTTTGCGCCGTGCCCGCCAATGGCGATCAACTCAGGCGCGCCGTACCCGAGCAACACCGCCAAAGGCATCCCATGAATGTTGCCCGAGGGCGTTGTCTCAGGAGTATTCATGTCCGCGTGCGCGTCGAGATAGATCAGTCCGAGTTTTTGCCCGCGCTTGCGAAACGCTTTCACAACTCCCGCCAAGGAACCGATCGCAATGGAATGGTCCCCGCCAATCGTTATTGGCAGCTCGCCGGCCTCAACAATCTTTTCAGTTTCGGATGCCAGGGTCGTGCAGGTGGTGAAGACTTCGTTCAGGTACTTGAGCGGTTCACCGTTACGCGGGTAGGTTCGCGGGCGCTCGACCCGAAGGTCGCCCCGGTCATTTACCTCATAGCCAAGCTTGCCGATGGCTGAGGCCAATCCGGCGACGCGGGTGGCCGCAGGGCCGAGCTCAACGCCCAGCATGCTCTGACCGAAAGCCAGGGGCACCCCGAGAATGCCGACTGTCTTGCCCACTCCAGGCAAGGCTTCGTGATTGTGACCCGTTTTGATTAAACCGTCTGCCATTTGGTTATGCGTCCGTGTTTGGTTATGGCTCCCATTCGAAGGCAACTTCGGAAAGCGCCGTATCCGGATCGCTTCCGTAATGGACTGCCGTTATCACGAATTTCACCCAGCGCGTGCGGACTGCCCCCACATCCATCTTCTGACTGTCCATCCGGTCAGCGAATCTCAGTTCGCGCCAGGTGCCGTCGGAGAACTCAGCACGGACCGTCGCGAGGCGATTATTCTGCTTCCAAATTGCGGGACTCTTGAAGTAACCGGGCTGCCAAAGAATCCGGCGGAGGGTGATTTCCCGGTCAAAGTCGAAGCGAATCCATTCGCCGATACCGGGACCATCCCCGCCTTCAATCCACGCCGTCGTGCGTTTTCCGTCGATCGCATTAGCAGCGTAGTAAGTGTTCGCTTGTACCGCCAGCCGAACGGATGAGGCGGAGCTGGTAATTTTCAGCGGCGCACCGCTCGATGGCGACATGACCGTTTCGTTCGCATCAACTACTCCCGTACGCGTCCCCGCGGTCGGCGATGTTGACGTTGATGACGGTGTTGCGGCGCGCGCAACTTCTGGTTCCTTTTCGCGACTCTGTCGAAAAACAAACACTCCGGCAATGGCGACCAGCGCGAAGAGCAAGCAGACAATGGCAATCACGCCGGCGGTCAAAACCGGATTTGTGCCTCGCGGGTCGCGTATTTCCGGCGAAGGTCCGCTGACGTTTTGATATGAAGGCACCGTCGGGCCCGTCGATTTCAATGTCGGTGTGCCGCGCGCGGGAAGAATCTCAGTCGCCGGCGCCTCCGAATCGCGCGCATCAAACAGCGGACTGCCGTCTTCGAGACAGAAACGCAGCGTCTCGTCTTCGTAGGCTCTATGACATTTTGGGCACCGCTTCATCAGAACTATCCACAGATTACGCAGATTCCACAGAAAGTTACAGAACCGCGAGCGGTAGCGAGCGGGATACAAACGCTCCTTTGATGACTACTGTGCGGATGTGTAAATGTTGACGCCTTACCCCGCTCGCTACCGCTCGCGGTTCCGTAAATCAGCGCACTATGCTCCTACCGCAAGGGCAGCCTCTCGCTGAATTATCGCGACGGCTTCCTCCGGCGTCAGCGCAAAGTTTAAGAGTTGCACGTCATCGTCCGTCACAGCGAGATGCTGCTGCCATGCTTTCACGATCGGCAACCAGCAATCGCCGAGCAGAACCAAAGGCCGCGGCTCGAGTACCCGCGTTTGCATCTTGTTCCAGACAAGTGAAATTTCCGTCACCGTGCCCATCCCGCCCCGCAAGGCGATGTAGCCGACCGACTGCGTGATCAACCGCTGAAGGCGCTCGTAAAAATGTTCGGACGGAATCTTTTCAGTCAGGTAACGGTTCGGTTCCGACTTGAACTGGTTCATCGTCACGCCGATTACGCGGCCGCCGCGTTCGTGCGCGCCGCGGCTGGCGGCTTCCATCACCCCCGCATACCCGCCGGTGCAGATGGTGAAGCCCGCTTCAGCGAGCAGTTCGCCCGCGCGATGTGCTTCAGCGTATTCCGGAGAATCTTCGCCGCACTTCGAGCCGCCAAAAATGGTGACGATCCTTTCCGAACCAATGTTCATTTCGCGGCCTTTCCGCTGATCATCAACGATCCGGTGGCTCGATACTTCACGTAATCGTCTCGGCTTTTGAACGAGCCGCTCGTGTAATCATCCGGCACTGGCCGCGGATCCAGGATGCGTTTGTCGCGCACGTTGTCGAAGCCCGCCCCCTCGAACAGCGAACGATAGTCCTGGATGCTGAGCAGTTGAACCGGCACATTCAACATCTCGATCCATTGATGCGTCGGAGCGCTTTCCCAATACATGTCAACGACGGCGACGAACAAACCGCCGGGTTTGAGCACGCGATTAATTTCTTTCAGGGCTTTCGAGATGTTCGCGTAGTAATACAGCGACTCCATCGAGAAGGCGTGCGTAAATTCGTTATCAGCGAACGGTAGCTGCTCCGCGCTCGCAGTTTGAAAATCGACATTCGCATAGGATTGCGAAGACTCGCCCGCCAGGCGGACCATCTCGTCCGAAATGTCTATGCCGGTAACGCGGCCCCTGCGGGCGTAATCAGCTAACAAACGCGTGGCCCAGCCCGAACCGCATCCGACATCCAGCACGCGCGCGTCCGCCGGCACGTCCATGAGCGCCAGCGCCTGCTCGCCCACCGGCCGGTGGCCGCGCTCCATGCTTTCACCC
>DASUTF010000356.1:0-3399 GCA_036374695.1 Pyrinomonadaceae bacterium
AGTACGAACATCGCCTGGAAGATCGGGTTATGCGTCAGCGCGCGATCAGGTTGCAGCTCGCGCACGAGAGTTTCAAACGGCAGATCCTGATGCGCGTACGCCCCCAGCGCCGTGTCCTTCACGCGCGCTAACAGTTCCCGGAACGTTGGGTCACCCGACAAATCGTCGCGCAACGCCAGCACGTTGATGAATAAGCCAATCAGCGGCTCAGTCTCAGGCATGCAGCGGCCGGCGATCGGCGAACCCACCACGATGTCTTCCTCGCCGGTATAGCGATGCAGTAGAACTTTGAACGCCGCGAGCAGCGCCATGAAAGGAGTCGCTTCTTCCTTGCGACAGAAGTCGTTAATCTGCCGCGTCAGCTCAGGGCTGAGCGTCAGCGTCTGTTGAATTCCGCGGTAAGCGCGATACGCCTGAAAATTTGAGCGGGGATGATCCGTCGGCAATTCCAGCACCGGCGGCGGCGTCGCAAATTGCTTCTTCCAATATGCAAGCTGCGATTCATAAACTTCGCCTGAGAACCATTGCCGGTGATAGACGGCATAGTCGGCGTACTGAATTGGAAGTTCAGGCAGCGGCGACGGCCGGCCTGCCGCAAACGCTTCGTACAACTCCATCAGCTCGCGATGGAAGATTCCCATCGACCATCCATCCGTGACGATGTGATGGGTCGTCACCAGCACGATATGCTCTGATTCGGCCAGCCGCAGCAGATGACAGCGAATCAGTGGACCTTCGCTGAGATTGAACGGACGTCGTCCTTCTAAAGCGAGAATGCGCCGCGCTTCTTCTTCGCGTTCCGGCTCGGGCATCGCACTGAGATCGATCAGCGGCAGCTCAAGCCGGGCGTGATCTACGGTCACCTGCATCGGGACGCCGTCGACCTTCTTGAAAATTGTGCGCAGAGATTCGTGTCGCTCAACGATCGCCTCGAGCGTGCGGCGGAGAGCTTCGATGTTGAGATTGCCGGTGAGCCGCAGCGCCTTCGGAATCTGATACAGGAACGAGTCCGGCATCAGTTGGCTCAGGACCCAAAGCCCCTGCTGATTCTGCGACAGCGGCGCCGGCCCGCGCTCGGTGCGGCGCGGAATTGTCTCCTCGGCAGCTTTGCGGCTGCCGTTGCGCTTCATGAGCTTTAATTCGAGCAGCGCGCGCTTCGCCGGCGACAGGGCGGCGAGTTGTTGTTTCAGATCGGTTTGTTTGGCTGGCACTCCCATACGGACCCCTCGTACAGGTAATAGAAAGTGGAAATGTCGCCAGTTTTCCTAAGAAAACGACGGGTCACGGAGTTTGTGGGGCGGCAACTCCGAGTTACAAGCGTGCGGAAGAAAGCGTGGCGCGTTCTTCCGTCATCTGCAGATGGGCCTCTTCATCGGACAAATCGTCCAACTCGGCCAGTAGCGACATGAGTTCATCGCTCTCCTGGTTGGCTTCGCGTTCGTAAATCAGATTTGCCAGGGCGGCAACCGTCGGCGCGTTGAAGATATCGACGAGGTTTAGCTCGACCGTGACGGTCTTTTGCAGCTCGGCGAATACCTTCGCCGCCAGAAGTGAGTGGCCACCAAGTTCGAAAAAGTTGTCGTTCATGCCGACCAGTGGAACCTTTAACGCCTGGCACCACGCCGCGGCGACCAGCTCTTCGGTTGGCGTACGCGGACCAATAAAGCCTTCGGCCGGGTGTGGTTGCTCGTTGGTTGGATCCGGTAGGGCGCGGCGATCAACCTTGCCGTTCGCAGTCAGCGGCAGACTTTCGACCGTCGTGAAAATTCCCGGCACCATGTGTGGCGGTAACTTGCCTTTGAGGAAGTTTCGCAGATCGTTACTGCCGAACGCGCTTTGTCCATCGCACACAACGTAGGCGCACAGACGCTTGTCGCCATCCGCATCTTCGATAACTTTGACGACGGCGTCAGTGACAGTCTCGTGTGAACGAATGGCTTCTTCAATCTCTTCAAGTTCGATACGGAAGCCGCGAATCTTCACCTGATTGTCCGCGCGCCCCAGAAATTCGAGGTTTCCATCGGGCTGATAACGAACCAAATCCCCTGAACGATAAAGCCGCCCTTCGGCGAACGGATTCGGGATGAATCTTGCGGCGCTAAGGTCCGGCCGATTCAGGTAGCCACGCGCGACGCCCGCACCGCCGATGTAAAGCTCTCCGGGAACACCAACCGGTGACGGCTGCAGCGCGTCATCCAAAACGTAGACCGAGGCTCCGGCTATCGGACGACCAATTGCTACCGGCGCGCCGTCACGATGCTCTGTCAAATCGCATGTCGTCGTCACCACCGTCGCTTCAGTTGGACCGTACGTATTCACCAGCCGCGCATTTCGTCCCGCCCGCGCGAGCCACCTCGTGACGTGATCGGCATGCGCTTGTTCGCCGCCGAGGATTACCAGCCGAATTGAGACGGGGATCTGCAAATCATCTTCGCCGATCGCGTTGACCAGGTGGTGCCAATAGCCCGTCGGCAAATCCAGCACGGTGATGCCGAGTTCCACGCAGCTTTCCAAAAACTGTTTGGGCGAAGTGATCATCGCGTCAGCGCGCAACACCAGCGTCGCGCCGCATGCGAGGGTGCAGAAGATTTCTTCCACGCTGGTATCGAAGCTGAGAGAGGCGAATTGCAGCACGCGATCTTCCGCGCTGAGTTCGTAACGAGCCGACGCGCTTTTCACGAAATTTGCCAGCGCCTTATGTTCGATCATCACGCCCTTAGGTGCTCCGGTTGAGCCCGACGTGTACATCACATAAGCGAGATCGGTTGGCGTCACCTCGAGTCCGAGGTTCTCAGTTGCCTGACGGCCGATCTCATTCGCTTCGACGTCCAGCGCGATCGCCCGTCCCTTGAATGCCGGTAGTTTCTCGCTCAGGCTCTGGCGCGTCAGCACCACGCTGATGCCGCTGTCTTCCAACATCAGCGACAAACGATCGGTGGGGTAGGTCGGATCGAGCGGCGCGTAAGCAGTGCCGGCCTTCAGCACCGCCAGTACTGCGACGATCATGTCGATGGAACGCTCAAGACAAATGCCGACAAGCTGTGTGGCACAGACTTGAGTCTGTGTTGCTTCCGCCGTCATCGCCGTCCGCAGAAAGCGCGCCAGTTGGTTCGCGCGCGCGTTCAACTCGCCATAGGTCACTGATTGTCCATCGTATGCGACGGCCAAAGCGTTCGGCGTCGCGGCCGCTTGCTGCTCGATCGAAAGATAGACGGGCTGCAGTTGGGCCGCAGCCGGTGCGGTTTCGCTCCACTCATTAAGCAGCATGTGCTTTTCCTGTTCACTCAAAACACTCACCGAGGTAAACGGCTGTTCAAGATCATTCGCAAGGCTTTCCATAATCGTTACCAGATGGTTCAAGAGTCTTTCAATTGCATCCGCCGCGAAGCGGCTCTCATG
>DASUTF010000357.1:0-3620 GCA_036374695.1 Pyrinomonadaceae bacterium
TCAAACTGAAACTGATTCCCCTCTCGCGTCGTCATCAGACGAAAGTGCCGCGAGCGAGAGTGACAAAAAGCAAGATCTCGAATGAGGTCTCAGATGTTTAATCTGAAAGCCATGTCAAATCATGCGGCCAATTAATCGCAGTTTGCGCAAAGGCGCAAGGCTGCCCGCCTCCGACGCTTGCTCATAGCAAGCGCCTCTGAAGTGCGCTTCAGAAGGTGGCGGACAGCCACTTTCAAAGAAGGAGCGCATGTCAGTAGCCACTTCAAAAACTCGCCTTTACGATCTCGCCAAAGAGCTGAAGATCGATACCAAACGCCTTATCGAAGAGGTGCGACGCGAAGGTGTCGACGTCAGTGTTCCCTCGAACTCTATTTCGAAAGAGCTTGCTGAGAAGATCCGCGAGAAATACTTTCCGAAACAAGCGGCCACCGCCAAGCGCGCCATCAAAGTTGTAAAGAAAGCAGCGCGCCCGGTCGAGGAAACGCCGCCGGTTGAAGAACCGCCGGCCGAGGCTCCGGTCGAAATCGAGGCGCCGCCGCCCCCCGCGCCTCCGTCCGAAGAAATCGCGGAGCCGGCCAAGCCGCAAGTCACGCGGGTGATTCGCAAGCTGGCGCCCGCCGTGCGCGCGGAAAAACCTGAAGCCGTCGCGCCGCCAGTCGAGGCCGCGCCGGAAGATCAACCGGAAGCTACGGCACCTGCGGCCGAAGCTGCGCCTCCTGAGCCGCCACCTGCGCCTCCCGCAGGACGGCAGGTGCGCGTCATGCGGCCGACTGCGGCCGCGCTAAGCCAGGGCATTCGACACGGTGAACGCGCCCCCGCGCCGCCGCCGCCGCCCACGACCGCGGCAACTCCACGCGAGCGTGTAATTCGGCGAGGTGAGTACGCCGGCACACCGGGCGAGACGGCGACACCGCAAACCACATATATTCCCCCGCCGGATGCCGGTCGACGTCGTTCGCGACGCGGTTCGGTACGCGGCGGCAAACGGACGGACGGCAAGGGCAGAACGGACCGCGACTTTATCGCCCCGGAAGTGCGCACGCTTGAAGAGCGCATCGCCGGCCGTTTGCAGATGCCT
This sequence comes from Pyrinomonadaceae bacterium, assembly GCA_036374695.1. Lineage (GTDB taxonomy): Bacteria > Acidobacteriota > Blastocatellia > Pyrinomonadales > Pyrinomonadaceae > UBA11740. The sequence goes on from DASUTF010000357.1 coordinate 1,079, forward strand.
TCAGGGCCCGGCGAGCTAAAGCCCGTGCGCCTGGTCGAAGGATCGACCGTGAAAGAGTTTGCCGAAAAGCTCGGCATTAAGCCGAAGGAAGTCGTGGGTCTGTTGCTGCAACGCGGGGTGTTCGCGACAATCAACCAGGCTTTGAATGACAACGTGGCTGAAGAACTGGGCAAGCGTTTTGGTTACGAAGTCTCGTTTGTGCCGTTTGAAGAAATGGTCGCGGAGGAAGAGTTTGAAGAACTGATCGCGACCGACGCCGACGACGTTGAAGTTCCGCGCGCACCGGTGGTCACGGTCATGGGCCACGTCGATCACGGAAAGACTTCGCTGCTCGACGCGATTCGCACTGCGAACGTCGTCGCCGGCGAGGCAGGCGGCATTACCCAGCACATTGGCGCGTACAGCGTGGAAGTGCCGAGTCCCGACAACGCCGGCGAGACGCGCCGCGTCGTGTTCCTCGATACCCCGGGCCACGAAGCATTTACCTTGATGCGTGCGCGCGGAGCGAAAGCGACCGACGTGGTTGTACTGGTCGTCGCGGCTGACGACGGCGTGATGCCGCAGACGATTGAAGCAATCGAACACTCCCGCGCCGCGGGTGTGCCGATCGTGGTCGCCATCAACAAGATCGACAAGCCTGACGCGAATCCGGATCGCGTTCGCCAGGAATTGTCTCAACAAAGCCTGAACGCTGTTTCGTGGGGTGGCGAAACCGAAATGGTCGAGGTTTCGGCGAAGAAACGCGAGAACCTCGAGACGCTGCTCGAAACTATTCTGCTTACCGCAGACATTCTGAACCTGCGCGCCAGCACGACGCGCCTGGCCTCAGGTGTCGTACTTGAAGCTAAGCTCGATCGCGGACGTGGCTCGGTGGCCACCGTGCTCGTCCAGCAGGGCACACTGAAGTTGGGCGATCCGTTCATCGTCGGACAAATCTTCGGCAAGGTGCGCGCGATGTTCAATGATCGCGGCGAAGCCATCGCTGAAGCCGGCCCGGCGACACCCGTCGAAGTGCTCGGCCTGCAAGGCGTGCCCGATGCGGGCGAAAGCTTCCAGGTGGTCGCGGATGTTTCGCGCGCGCAGCAAATTTCCCATCACCGCCAGTACGCCGAACGTCAGCGCACGCTGATCAAATCGACGAAACGCGGGATCGAGGCGCTGGGCGAAACCGAAGTTAAAGAACTGCTTGTCATCATTAAAGCTGACGTGCAGGGTTCAGTCGAAGTTTTGAAATCGACGCTCGAAAAGATGTCCACCGAGAGCGTGAAGGTAAAGGTGATTCGATCAGGCGTGGGCGCGATTACTGAGTCCGACGTACTGCTGGCTTCAGCCACGCAGGCGGGCTCGTCTTCAAGCGCGGTTGTGATTATCGGCTTTAACGTGCGACCGGAATCGCGTGCCAACGATCTGGCGAAACAGGAGAGCGTCGATATCCGGCTCCACTCGATCATCTACAAGGTCGAGGAAGAAATTAAGGCCGCGATGATCGGCATGCTCGACAAGATCGAAACCGAAAAGATTCTCGGCAAGGCTTCGGTCCGCGAAGTCTTCCGCGTGCCGAAACTTGGCGCCGTCGCCGGCTGCATGGTCATCGATGGCATCATCAGCCGCAAGGCTCGTGCGCGTTTGATTCGCGACAGCGTGGTGGCGTGGGAAGGCAACATCGCTTCGCTGCGCCGCTTCAAGGAAGACGTATCCGAAGTTCGCGAAGGCTTTGAATGTGGTATCGGTCTGGAAAACTTCAACGACATCAAAGTCAGCGACCAGATCGAAGCGTACGTGATCGAGAAGGTGGCCGCGACTGAATTGTAGGATGCAGACAGCAGGCGGCAGACCGCAGGACAACTTCCTGCTCACTGCTCGCTGCTCACTGCTCACTGTTGTTATGCATCGCCCAGAGCGCATTGCAGACACGCTGCGCGAAGAGATTGCGCAGATTGTGGGATACGAACTCGCGGATCCGCGCCTGACGATGGTGACGGTAACTGACGTTCGCGTCGCGGAAAATCTTCGCGATGCCAGCGTCTATGTCACTGTCCACGGCGATGAGGACGAGCGCCAACAGGCGCTGAAAGCTTTAGAGCATGCGGCGCCTTACGTGCGCAAGCAACTAGGCTTTTCCCTGAACTTGCGGCATACTCCCGTGCTTCATTTCGTGCGCGACACCGTCGAAGAAAAAGCCGAACGCGTGGACGCGCTGCTGGTGGAAATTAAGAAGTAACACAGACCTTCAGTCTGTGTGTTCGGAAGGAGTCACAGACCAAAGTCTGTGCCACTCAATGTTAAGCCAGGTAGTAGAACTAATCGAACACAAGCACCGGTTCGCAATTACGTCCCACGTTCGACCCGACGGTGACAGTCTCGGATCTTCCCTTGGACTTTATTGGCTGCTGCGCGCCCTCGGCAAAGACGTCGAGGTGATCATGCGCGATCCGCCGCCGCATGCTTACCGGAACCTTCCCGGCGCCGATTTGATTCGCGTCACGCCCGCCGTCGATCGCGAATACGACGGCGTGTTCGTCATTGAATGCTCTGACATCGA
>DASUTF010000358.1:0-3471 GCA_036374695.1 Pyrinomonadaceae bacterium
CTGAGTCCGGAATTCCCGACTTCCGTAGCCCGGGCGGGATCTGGAGCCGTTACCGGCCGGTGAGTTTTCAAGAGTTCATCAGCAGCGAGGAATCCCGCATTGAAGCCTGGAAACGACGGGTGGAAACTTACGCGGTGGACAAGAATGCCGAGCCCAACATCGGCCACTACTTCGTTCAATCGCTGAACGAAAAAGGCAAATTGATCGGGCTGATCACACAGAATGTTGATGGCCTGCACAGTCAATCCGGGCTACCCGAAGACAAAATCGTCGAATTGCACGGCAGCAACCGAACCATCCGCTGTCTGGAGTGCGCTAAGTCTTACGAACCGGCCATCATCATGGAACGTCTGGCCGGCAACTTCTCCTCGCCAAGATGTGATGATTGCGGCGGCATTCTCAAATCCGCAACGATTTCATTCGGTCAAGCGATGCCCGAACGCGCAATGCGCCAGGCTCAAGAATGGACTGAGCAAGCGCGCATCTTTATCGTTATGGGCTCTTCGTTGCAAGTGCAGCCGGCCGCTTCCTTTCCAGTTATCGCCAGGCGTAACGGCGCAGTTCTGGCGATCATCAACCGGGAGCCGACCACGCTCGATGAGTACGCGAGCTTCACCCATCATGGCGCCATCGGAGAGTTTTGCCAGCGATTCAATTCGATGATAGCGGACGGATGATGTGAATCCGCTGTCCACAAGAAGATCGAGGAGAGATAAGTTAGATAAGAAGAGTCGGACTGTGGGTGGAACGTAGATCCCGGCACTTGGACTTCACGGGACCGTCGTCCTTTGCAGCGAATCTGACTGGTCGAGAATTTCAGATCATTGCAACGATTGATTTCGACAGAGCAGGCCAGCCTGTAAGTATCATGGTTGCGTAGCCTTGGCCTGCGTGCTCTCCGGCCGTATTCGCCTGAAGTTTGCATGGTCTAAGTGCACGTACCCCGACATCTCCGGATCCTTCAGCAAACGTACTAAGAGAAAATTGCCCTGCTTCTGTTCCACCCGCACCTGACTTCCAGGTCTCAGTGTTTTCAGTAGAGCCGACTCCATTCGAGGTTCATCAAATATCACAGAATCTGCCGTCACTTCGAACAGGCCTTGAAAAAATCGTTGCTCTCGATCTGCTCTCGGTGGTTTTGCTCCAGTCGGTTGGTGCGGCCAGTACTGTGGAGCTCTCGCCCTTTGCACTTGAGGATCCGGTTGAGCTTGTATCGCACGGCGATCTGCAGGCTCGATCGTTGTCGTGGCAACGACAGCGTCGCTCGGTGCAACACTTCTTTTAGGCGGAGCCGGCGCTACTTTATCCTCCACACTTCGGATCGCGGGAACCGTTGCCTGAGGGGCGTCGAGATATTTTGACGGGTTCCCAGGCAACCGAGTAGACGATGAATCAGGAGTTCTCTCCTTGTTCTTCATGAGAATGCGGCTTACTTCCATTTTCGACTGCCCGAAATCGCTCCAACCATCGTCAGCATTATCGCGACCCTGTTGCGGGGTTGATGCGACCTCAACGGCGTTATTCGCATCCGCACGGAAGAAATGCCCAGCGCTGGAGACCATTCTCGAGACCAGATTTTTGCCTTCATCGTAGGCGAGCGAGCTAAGGCCGGTTAAGAGGCCGAAGACCAATAGAATTCCAAAACCCGCGGCCAGGGTTCTGCTCGCGTAACGCTGGCCCAACAACTCTGGCCTGAAGAGATTTTCATCGTGCGAGAGTGCGGGCACATCAGTCTGAACCGGCTTGTGACCTGCTAAACCAGACGTAATCTCTCCTGATATCGGCCGTGCTTGAATGTGTAAATCCGCAGCGACTTCATTGACCATATCGGCTGAGACTTTCTTCTTGGAAACGCCCAGCGCGATAAGCAAAGCATTATCACAGATGATATTGATGAGCCGGGGAATACCGCCGGAGTACAGAACTATTCTCTGAACTGCACGTGGATCAAACAATTCTTTGCCTTGGTATCCGGCTTGGCGAAGTCTGAAATCAATGTAGCGGCCAACTTCGTCCGGTGTCAGCGGCGCAAGAGTCTGGTGCAGCGAAATGCGCTTCCTCAGTCTGGCGAGTTCCGGTTGATTGAGCTTTTGATCGAGCTCCGGTTGGCCGATCAGAACGACTTGGACCAGTTTTTTTTCGTCGCTGTCGAGATTAGACAGGCGCAGCATTTGGTTGAGGACATGGAGGCTAATCGTCTGGGCTTCATCGAGAAAAACGGCAAGGTTGCGGCCCCGCGCCGTTTCCTCCGCCGCGTACTGATTAAATCGTTCCAACAACTCGGTCTCACTATCCGCTAAAAAGGATACTCCCAGATCACGCAAGGCGAAGCGAAGCAGTTCCGCAAAACTGAAGCTGGGGTTTAGAATTACCGCAGTCTGCAGCGCCGGATCCAGATTACTCTGCAGAAAAGTGCTGAGCAGAGTGGTTTTCCCGGTGCCGATTTCTCCAGTAATTACGATCAAACCACGGCGCGAGTTAATGCCCGCGCGCAAAGCCGCATAGGCGTTTCGATGCGCGGGATTGCTGAAGAGAAATGGCGGCTCCGGTGTGACGCGGAATGGAAGATCGCTCAGGCCAAAGTAGTCTTGATACATAACGTCACCTTCAAGGATGTAGAACTACGAGTCCTACGAAACGAGCGTTGCTAGAGGTGCGCTCAATTTCAATCTAGCACGGAAGCGGGATTGCAAAAAACAACCCCGCCTTAAAATAAGACTTCGTTACAGATTCGAGGGATTGGTTTGTAAGGATCATCGGCCAAAATAGGCCGAGAAAATTGCACAAGGGACGGCTGAGTTCAGTGTCGGCGTTAGCAGCGGCCGGATCTTACTTGGCGTATTGGCGATTCATCTCGTCGAAGAATCCGGAGGACTCAAGCTCGTTGATGAAACGCGCTTCGACAAACCCATCGGGATTGGTGGTGGTGGCAAGTTCCAAACCCGTGCGCGAGAGCAAATAAACCATGGATTTCACCACGCGTGATTGCGGAGTCTTCATAGTGACTATAAATCGCATTTAGAACTTCCGCGTCCTGAGTTGCTACGTTTTTTTTCAGGACACCGAGGCTGGAAGCTAGGAATCGACTTACTTCAAGTGATCAGTTTCGGTGGTAGGAAGAACCGAATTCCATGCTTTTTATCATGCAGGTCATTATGTCTTCCGAGACCAGGCGAGACACGTCAATCGACTGATAATCGATTTTGTGAAGAGCTTATAAATCGCCTTGAACTCGTTTCCTGCAAACCGCTACTCGTACAAACTCTTGATAAACCCGCTGTCGTCGATGGATTTCAGGATACTGGCATCTACAAAGGAGCTTGGATCGGCGGCTTTTGCTTTGGGGTTGTCCTTTGCGAGGCTTTCCAGGACGGTTTTGATTCCCGTGGGGGACGGGTAGGGGATTCGGTCGAAGTAGAGTTCGGCATATTGATCGTAAGTGCGCTCGGCGTACTTCGCTTGGTCCGCATC
>DASUTF010000359.1:0-6171 GCA_036374695.1 Pyrinomonadaceae bacterium
AGGTGGAAGGCAAGTCCCTGCTCGAAGCGATGCGCGACGGAAAGCTTGAGGGCATGCAGGATTTTGATTCGGTGATTAAGAATTTGATTGAGCGCGGAGTTGTCAGTCTCGAAGATGCGCTGGCGTTCGCGACGAATCAGAACAACCTGTTGCTGGCACTGAAAGGATTGACGTCGTCCGACGACTTTATTCGCTCTCAGAACGATACTTTTGTGCCCGAACCCACTGCGCTGATATCCTCAGTTATCAGCCTCACCGATTAAACCAACTCAAAACACCGATGCTCGTTATCTGCCCAAATTGCAAAACACGACTGCAACTCGACGAAAGTAAGATTCCGTCGAACGTTTCGAAAGCCCGCTGCCCAAAGTGCCAGGGCGCTGTTGAGATCAGAGTCTCTCCTGCGGCGGACTCCGATCTCCACGTCTCGCTTCCGGCAGACATGACACCGCCATCGCCGCCGATATCACCTTTCGAGAAGCCGCCTGCCGCCGCGCCTTTCAAACCGGCCGAGGCCGCGTCCGACACCAGTCAATCCATACCGAATGGCTACGCCGATTTCGCCAGGCTCCTCGCTGATGTACTGCGTCAGAAGGATCCGGTGGCCGCCAAGACCGTGGGTCCAAAGCGTCCGGCGTGGGATCGACGAAAAGCGCTGGTTTGCACAGACACACCGCACCGGCAAGCTATCGCCGAAGGATTGGCGACCCTGGATTTTGAAGTTTACGTCGCGGAAAACACGGCTGAGGGACTCGGGCGCATGCGTGAAGATCGAATGGATGTGCTGGTGCTCGAATCAGGCTTTGATCCTGTGGAACAAGGCTTTGCGTTCGTGATGCGCGAAATCAAATTGCTGCGGCCCGCCGAACGTCGTCGCCTGTTTTTCGTCTTGATCACCCCAAACGCGCGCACCATGGACTTGCATGCTGGCTTTCTTAACAACGCTAACCTTGTGGTGAACCCGGCGGATATCGAACGCATGCCTGAGGCACTCGAGTTTTCGCTGCGCCACTACAACGAACTCTATCGGGAGTTCAATCGCGCGCTCGACATCGCTCCGATCTAGCCCGGCTTCGAACCTAATTCAATCATGAAAGCACGCAGTAATGCGTGCTTTTGCATTTGTTTGAGAAAGGCAGCTTCGTCCCGGCCGTGCTTCGCAGAAAGTACGCGCGCGGCGAGTTCCTTGTCCGCGACACTCCAATTCTTGAGGTCGGGAATCATCGCGAGCACGAGCGGCAGATCGCTGCTGCTTGTTAGCGCTTTCACGTTGAGCGCGCGACGAACCAGATCAACGGAATGTGCCCGAAGTCTCTTCGCATCGCCGCGGAACTCCTGCGCCATTCGGCGCTGCAGCGCGAGCCCAATGTTGCGCGCTTCAAAGCGGTCCCACTCGCCGGATTTCTTCGTGGCCGACTGAGTTTCGAACAACATGTAGCCGGCAGCTAGCTTCCGCAGCGTGCGGGCTGACGTGCGGTACCGCCGATCGTTAGCCCCCTTAAGCTCTTCAGCTTGCGTCAATTTCAGAATCTCTGGTCGCACCGGCCGAAACCCCAGCTTGCGATAAAACCAGAACGCGCCGGATTCGATGCCCTCTTCGTTCTCGTGGCCAATCTGGTATGGCTCGATCGAGAAAACCGTGACGCCCAGCAGTTGCCGCATCAAACGCAGAATGCGCGCGTACAGCCAGGCCGTCTCGCCTTCACGGAACGTGTAATAGAGATTGAAGCCGCTCTCCATTCGTTCGAACAGTGATAAACCCTCGAAGTACCCGACCGGCACTCCGTTCTTGAAGATGATTGCGGCATGATAAGCCCGCAGCGGCAGTCGAGTTTCGGGTGGCACGCCGATCACGAAGGCTTCAGTGCCGCGTCCAAGATCTGCCTTCACGATGCGCGTCCCATCTCCGTACGTGAAGCCGTGGAGTTCGCGATAACGCACCGCTGACGTCTCACGCGCCAGGTCGAGGATCTTTTCGCCTTCGCGCCGGGAGAGTTTCTTTACTGGAATGGAGGGCGACGAGAGTTCAGCCGCCAGCACAACATCGCGTCTTTGAATTAAGGGCTCGGAATGGAAGAAAGTGTTTCGCGGCGGCAGTCGCATGGCGGTGCGCGATGCTCTGACAGGAAACTTCCAGGTGAGGTGAAGCTTGAGCGAATCGTACAGCTCGGCCTTCTCTTTGTCGCTGAGGTCGAGCGACTCGAATCGATCGATTAGCCAAACAAATTCATTCTGCCGGCCGGTGGCCGCGCGCAACCATTCGCGTAGCGGCACGTGTGCCTCAACCATCGCATCGTCTGCCAGCAGCGGCAGAAATCGCTGAAGAATTGCTGACCACTGCTCTTCGTTCTCCATCCACTCCCAATCGATCGACAGTTGGCGCGGATACTTCCGCGCGAGCCAACGCGCCAGCGCGTAACTGAAGTTGCTCGTCACACTTCCCCCGGCGATTCCCGAAACTTCCGGTGTGTCGAGCGGCGATAGATCGGCATCCTGAGTCTCTAACGTCGCAACTCTCTGCCGCAGAGACTTTAAGCGGCGCTCCACTTTTGCTAGAACCGGTTTGCTTGGCGGATAAGCAGCAAGAAACAGGAGAGCCTCATGCAGCCGCACGAGTTCATCCGCGTCGGCGATCTTCGCGCTCGCCAGTCTGGCCAGTGTGCCCGCGAGCTCGCTGCTTTTGACAGAGCCGTGCGACCGCCTCGCCGCGTCCAGCTTGCCGAGCAATTGATTGAGTGTCACTGGCATGTTGAGTCGGGAACAAACTTCAGCAGCCCGAGTCTAAATCAGAAAAGTAGAACTCGCCGGTTCGACGACGATGAAGAATCGAATCAAACTTTGTTTGCAAGTGGCGTGGCTCACATCGGCCTTCGTGGTGCTGGTTATGGGGCTCAACCTTTGCGCGGCTACAGACCAGGCCTGCTTTGACGCGGGCGACAGAATGTTTCTGACCATGACTGTGCTCTCGTTTCCTGCCGGCATTCTCGGGGCGATGGTCGCATCGTCTTATCTATGGCCGCTGGATAGTGTCGACCAACTGAATGACTACGTTACATTTTGGTTGATGATGGCGGGTGCTGGTTATTTGCAGTGGTTTGTGATTATCCCCCGGATATTCGCGAAACCGAAGATCACCACTCTTAACCTCGAAGCAACAAAGACGCTTGCCAAAGTGCCCGCGGTAGAAATACCCCGTCCACCACTTACGCGTAAGCGAATCAGACGCATTCCGCCTTATGACAAGCGCGGCCGCACGCCTTTGGAACGCGCCATGCAGTCGACCTCTACAAATGCTTCCGCATGAACGTCGCGATTTTCCACGCATCGATCGCTTTCCACGGCAACTCGGCGGTCGTGTAGTGACCGCAGGACAGCCACACGACGTCGAGATCGATGCCGCGCTGTCGCACTTCATTGATCACTTCACGTGAAAGATCCGCAGGAAACGTCAGATCGTATTTCGCCGCGATGAAGCGCATCGCGCGCGGCTCCATGTTGACCAGCCGCTGAATGAAAGGTGTGGGACTAATCGGTCGCCAGAATTCGCGCAACTCTTCCAGCGTCAGATCACTTTCAATTCCCTCTCGCACATGCTGGGTCGAGATTCCCTGCCACACCACGTCGGCAAAGTAGCCTGACACGTGATTGAAAGTCCCGACGTTGATGTCCGGGTCGTGTGCGAAGGCGAGAAACGCCGTGCACGAACCGATGCTGCTGCCGAGGATTCCGATTCGCTCAAAGCCCTGCAGTTTCAGCCAGCGAACGGCCGCGCGCGTGTCCAGCACCGCCTGTCGCATCGATTGAATCGTGCGTCCGAGGTTTGAGCTGACCAGGTGCTCAGCGCGTTCGATGTCCGCCGGCTTTCGTTCCTGATGATAAGGAAGCGTCAGGCGCAGCGCAGTCATCCCGAGTCCGTTAAAGATGCGGCATGCTTCCACGTGACTGTCGGGTTGCGCGTTCCACTGCGGCAGCACCACCACGGCCGCGCGCGGTTTGTTCTTCCGTTCGCGCTTGGGCGTGAACAGGCGCGCATGGACCGTGTTGTTTTCCATCGACGGCGTCTGAATTGCGCTTGTCCAGGTCAGGCGATCTCCTTCGAGATGCCAATCGGTGATCTCGGGCAGCGCATAGAACTCTTCGCTCCGCGCCATCGCCCGCGCCGTGTGCTCGCGCAGAACTTTTCGCGGGTCATCCCCGTTAACGTGATCGGCAATGAACTCGAGCCCCCACGCAAACGGGCGCACCACGCGATTATCGTCGCGTTTTGTGTGCGCAATCTCGCGCGCACGAATCCATCTTCCGAAATAATCTGGCATCTTGTGCGAATGTGGCACGCGCATCTTGCGCGTGAATCACGGGCGGGGCGCCCGTGCCACTCTTTTCAATCTTGAACCGCTCGAATGTCCTTGCAGAATCGAGTCAGTCATCCTAAAGTTCCGCCCAAGTAAAAATCAAGCAAAGCAAGTTTTGTTGAGATAAGTTAGGTCTAGATCCTTTAGTCTCTGTGTCTCTGTGAACCCTCTGTGTCTCAGTGGTGAGCCCAGGTTGAATTAAGTCCACCACCGGGGCGCTGAGGCCGCCCAGAGACACCAGGGGAAACGCACTACCGACGAGATGGTTGCCGGGAAGCATTGGACAGTCGCGATGGCATGCCTCGTTCTGTTTTTTCTCGGCCTCAGCAGTTGCCTCCCTCAACCGCCATCGCAAAGTGGCGGCGGCCCCAACATTACGCTCTACGGCTTTTCAATCATGAAAGAGTCGTTCGAGAAGTCTATCTATCCGGCTTTTTCCGCGAAATGGAAAAGCGAGCACGGCGTTGACGTGCGCTTCACCTCTTCGTTCGCGGGTTCTGAGACCATCACAAATCAAATCCTTCAGGGAGTGAAGGCGCAGATTGCCATCCTTTCGATCGAGCGCGACGCACAACGGCTCAAGTACGGCGGCGCGGTTACCTCGGACTGGCTCGCGTTGCCGCACAAAGGCGTCGTCAACAAAACCCCGTTTGTGATTCTGGTGCGGAAAGGAAATCCGAAAGGCATCCGTGATTTTCCCGATCTCGCAAAGCCGGGAGTTAAGTTGATCCATCCCGATCCCGAAAGTTCAGGCGGCGCCCAGTGGTCGATCCTGGCCATCTACGGATCTGAACTCGTCAAGACTGAGAAGCAGTTCGGCGCCGCCCAACCCGCGCGCGCGCTTCAGATGCTGCAAGCCATCTGGCGCAACGTCGTTTCCACTCCAGGTTCCGCGCGTGAAGCACGGGCGACCTTTGAGCAGGGTTACGGAGACGCGCTGGTCACTTATGAACTCGAAGGCCTTTTGCTAAAGGACGCCGGCGGCGCGTTCGAAATCATCGTGCCTGAGGCGACAATTTTCAGTGAACATCCCGTCGTCATCGTTGACCGGAATGTTTCGCCGGCTGACCGTCCGATCATCGAAGCGTTCGTGCGTTTTTTGTGGACTGACGAAGCTCAGCGCGCGTTCGTAAAAAATCATTTTCGACCGGCAACGGATGAAGCCCTGACGCAGGAAAATAAGGATCTCGCAACCATCAAGTATCCGTTCACGGTGGAGTATTTCGGGGGCTGGGGACGCGCGTATTCGGAAGTAATCGAAGCCGTCTTCAAACATCAGGTGCAGAAGAGAAAGTAAACAGACGTGGCCAGAATTCGCTCATTTCGACACGTGCGCGGCTATGACGTCGCCCGCCCAACCAGCATCGGGCTGATGATCGGCATCATGCTGCCGCTCGTGATCCTGCCAATGCTTTCGATCTTCATCGTCGGGATGCGGAAAGGCTTCGGGTTTTTCTGGTCTTCGCTGCTCGCGCCCGAAGCCGTCTATGCTTTGAAGCTATCGATGGTCACCAGCTTCTGGGCCACAGTCTTCAACGTGCTCTTCGGCCTGCTCGCCGCGTACGTGCTTTCGCGTTATGACTTTTGGGGACGCAACGCAGTCATCGTCACCATCTCTCTGCCGACCGCGATCCCGACAGCCGTCGCCGGATTTGCTTTGCTGGCGCTGTGGGGACCGCAGGGCACTCTCGGCCGTTTCCTGTTTCCGCCCGAAGGCAAGCAGTTGATGTTCACGACCTATGCGATCATTCTGGCAAACATTTTTGTGACCTTTCCGCTGGCTTTCGGCGTGATTAAACCTGTGTTCGACACGATGAGC
>DASUTF010000360.1:0-5787 GCA_036374695.1 Pyrinomonadaceae bacterium
GCACGAGATCCGGAACCCTTTGAACTACATCAACCTGACGCTCGATCATCTGCGCACGAGCTTCGCGCCGGCCGACCCGCAGAAGCAGGAAAAGTTTGACAGCCTGACAAGCCAACTAAAGACTGAAGTCGCACGGATCAATCAGCGCATCACCGAGTTTCTCAACTACTCGAAGCCACCGAAGCTCGAGCCCCGGCAGCTGGATCTAGGCGACCTGGCGCACGATGCGCTGCGCACAGTCGAAGTTCAGGCCTCCGAAAACAACGTGGAACTGGTTGTGGAAGAGGTTGGCGGAAAGCATTCAGTCATGGCTGACGGTCAATCGCTGCGCTCAGCGTTGACGAATTTGGTCATCAACAGTCTGCAGGCGATGGATGGAGAGGGCGGCAAAATCTCGATTGTCATATCGCGCGAAGTTGACGACCGCAGTGTGCGGATTGACGTCACTGACACCGGCCGCGGCATCGCCGCCGACGACATCTCGAAAATTTTCGAGCCCTATTATTCGACGAAGGAGACCGGAACCGGGTTGGGCCTCGCGATTGTCCGCAAAGCCATTGACGATCACGGCGGGTCCATCTCCGTAAAATCAAAAGAAGGCGAAGGAACGACGTTCACGATTACGCTGCCGTCAGAACCCCGACAGGTCGGGCTAGCGGGTAACATCGCTCAATAAATCTGAAAAACCATGCCACGCAAATCAATACTTGTCGTCGATGACGACAAACCACAACGCGACATCCTGCACGATATTTTGACTGAGGCCGGTTACGACGTTACGTCCGCGGCTTCCGGCGAAGCTGCGCTGAAGTTTGCGAAAGAGCGCGACTTCGATCTGGCCTTGACCGACCTGAAGATGACCGGCATGGACGGCATCGAGCTGTTGCAGCATCTGCTGACCATGGACAAGTCGATCATCGTCATCCTGCTGACGGCGCACGGCACGATCGAGTCGGCCAAGGAGGCGCTGCGTCGCGGCGCCTTCGATTACCTGCAGAAGCCTTTCGATCGCGATGCGCTGCTGGCCACGATCAAGCGCGCGCTCGGAACGCTCGATCAAATCGACGTCGAAATTCTTTCCGCTGACCCCAAGATGGAAGCGGTCAAGAAGATGATTCTGAAAGTCGCGCGCTCCAGCTCGACCGTTTTGATTCGCGGCGAATCCGGCACCGGCAAAGAGCTGATCGCCCGCGCGATTCACAATCAATCTCCGCGCGCGTCGGAAATGTTTCAGGCGGTGAACTGCGCAGCCATCAACGAAAATCTGCTTGAGTCGGAATTGTTCGGCCACGAGAAAGGCTCATTCACTGGCGCGCACGCCGACAAAAAAGGTTTGTTCGAGGTAGCCGATCAGGGAACGTTGTTCCTCGACGAAATCGCCGAACTCGACATCAGCATGCAGGCGAAACTCTTGCGCGCTTTACAGGAACGCCGGATTCGTCGCGTCGGGGCCACGTTTGAAATTCCGGTTGACGTGCGCGTCGTCGCCGCCACGAACCGCGACTTGCGCGCGATGGTTGCCGATGGGCGCTTCCGCGACGACCTGTACTATCGCATCAACGTGCTTTCGATAGACGTGCCGCCTTTGCGCGAACGGCGCGAAGACATTCCGGTCTTGCTGGACTATTTCATAAAGAAGCATACGAAGAACACCTCGCGTCTGGTGCGCGGTTTGACGCCGGAAACGCGGCGGATGCTTCTCGATTACGGCTGGCCGGGCAACGTGCGCCAGCTCGAATCGGCAATCGAACGCGCGATCCTTCTGTGCGAAGGCGACATGATTACGCCGGACGATCTGCCCACGGAACTGCGACAGGAATCGCAAGTTGCGGCCACCGGCGGCTTCAAGTTGCCACCCGAAGGCATCAGCTTCGAAGACGTCGAAAAGAACCTGATTCTTCAGGCAATGGATCAGACCGACTACAACATCACGAAAGCCGCAAAGCTTCTGGGCCTGACGTTCCGCACCTTGCAGTATCGGCTCGAGAAGTTTGGAATCAAAAAACCTGAAGGCAAAGAAGCGGAACCAGACGAAGGTTGACCGCGTCTAAAAATGTCGCAAGTTAGATCCAACTGAGTCGTTCAGGAGCCAACACCATCTGAATTGTCCGATTGGGAGGCTAAAAATGCGATTAACCACTCTCCTGTTACTTACCGCCCTATGCTTCGGTATTAACGGCTGCAACACGGCTGAGAGACGAGCCGGTGACTCCGCCTCAACAACCAGAGCAGTCGCAGATGCGAACGAAGATCTGGCCCTCGCAAAACAAGCGGCGCCCACGAGGACCGAGACTTCCTCACAAAACGTCTCGCTGACACAGGCCGATTCGGCTAATGCCGCTTCTCAAGCAGTTACCCGAAAGATAATTCGCAACGGCACGCTCGTTCTCGAGGTATCCGCGCCATCTGAGACCCAAAGCAGAATCTTCTCAATCGCCGAAACGCGAGGCGGATTCGTTGTAACTTCCGAGATGTCTCAACAGGACACCCAGGACAAATCGAAACCCACACAATCCGTTAAACTGGTGGTCCGCGTGCCGGCCCTGCAATTCGAACAAGCGATGACAGAAATCCGCAGTGCGGCAACCCGCGTGCTTCAAGACAAGCGAACCGGGCAGGATGTCACCGAGGAATTCATCGATCTCGAAGCCAGAATCAAGAACCAGAGGGCACTTGAAGGCCAGTTTTTGGAAATCATGAAGCGCGCCAATACCGTTGGCGAGGCGCTGGATGTGCAGCGGCAGTTGGCGGAAGTACGAACTGAAATTGAAAAGATCGAGGGGCGGAGACGCTTCCTCGAAAATCAGGCAACTCTCTCGACTATCAATGTCACGTTGCAAACCCCTACTCAGATCGTAAATGCTACTGGCTTCATGTACGGCATCCGGTCTGCGTTCTCTGATGGCGTTGACGCGGCCGCTGCGATAATTCTTGCTCTGATAAGGGTGGTCGTCGCGCTTTTGCCGATTTTGATTTTGATAGTTTTGCCGGCAGCCCTGATTGCCCGATTTTTCATTAAGCGCGCCCGTCGTGGAGGACCACGCGAGGAAGAGGTCAAAGCTGCGTGAACTTGCATCAACTTAAACTTGCTCATTTCATGCTACGGCGCGCGAACCGTTTGAGGTTCGGCGCCTCTTTGTTGGTTGCCGCAATTGCGTTCTCATTCCAGGGCTGCTCACAGCCTGCGAGCAATCAGGGACCGGCTGCCTCTCAAACCGGTCAACGCGAGGTCCGCTCGTCGGCTGATGTCGTGAGCCTCGGTGGAACGGGCACCGCAATTTCCGGCGGCAATAACGGCGAAGCGCTCGTAATGCTGAATATCGAGGCGGGTTATCACGTCAATGCAAATCCGGCCACGTATCCTTACTTAATCGCAACGGAAGTGACCGCCGATAAGGTGGAGGGATTGGATGTCGGAAAGGCAATCTACCCGCCGGCGAAAAAACAAAAATTTCAGTTTGCGGAAGAACCGCTGGCCGTCTATGAAGGCCAGGTCGAGGTCAGGCTTCCGCTCAAGATCGCCGGCAAGGGGTCGCGTTCCCTGCCTCTAAAGGTGCGCATTCAAGCCTGCGATCATGAAAAGTGTTTTCCCCCGGCAATCCTTAACACGAGCGTAGCAGTCGAAGTGAAGTGATGACGGCAGAGCGCGTGTTCACAATTCTCTCCGGCTTGTTTCTGCTCGCTGCCGCCGTACTGCTCTGGTGGAACAATCTAACGGCGGTATTCGTTACTGCGACTTTGGGGATCGTGGCATGGCTTCTCAGCTTCCGGGCGCAGGCGCGCGCCAGGATGGCAGCGGAATCACCGGTTGAAAGAGATGAAGATATTGAAGACTAACCCAGTATTCGGGGCTTTGTTGTTGGCCTTCGTCGCCATTTGCGCGATGTGTCAACCAGCCGCGGCCTTTGTGTCCGATGAGAGCAGCGCGCGCGCCACAATTCAGAGCGTGTTCGATCAGTTGAAATCAGGCAATTACGCCGCGCTCTACGACTCGCTACCGTCATCCTCTCGCTCTCGCATTACGAAGGACCGCTTTGTCAACGGCCTACAACGCACGAGCAATCTTTATCAGCTCCAGCGAATCGAAATCGGCGCCGTCCGCGTTTCCGGAGACCTGGCCGTGGCCGACACAACGATGTACGCACGCGTTAATAAGCCGCTCAACGCAGACGGCAAACTTGTCGTCCAGCAGTACCTGGTTCGCGAAGACGGTCAATGGCGCGTGGCGACGGGCGACAATGCGACGATCAAACGCTTCCTGAAAGCGAACCCTTCGTTTGCGCGGCGGTTTCCCATTCGCAGCCCGAAGGCCTATATCAATCAGAACGGAAAGTGGGTTGAGATCCCGATGGGCCGGCGCTGATAGTGGCACAGACTTCAGTCTGTGATTTCACCCGTCCCAACCACAGACTGAAGTCTGTGCCACTCAATTCGACATCAAATCCTCAAACGATAATTGAGCATCGTCAGTCTTGCCGCTCGGCCGCGTCACACGCGGCACGTCGAGCGCCTCACGAACAGCATCGAGATGAAAACGAATGATGCGGGGCGTTAGTCGCACGGAGGGAATCCGCCGCTTCTGGGCCATGCGACGCACGGTGGTCTCGCTGACTTGTAGGATCTCAGCGAGCTGCTTGGCAGTCAGAAACTCTTCGCGATCGGACATTGTCAGGTTTCAGGTATCGGGTTTCAGGTATCGGGTATCGGGTATCGCGTATCAGGTATCGGGTTTCCGGTATTAGGTGTCGACGTGCGCCGCCTGATGCCCGCCGCCTGACACCCGGCACCTGAACCTGGCACCCGGCACCTGACCCGGCACCCTACCGCTACGGTTTCGGTTTGTAGATAAGCGCCACGCGATATACAAGCGCCGCATCGACATCGACATCTTTCGACGCCGGCTCAGCGCCGTCGGCTTTAAGTGTTAGCCGGTACTTGGCCGCGTCAGGCGGCACGCGAAAAACGAACTCACCGGTCTCGCCTGTGTTCCGCGAATCAAGCCTCTCAACTGAGGTGTCGGAAATTACTCGCGATAGTTCAACCCGCACACCGGGAACACTCCGGCCACCTTCGGTAAAAACACTGCCGCGCAGAAACGTGATCGAACCTTGATCGACCGACAGAACCAGACGATCGCCAAGTGAGCGCACCTTGCCGGCCTTCACTTCCACGCTTTCGATCGATCCAACGGCCAGGCCCGGCTTGCGAAACGTGAGCCCGTATATCCCGGGCGGGACCCGCGCGATCGTAAATTCGCCCTTGCGATCGGTTTCGACCCTTCGCACCTCCTCCTCACCGCGCCGCAGAATCACCGCAACGCCAACCGGTGAGCCTCTCTCGACACGCACTTTGCCTTTTACGGCCCCGGTGGTCTTGTCCTTGTCCTTGTCCTTTTCCTTTTCCTGGGCGGCGGCCCCGGCAAGCGCAAAAAGCGCGAGCAATGCAATGGCTGTAGCTGATCGAGCAATGTTCATTTTGATAGGCCTTCAACTTATCACGGAGGTGCTGTCGTAACCAGTCCCACACATACGAAGCGGAAATCGCGAGTTCGCGTTGCCTCGATCTTGGGGGTACGCACGCTTCCGGCGTGCCAGAGCATGCCGGACTTTCGGTACGCACGCCTCCGGCGTGCCAGAGCCATGCCGGACTTTCGGTACGCACGCCTCTGGCGTGCCAGAGCATGCCGGACTTTCGGTACGCACGCCTCTGGCGTGCCAGAGCATGCCGGACTTTCGGTACGCACGCCTCTGGCGTGCCAGAGCATGCCGGACTTTCGGTACGCACGCC
>DASUTF010000361.1:0-15536 GCA_036374695.1 Pyrinomonadaceae bacterium
GACCGAGGG
Organism: Pyrinomonadaceae bacterium; assembly: GCA_036374695.1. GTDB lineage: Bacteria > Acidobacteriota > Blastocatellia > Pyrinomonadales > Pyrinomonadaceae > UBA11740. The sequence continues at coordinate 10 of DASUTF010000361.1, forward strand.
TGAAATCGCGACGACACCCTTTAACTGCTCAGGCGCCTCGTCGGCCCATTCGCCCACGAGTTTCAACGCCAGGTTACCGCCGAGCGAAAATCCCGCGATCACAATGCGCGGCAGACGATCCTGATTAATCAATTCAACGAGGACGGCGCGCAAGTCGTGCGTTAATCCGCCATGGTAAAGCGTCGGTGTCAGATGCTCTGACCCGCCGCAGTTGCGAATGTTCATGCGCACGACATTGAAGCCCCGTTGGAAAGTCTTCGCGGCTGTCGTCAGCATGTAGGCGGACGCGGCTGAGCCTTCAAGCCCGTGCCACGAAACCAGGGTTGGGTGCTGCGTGCGGTCTGGCTGCCAGCGGCAACGCGCCAGCACCTGGCTGCCGGGTTCGACTTCAAACAGGCGGTCTTCGTCTTCGGTGGCATCGCGCGGGCGAAACCTTCCCGGCCAGAAATACGCAGCCAGAGTTTGCATGTCGCCCTGCGTGAAAAAGCGCGCCGGAACGAACGGTTTCTCCTGAAATTTGGCAGTTACCTGCGCGAGGAGCGACGGCGCGTGTTTTTCATCGCGGGCGTCGGTGAGGTCGGCAATCATTTGAACGTGATGATGACATCCACAGTTTGTTTCTGTGAGTTAGGTGTGGTGTTGACTTCAAATTTCGAACGAATGCCGGTGCGCTGCGCGCGGCTGGCGACGAATGGCCGCAGGACGGTCGTTCTAAACTGTTCCAAATACGAGTCGTCAAACACTGCGCCGGCAGCCAGCGTCCACCTGCTTTTCAACTGACCTGTTTCGGCCGGCCCCAGACCGGTTATCGACAGGAAGCCCATCCGATACTGTGGGCCCTCGTGAATGGTGATGTGAAGATTCACGCGCCCGCCGACAACCTCTCGCGTCACGAGCGCCTCAGTTCTGAGGTAGCCCCGGCGCGCGTAAGCTTTGCGGACGCGGCCGAGGCCTTCTTCGATCTTTGTTTGCGGGGCGGGATCGCCGGCTCGCAAACCGAAAGCGGTAAACAGATCCTCACTTGATAAGGCCGCGTTACCGCTCCACACGACCTGGCCGAAGGTTTCGGCAGCGGCAACGCTGCTAGCCGCGACCTTCTCCGTCACTTCGAATACGACAGTCGTGTCACTGTCGGCGGTGCGCACGCGGTAATCGACGCTCTGAAACCAACCGGAGCGCATTAACCTGGTCGCGGCAGCGTCGATCATTGAGGCATCGATCAACTCACCGACTTTCAAGCCGCTGGTGGCGATTACTTGATCCGGCGACCGTCGTTGCAGCCCGAGAATCTCAACCTTGCGCAGAGTCGTCCGTTCTTGCGCGTTGATTGCCGCCGAGGCGAGAAGCATGGCGAACCCCGCGGCCACGGGAAAGAATAGGCGTCCGCTGTTGCGAATCGAACGATGCATAGGGTTGTTCACGTGATTGACTCTGGCGGCGTTGCTAGAGCAAGCTTCGAATACATCGAATTCTAGCCTTTCCGGCTCAAGCATGGAAGTCTCGCACCTAAAACGCCCAGGGAAGTCCGTCGCCGCGCAAGCCGCGCGCGAATCTATTGTGAAGCTCTGGCTGGAACTCGGCCGGCCGCCGGTGGACGCGCAGTTTCTCCAAAACGTTGAGTGCCAGTTGGCCAAAAGCTCTGAAACTCCAGCGATTAGTCCGGCGGAGGTTGCGAGACTCCTGGCGGATGAAGGGGCCGAATTGCGGCATCCGGAGATTATTGAATCTGACGTGCGCTGGCGCGAACCGCTTGTAAACAGCCGAATGGATAAGTTCGCGGCAGTCGAGCCGCTTTTGTCCGGCGCCCGGCTGAATATCCTGGATGCCGGCGTGCTCATCAGCAAGTTGGAGAAGCTAAGGCAAGAGTTTCAGCGTGATGATGATGAGACAGGACTTAATGAGTTGAGAGCATTGGCCGCCGATGCGCGCCAACGGGCTGAAGCAATGGGAAAGAGTCGCAAACTGGACGAGACAGTTTGCGTTGAGCAATCCGAAATAGCCGAATGGCTGAAGGTTTGGTTGCAGACGCCGGCGCTGTTCGAGAATTGGTTGGAATTGCGACGGCGGTCAGAGGAGTTTCGTCGAAAGTTCCCTGACAGCAACTAGGTTGAGTTTGAAACGGCTATCTGGAAATCAATCACGTTGGCTTTGCTCAAAAAGCGAGGGCGCGCGAGCGAACAACTCGCCGAGCTGCGAAGCAGCGGTCTTAACTAAGCCCAGGGCGAGGCTTTGCGAGCCTTGGGCACCGAGGTCCGTTTTAGATCCGCGGAGCCCGCGAAGCGGGCGACATCTCATTCTCGTTGAGTGGTTATTCGTCGCCGCTCCGCGGCTCCAAACAATTTGTGCTCACCCGTTACCCAAGGCTCGCACAGCCTCGCCTTGGGCTTAACTGCCTCCACTGCTTCGCAGCTTGTTGAAGCTATCTGAGATGAAAGAGCGATCGAAGAGCATTTGCGCCACTTAAGACTTTTTCAGGAAATCGATCAAGCGTGAATCTTTGGTTGCGCGTTCAGAGGGTGCGCTTCCTGATAGGCGTGAGCCAGACGGAACAGCGTCCCTTCGCCCCAGTACGGCCCGAGCAGTTGCAGCCCGACGGGGAGTCCTTCGGACGACAAACCGCAGGGCACGCTGATCCCGGGAATGCCCGCAAGGTTAGCGGTCACTGTGTAAATATCATTCAGGTACATCGCCAGAGGATCATCGACCTTCTCACCAAAACGAAAAGCGGGACTCGGGGCCGTGGGCGTCAGGACCGCATCGCATTTCTCGAAAGCCGTGGCAAAGTCCTGCTTAATCATCGTGCGCACCTTCTGGGCTTTCAAATAGTAAGCGTCGTAATAACCGGCAGACAGCACGTATGTTCCCAGCATGATGCGTCGCTTCACTTCTGCGCCGAAACCCTGGTCGCGAGTTTTGCGATACATGTCGCGCAATGCTGGAGCTTCCTCGGCGCGGAAGCCGTAGCGGACGCCGTCGTAGCGTGCCAGGTTCGACGACGCTTCGGCCGTGGCGATGATGTAGTAAACCGCAATCGCGTATTTCGCGTGCGGCAATTCGACGTCAACAATCTCCGCGCCCAGACCGCGATACGCGCCGATCGCTTTTTCGATAGCCGCGCGTACTTCTTCGTCCAAACCTTCGCCCAACAATGTGCGCGAAACTCCCAGGCGCATCCCTTCGATATTCTTTTCGGTTTCGCCGATGTAGTTCGGTACAGGCACATCCGCAGTCGTCGCGTCATGCGGGTCGCGGCCGGCGATGATCTGCAAGACTGCGGCAGCGTCAAATGCGCTGCGGGCGAATACGCCGATTTGATCCAACGAAGAGCCGAACGCCACCAGACCGTAACGCGATACTCGGCCGTAAGTCGGCTTGACGCCGATGACTCCGCAAAGCGAAGCGGGCTGGCGCACTGAACCGCCCGTGTCTGAGCCAAGCGCGACCGGAACGATTCCCGCTGCCACGGCCGCCGCCGATCCGCCCGATGATCCGCCCGGCACACGCGAAGTGTCCCAAGGATTCTTCACCGGGCCGAACGCCGAGTTTTCGTTCGAAGACCCCATTGCGAACTCGTCACAGTTGGTCTTACCGATAATCACCGAGCCGGCTTCGACAAGGCGTTCGATCGCGGTGGCGTTATACGGCGGCTTGTACGGTCCCAGGATGCGCGAGCCGCAGGACGTTTGCAGCGCTCTTACGCAGATGTTGTCTTTGACGGCGATTGGAATCCCGGACAATGCGGGTGCGTCGCCGGCTCTAATCTTGTCGTCGATTTCTTCAGCGAGCTTAAGCGCACCGGGTCGATCAATTTCAAGAAACGCGTTCAGCTCATCGTTCAATCGTTCGGCAGACGAGACGGCAGACTCGACTAAGGCGCGGGCGGTCAGACTGCCGCTGCTGATCTCGTCTCGAAGTGTCGTTATGGTTTTGTTCACGGTTGTTTGCAGGCCGCCAAAACGTAATCAGCCAAGGACTTTCGGGACGCGAAAGTGTCCCGACGCTGCATCGGGCGCCTGATCGAGCGCGAGTCCCTGCCCGAGCGACGGCTGCACTTCGTCCGGGCGCGCTGATTCGGTGCGTTCGCCTTCCGGCGTCAGACCGCCGAGCGCCGGCTCGATTCCCACGGTGTCGATTTCGTTGAGTTGCTCCACGTAAGCGACTATCCCAGCGATTTGCGGCGCGAACGTGCGGCACTCGTCGTCAGTGATTTCCAAATGCGCGAGTTGCGCGATCTTTTCGATGTCAGATTCGGAAATAGGCATAACTTAGATTGCGGATTTCGGAATTCGAAATTCGGGTTTGTCCGTTTTAAAACTCTGGCGTCTCTCGATGCAGTTTGCGGCCGCGCGCATGAAGCGCTCGCGCAGTTCAGGATCGGCGATGCCGGCCGCTGATGAAACGATCCCCGTTGGCAGCGGCTCGGAAACTCTCCGCGGGGAACGACGTGGCACGGCAAGACTGCTGAGCGCGCGCGGATCGATGCGAAATGCGATCCGCTCAACAACCTTCTGTCGCAGTAACTTATTGATACGGAAAACTAACTCAGCGGACATCGGCTGAAGTTGCTTTTGCCAGGCCACATCCGCAACTGCCACAGTCAGAGTTTTCTCCTGAAGCCGACCCGGAACGGCATGGTCGCGCAGGCCTTCACCGGCTATTCTCCGCCAGGCGATCTTCGCGGCTATTTCCATAAGGTCCGCGTTCTCGCCGGCGCCCGCGAGTATCTTTGGCAAAAGCAGAACTGCATCAATCATGATTACGTTTGAACTTCAGGCCAAAAACTTTCAGAATGACGAGCCAAAAACCTCGGTCTCGGAGTGTAATGGAAGATTCGCGAAACAACCAAACCAACGCGCGCGCAGGTTCTGATTTAAGTGAGATCTCATCTGCGACTGTGGCCTCAGCGGTTCAATTGCCAAAGCTGCTGCTGGCTTCATCCAGCCCGCGACGCTCGCAAATCCTGGAAATGATTGGCTGGCCTTTCGAGGTCGGCGCGGTTGAAGTTGACGAATCGTTGCGCAACGACGAGAGCCCGCGTGAGTACGTGGCGCGTCTCGCGGACGCAAAGGCCAGGGCCGCCGGTGACGTTCATTCGCGTCGACCCATAGTCGCCGCTGACACAACGGTCGTGGTTGATGAACACATTCTCGCAAAGCCCGGCGATTCAGAGGACGCCAGGCGAATGTTGCGTCTGTTACAAGGCCGCTGGCATCAAGTGCTCACCGGGGTCGCGTTAATCTCAGAATCAGCAGGGGAAGTTGACGTCGAAATGACGGAAGTGCGATTCGCGCCGATGAGCAACGCCGAAATCGACTGGTACGTCTCGACTGGCGAGCCGATGGACAAAGCCGGCGCCTACGCGATTCAAGGCAAAGGCGCGCGATTCATCGAAGGCATCAAGGGCGACTACTTCAACGTGATGGGTTTGCCGGTGCGTTTGTTGTACGAGTTAATTCGCCGGTGACTGGAGCGCAAGCGTCTCGCTTGCCGTCGTCGTCTAGTTTTGAAGATTGCAAGCGAGACGCTTGCGCTCCAGTCAGTAGCACTACTGTTTCATCGCCGGCTGTTCGCCGGAAGCTGCAATCGGACCGGTGGGCGAGGGTTCTTTCGCCGGCGCAGGCGGAACCTGTGCAGGCGGCGCCGTCGGTTGTTTCGGTTCGCCGGGCGGTTGGGGCGCCGCTGGCGCAGCTTCAATCGCAGCCGGCACGATCTCGAGCAACACGCGATTGTCGGTATCCAGGTTACTCGCCACGGCGTCCCGGATCTGGTCCGCGGTCACGTCGAGATAACTCTGCAACTCAGTATTGAAAAGGTCAGGGTCGCCGTCATAGAGAGTGAACTCGGCGATCTGTTGTGAACGGAACTGGGAAGACTGCCGGCTGCGCACGGCGCCATTGAAGAGATTATTGCGCAGCTTCTCCATCTCTTCCTCGCCGGGGCCGCGAGTCGCCAGGTCTTTGATCTCTTTGAAGATGCTGTCGCGAATTTGGGCGCCTTCACTGTCCGGCTTTGGAATGACCACGATGAACAGACCAGACGGCCCACGACGTTCGTCGATGCCGCCCTGGATTTGCACGACTGACTCTTCGCCTTTCACTAGCTTCTGATAAAGCCGCGCGCTTTCTCCTTCGAACAGCAGATGGCTGGCCAGCGAGAGCGCGTAAAAAGCGGGCGTGCGGCGCGGCGGAATCTTCCAGCCGAGCGCGAACGCGGGCACCGGGGCGAGCTTATCAACGAATGTGTCGAGGCGTTCCGCGACTTCGACCGGTTCGCTGACATCAACGGGAGGCGGCGCAGGTTGGCTCGGAATCGTCGCGAAGTATTTGTGAATCAGCCCCTCCGCTTCAGCGCGATCGAAGTCGCCCGCGATTGAAAGCACGGCATTGTTCGGCGCGTAGTAAACCCGAAAGAACTCGCGCACATCATCAACGGTCGCCGCATCGAGGTCTTCCATCGAGCCAATCGTCGAGTGCGCGTTGGCCGGGTTCTTAAAACTCATCTCAAACAAGCGCAGAAAACCGTTTACGTAAGGCTGATTGTCGTAGCGCAAACGCTTTTCTTCCTTTACGGCTTCGCGCTGGTTGTCGAGATTCTCCTGCGTCACGTTGAGCGAACGCATGCGATCGCTTTCCAGCCACAGCGCCAGCGGCAACTCACTGGCCGGCAGAGTCTCGAAATAATTGGTGCGTTCGCTGGACGTCGTTCCGTTCATGGTGCCCCCGGCGTTTGAGATGTACTGGAAGTGCGCAGCCTTCGGGACATTCTCAGAGCCCTGAAACATCATGTGCTCAAACAAGTGAGCAAAGCCGGTCCGCCCCTCGGGCTCGTTTCGCGAGCCAACGTCGTAGTAAACGCTGACAGAAACTACCGGAATGGACTGGTCCTGGTTGAGGACGACCCGCAGACCGTTCTCGAGCGTGAATTGTTCGATTGATGTGTGTGGAACGTGAAAAGAATTGTGCACGCGATGCCGCTCAACAAGAATGAAGTGGAATGACCGGGGAAGTGTACCGCGTCGCGCGGGGGATTAACAAAGACGGGGCAGTGGCACAGATCTTAGTCTGTGATTCCCATTCTTGAATTCACAGACTGAAGTCTGTGCCACGTGCGCTCCAGTCGCATGGGTTCCTACGCAGCTGGTTCGTCCGTTTTCTTTTCGGCGACCATGCCGCGAAGTTCGGCGCGCAGGCGTTCAATTTCCGCGAGCTTCTGTTCAACGCGCTCGAACAAATCGGTCTGGGTCTTGATGCCCTGGTCGATCAAAAACGAAGCGGCCTCAGCCCGCGTACCGAAAACACCTGCTTGCACCAGTTGACCCAACTTGTGCGAAGCGTCCGCGGAAACCTTCACCGCCAACATGTAATCGTCCTTGGCGGAGATGGCTTTTTCAATTGTCCGGCTGATGTCACGGCCAATTGCCGAAAGTTGCTCGGGAATTCGCGCTGCCATGTCGCGCATTGAGTTGCCGGCGTTCGATTTGTCGTCAATTGGTTCTGGTTCTGGTTCGTGCATGATCAATTCATTCCTTTGCTCTGACCCATCGGTTGGTTCCTGATAAGACGTGCTCATACAAAGTCACTCCTTCTGGCTAATAAATCCATGTACGCGGGTTTTAGAGGGAAAGTTCATTCTAAGAAGCGCACGATAGCGGGTCAAGGTGAGAAGGTGAATTGGTAGTGGTTCTAGTTTCAGTACTCTCTGCGGACTCTCTGCGACTCCGAGGTGAATAGTGCCGGGAAAAACTCACTGCAAGGGACGCCGAGAGCGCTGAGCAAGCCGCAGAGAATCTCAAAAATAGGACACGACAGGCGAATTGGTGTTCGGCGCCGGTAAGCTTTGCCTCAAAAGTACCTTAGAGTTCGAATACTTCTTCAGCCCGCAGGGCTGATAGATAGTAGCCGGTGGTCGCAGACCGCCGGAACCGCGGGCCCAAGTGATTTGAGCATCCTGAAGGGATGCAAGAATTCGCGGATTATCTGGCACCCCTTCAGGGTGCAACTAACGAACGCGCCGATCCGGAGGTCTCCGCTTCGCTCCGACCTCCGGCTACTCTCTGACAACCCTTCGGGTTGTAATGCCAGATGGAGGTGAGCCCTTAACCACTCTTGAGGTAAAGCCGCGCCGGTACTTTGCGTGAGCCCGTCGTCAAAGAAGGGGCAAACGCACACAAAGGGCAAGGTTGCAAAGCAACAAAAGCCGGTTTGTCGAACTTGAAAGGCATCGTAGAATGCTGCTTCATCTGAAATGCATCCTGAAGGAGGAGTTATGAGAAATTTCCTGCAAATCTTTGCCGCGGGCTGTTTGCTGACGTTGTTCTTTGTGGCGACCCCTGCGCAGCCCGCTCGGCTCACCAGCCTGGCCCAGCTACTCGATGAGCAGGCCATTGATTTGGCTGAGAGGATCTACGAAGACTATCGCTCCCGTAGTTTTAGCAACCGGAGCGACGTGGAGGCTCTCTATCTGGCGCAGCAGTTCAGCGCTTCGGCGCGAGTTTTCCGCCGCATGGTTAGTGACCGGCGCCGCGAGCCGGAGTTGAAAGACGGGGCCGCAATCCTGGCGAGTCTACTCACTCGCGCCGACAGCGACTTCGCGCGTCGCAACCGATGGAATGATGTGCGGCGCACGGTTGACGATATTCAGCGAACGTTGGACGGTAGAGGTAGTGGCGGCGGACTGCATGAGGGTGAAGGCGAGGCCACTTCCGGGCGTCTACACTGGCGCGGAACCGTCGATGACAATGTGCAGTTGGTTATTCGAAGCGGCTATGTCGACGTCCGGACGATCGGCGGCACAGAGTACAACGACGCGGTCTACAACTTCACTTCGCCGCTGCCGCGTCGTCGCAACACGGTCAGAGTCAACAAGCTCAATGGGCGCGGTACCGTCCGGGTCCTGCAACAACCGTCGCGCGAAAACGACTTCACGGCGGTCATCGAGATCAAGGACTCAAGCCGCGGAGCCAGAATGTACGAAATCGAAGTGCTCTGGTAGGCTGCGGTCGATGGGCCCGGGGGAAGTGCGCTCCCGGGCCTCCCTACTTAATCCCCAAGGTTGACGGCCCTTAGGCCGCCTTTAAATCCGAACAGCACGCAGCGCAGCGCGTGGCCGCCAGCGGAATCGCTGTCAAACACTCCGGACAATCCTTCATCGAAACGTCTTTGCGGCGAATCTTATTCACAAATCTCACCAAGAGGAAGATTACGAAGGCGACGATCGCAAAGTTGACGAGGTCGTTGATAAACGCGCCGTATGCGATCACCGGAACGCCTTTCGTTTTCGCGTCCGCGAGCGAAACCGGCACGCCTTTCGAACTGTCGAGCACATAAAACATGTTGGCGAAATCAATTTTACCGAGCAGCAGACCGATCGGCGGCATGATGATGCCTTCGACCAGCGAGGTGATGATCTTACCGAACGCTACGCCGATGATTACGCCCACCGCGAGATCGATCACGCTGCCACGCGCGATGAATTCTTTGAACTCTTTCAGCATGGGGGCCTCCTGAGTGGCACAGACTTTAGTCTGTGGATATCCGTCGCAGCAATTGGTTGGAATCACAGACTGAAGTCTGTGCCACAAGCGTACCTACTGACAATTTTTCGCGAGTTTGTAGCCGGCCTTTTCGGCCTCTTCCTTGTTCTTTAAGACGATGCGATCCGGCGGTGAAATGTCTTCTGCCGCTTCGCAGTCCGCAGGGTAATACAGTTTGGTGATTTTGTCCGCAATCACGCGCGCCTCAGCGGCGGCAGTGACTTCCTCGCGCCGCACAGCGATCGTTTCGTCGGCCGCGTCGTCTGACAGACGAATGCTGGGGCTCCCGGCAATTAACGCGACGTAAACTGTGAAGCCGTCGCAACGCAGTAGCTGCCCACCACGTTTTGGCGACCACGGGCCAGGCACGTTTAGCGATTTGCTGATTCCCCTGACGAACTCATCGACTGACTGCCACTTGAAGGAACTTTCGTAACCGATCCAAAGAGTCGTGAGCCTGCCGTCCAGGAAATCGAACGAGATGGTGCGAATATCTGCGAAGGCCGCTTTGTCGAACTGCGGATCGTACAGCGGATTGATGCTGGTCCTGGTGAGACCAATTTCGTCAGGCGGGCCGAATTGGACTTGCGGCACACGCGCTTTGACTTGATCAAGCGTCGCCCCGAGCCGAAATCCGCGAAGCTCAGGCGCATCCGAAAGCTGATCGCTTCGGACGGAACATGGTTGAGCTGAGATACTCAGACCGCTGACGAAACAGAGAAGAATTGAACAGAAAGTGTGAAGAGCGAATCGCGAACGGTGGGTCATGGGGCGAGCAATCTCTCGATCAACTGGCTCAGCGCTTCGGGCTCGAACGGCGTCGGGACGTATTCGGTGCAACCGGCGTCCAGCGCCCTGGCTCGATATTCATCAGCGCCGTAAGCCGACACGGCGACAATTGGCGTCTGACGGAGAGACTGATACTCGCGGATTTGCCGGGTCGCGTCAAGGCCTCCTAATCCCGGCATCATCATGTCCATGATGATCAAATCAGGCTGTTCGCGTTGCGCCAATGCGACTGCCTGCTCGCCATCCTCGGCTTCAATTACGCGATAACCTTTCTTCTGCAGCCAGAGCTTCATCATCAGACGCGTATCGTCAAAATCCTCGACCAGCAGAATGGTCTGCTGCAGGTGCGTGCGGTTAATGGCAGCTTGAGCTTGCATGGCAACAGTCGCGAGGATTGGGCAAGAGTTTGGTACCCGCGGCAGGGGTCGAACCTGCGACCTCTCGCTCCGGAGGCGAGCGCTCTAATCCACTGAGCTACGCGGGCACGGGGCAGAAGAAAATTTAGCATAGCGGAGAGAGGTAGTTCCAGTGTTAGTTAGGACAAAGGGTTTAGGGTGCAGGTGATAGATCCAGATTCCGAAAAGTGCCGTGGTTAACGAGACCTTACGGCGCTCATCACGCCTCGCTTCAGTGAGGCGCCAGAGTTGAGCACAACTATCCCGCGAAGCGTTACCGAACCGCCTAACCCCTCCCTCCTTGCAAATTGCCACCACACTCGTATATCAACATCCCGCATGTCCGAGACGCATTTACAAGTCATTGAGCTGCTGCGCGCGGAATCCGAGGCGATTGCCAAAGCCGCAGCGCGGCTGCAGGCGAGCGACATCGATCCGGCGATAGACCTGCTGGCGAAGTGCCGCGGCAAAGTGATCGTACTCGGCGTCGGCAAATCCGGAATCATCGGGCAGAAGATCGCGGCCACCATGACCAGCAGCGGCACCGCCGCGCTCTTTCTGCATCCATCCGATGCTTTGCACGGGGGGCTCGGGATTGTTACCTCCGACGACGCAGTCGTAATGTTGAGCAACAGTGGTGAGACCGCCGAGCTGCTCGAACTGCTGCCGTATTTGAAGCAGCGCAACGTGCCGCTGATCGCGATTCTCGGCAACGCGAAGTCTTCCATCGCGCAACGCGCAGATGTCGTGATCGATGCTTCAGTCGATCAGGAGGCGTGTCCGCTTAATCTCGCGCCGACCGCGAGCACTACAGTCGCGCTGGCAATCGGAGACGCGGTCGCGATGACGCTGATGCGGGCAAAGGGTTTGACTGAAAACGATTTCGCTTCGAACCATCCGGGCGGCCAGTTGGGCAAACGCCTGACCTTGCGGGTTGCGGATTTGATGCACGGCGGCACTGAGAATCCGACGATTGCGCCTGACGCCGCGTGGATGGAAATCGTTTCGGCGATTACGCATTACGGGCTGGGCGCCGTGAACGTGCTCAACAGCGACGGGAGCTTGGCGGGCGTGATCACGGACGGCGATCTGCGCCGATCGCTGCAAAGAATTGCCGCCAAAGACCTCGCGTTCGCGAATATGACCTGCGACGAATTGATGACCCGCAATCCCGTCGTGGCAACGCCGGCAATGCTGGCCTACGATGCTTTGCGGCTAATGGAAGATCGAGCTTCGCAAATCAGCGTGCTTCCGGTAGTTGATGGCGAAACGAAATGCGTGGGGCTGATTCGTCTTCATGACATCGTGAAAAGCGGGTTGTGATTGGTACGCACGCCTCCGGCGTGCAACACAGATGGCACGCCAGAGGCGTGCGTACCCAAAATACGGTTCACTATGAAAATCAAGTTGTTTATTGCTTTGCTGGCCATTTCCACGGCGTTTACAGCCGCGCGTGCTCAAGAGGGCGGCCTCGGTGCACGGGCGAATGACAGGGCGCCGCGGGCGACGATCTCGGTCAACGAACAGTTTCTCAATTCTTTTCTGGTGGGCATGTTCGACCACCTGCAGGAACCGTCGATGCCGCTGACCAGCGGTGGGGCGCAGTCTTCGCCGAGTTGTGCCAGCGAAATTCGTTTGAAGCGCGAAGTAAATGGGGTGCGCACCGCCGTGCGTTTCGAGAATGGCCGCGTCGTTGGGCCGCTGGCGTTCGCGGGAGCCTATTACTCGACGTTCCTCGGCTGTGTTCAATTCACGGGCTGGGCCGATGCTGAAATCACCATGGAGTTCAGTCGCGAACGGCGCGCGGTTTTGGCGCGGTTTCAACTGCGCGACATTCATCTGAACAACACGCCCGGGTTGCTGAACGATCCGCTGCGGAATTTGGTGCAGAGCACGATCGACCGTCGCTACAATCCGATTGAACTTTTCACGCTGGAACAGCTCTCAACCAACACGAACATCAAACCCGCTGGCGGCGCTCTGCGTTTGGAAGCAATCGACGCGCGGCCGGAGATCGCGCCCAATGAACTGACTTTGCACATCACGTATCGCTTCGTGCGTGGGTAATGTCAGAACGGCCTGGGGTAGCGGGCCGTTGATCCCGCCCTGAAGTTTCTGCCAAACACCGATCAACCGCCCGTTATCCCGACAGGTCGGGATTATGGTGCTACCCCAGCCGCTTCGGTTCTGATAGAATCCGCGCGCCTCGCTTGGAGTCTCAAACACAATTCGGAGGTGCCCATCGTGCGAAAACAAAATCGTGTGTTCGCCGCGCTGCTGATCGTCGCGACTGCAATCCTCGCAATCGCACAAACAAATGCGCCGCGTTACCAACTACCGCCCCGACACGTCGTCGATGCCTTCGATGCCGCGCCTCTGCCCCAGGCGATCCTCAGTCCTTCGAAAAAGACGCTGGCGCTGCTTTATCGTCGGCCGTATCCAACCATTGCCGAACTGTCGCGGCCGATGCTGCGGCTGGCCGGCGCGCGCATTAATCCAAAAACGAACGGGCCACACCGCACCGGTTTAATTTACGCAATCACTTTGAAGCGGATTGCCGACGGCAGCGAAGCAAAGGTCACTGTGCCGGCTCAGGCAAACATTTCAAACGTGCGTTTCTCGCCGAACGGCGAGTATCTGTCGTTCCTGAACACGACGCCGAATGGCATCGAACTGTGGATCGCCTACGCGAACGGTAAAACGCGACGTGTCAGCGGTCTCGATCGGCTGAACGCGGCGAGCGGCGATCCGTGTGACTGGCTGCACGACAGCACCATCGTGATATGCAAGATCGTTCCCGCCGGGCGCGGCGCCCCGCCTGCGGAACCGACCGTGCCGCTGGGTCCGAACGTTCAGGAGAACCAGGGTAAGCCCGCACCCGCGCCAACTTACGAAGATCTTTTGAAGACAGCGCACGACGACAATCTTTTTGAGTACTACTTCACCAGCCAACTCGCTGCCTACAGCATCGAGAGCACACGCAAGATTCTGATCGGACGGCCGGCGCTCTTTGATAGTGTCACCCCTTCGCCAAGCGGCGAGTACCTGCTTATCTCAAAAATCAAACGACCGTTTTCGCACCTGCTGCCGATGAGCGGCTTTGCCGAAGACGTCGAAGTGTGGACGCGTCGCGGCGAGATCGTGCGCAAACTCGCTGACATTCCGTCGCGCGAAGGCATCCCCATCAACGGCGTGCAGACGGGACCGCGCGGACATCGTTGGCGTGACGATCAGCCGGCCAGTCTCGTTTGGGCTGAGGCGCTTGACGGCGGTGACCTTAGAAACAAGGCACCGTTCCGCGACAGGATCTTGACGCTGCGAGCGCCATTTACAGGTGCGGCAACCGAAATCGCAAAGACCGAATGGCGCCTGGCCGGGATGCAGTTCACCGAAAAGGGCATTACGCTCTTAAGCGAGTCTGACCGAGCTACACGGCGGATTCGAACCTGGCTACTTGAAGACGGCGCCCAGCCGCGCAAGCTTTGGGAGCGGCGGCAGGACGCTGCTTACGAGAATCCCGGAACACCCGTGACTCGTAACACCGGAGCGGCGGGAGGCGGAGGTGGCTTCGGTGGAGGCGGCGCCACCGGACCGATTGTGCAGAAGGGCGATTCAATCTATCTGATCGGCCAGGGTGCGTCACCCGAAGGTGACCGGCCGTTTCTCGATCGTCTGAATCTGAAGACCTTAGAGAAAGAGCGTCTGTTCCGCAGCGACAGCAAATCTTACGAGACGGTCGTTGCCCCGCTTGATGACGACGCAAGAGCTTTTCTGACGCGACATGAATCGCAGAAGGACGCGCCGAACTACTTTGTTCACGACCTCGCGGGCAACACGACGCGGCCCGTGACGGATTTCAAAGATCCGCAGCCACAGCTTCGCGGCATCACCCGTCAGTTTGTGACGTATCAGCGCAAAGACGGCGTGAAGCTTTCGGCTACATTGTTTCTGCCGCCGGGTTACAAACCGGGCACACGTCTGCCGGTGATCTTGTGGGCTTATCCGCGCGAGTTCGGCGATGCTGACGCGGCCAGCCAAATCACCGGTTCGGCAAATCGATTCACGCTCGTCAGCGGCTACTCGCATCTATTTCTGCTTTTGTCGGGTTACGCAGTTTTGGACAATCCGACCATGCCAATCATCGGCGCGGGAGAGACGGCTAACGACAAATACGTCGAGCAACTTATCTCAAGCGCCGAAGCGGCGATCGACAAAGTCGTCGATATGGGCGTCGGCGATCGAGATCGGATCGGCGTCGGCGGCCACAGCTATGGCGCATTCATGACGGCGAATCTGCTCGCACATTCGCGTCTGTTCCGTGCGGGCTTTGCGGAAAGCGGCGCTTACAATCGTTCGCTGACACCGTTTGGATTTCAAAGCGAGCGGCGTACATTCTGGGAAGTGCCACAGCTCTACGCGCGCATGTCGCCGTTCTGGCATGCGCACAAAATCAAGGATCCGATTCTCTTGATGCACGGCGAAGCCGACGACAACTCAGGCACGTTTCCGATCCAGTCCGAACGGTTCTATCTGGCTTTGAAAGGGCAGGGCGCAACCGTGCGGTACGTGACGCTGCCTTACGAAGCCCACGGTTACGCCGGACGCGAGACGCTGCTGCACGTGCTGGCTGAGCGAATCAACTGGTTTGATAAGTACGTTAAGAACGCGGGGCCAAGAGGGAAAGAACAGATTGCTAACTGAATAATCCCGCCGGTACACGTAAAAGCCCCTAGAAATTGGGGCCGACGAAACCATTGACTTGCCTCAGCGGCGGGCGTATAAGGGCGCCATAGCGTCGCTCCCCAGTTCGT
>DASUTF010000362.1:0-12605 GCA_036374695.1 Pyrinomonadaceae bacterium
CACTCTCGACCGAGGTCGAGATCCTCGCGAACCCGCTCTATCCGACTGATGCGGCGACGTACCGCGAGTACCACAGCACGATGTCGAGCATGGAAACCGAATTGGCGACCATGCATCGAATGGTAAATGACCTTTACGACAAGCAGAAACAGTTGGAGTTGCTGCTCAATTCGATCCCGGCCGGCGAGAAGTACACGGCGATTAAGAAGGACGGCGAAGCGCTGCTAAAGAAGATGAAAGCGTGGGACGAGGACATGATCCAGCGCAAGTCTAAGGCGTACGACGACGTCGAGAACTTTCCGAACAAGTTCACCGCCAATTATCTTTTCATGATCAACGCGACCGAGAGCGACATTCCCAGAGTCAATCAACCGTCGCTCGATCGGATGAAGGAATTGAATGCGCAATGGGCTTCACTGAAAGCGCGAGCTACTGAGATCCTGGAGAAAGACATTCCTGCACTAAACAAGCGAATGTGGGATGCGGGACTGGGGGCAATCTGGAAGTTCTAGCACGTTCATAACGTCGTTTAATTGAGGGTTTGACAACTGCCGCCCTGGGGCAATGAAGTGTCTATTCTCGAACAGCTTTCCGAAGCGTTAATCGTCGGCAACGCGACTGCGGTTACGCGCCTGACAGCTCAGGCTCTGGAAGCTGGCTTATTACCTCAGACAATTCTCGACGAAGGACTGATCGCCGGCATGAATGTTGTCGGCAATCGTTTCCGCAACTGTGAAATGTTCCTGCCTGAAGTCCTGACCTCTGCGCGCGCGATGAAAGCAGGCGTCGCGCAGATCGAGCCGCTCCTGGCTGCCGCAGGCGTCAAGCCGGCCGGCAAAATCATCATTGGCACAGTCAGGGGCGACCTTCACGACATCGGCAAAAACCTTGTTGCTATCATGCTGCGTGGGGCGGGTTTTGAGATCATCGATGTGGGTGTCGGCGTGACCGCGCAGAAGTTCGTCGAGGCGGTGCGAGAGCATCACCCAGACATCGTCGGCATGTCGGCAATGCTGACGACGACGATGATGCAGATGAAAACCGTCATCACGGCGTTGGCCGAAGCCGGGTTGCGCGACCGAATCAAGATCATGATTGGCGGGGCGCCAGTAAACAACTCTTTTGCCGAAGAGATCGGCGCGGACGCGTACGGCAGAAATGCGTCGAATGCGGTTGAGAAAGCGCGGAATCTCATAAACAGCACAAAGGCGACTGAACCATGAACGGCAAAGAACGCATGGCTGCCGCGATGCGTCTGAGCGAGCCCGATCGCGTGCCGGCCATGTGTCAACTTTCACTCGGGCATTATTTTCTGAATTGCGATCAATCTGAAATCGACATCTGGCATTCAACCGAGGCTTTCGGCGACGCCCTCATCGCGCTTCAGCGGCGTTACGGGTTCGATGGAATTCTCGTTAACCTGCCCGGTCGCGATCCCAACTGGCGCAGCTACATCGAGCGAATTGACGAAAGCGACGAGGGGAAGATTATTCACTGGCGGAACGGCTGGCACACCGTCTGTCCCTCTGATGACAACCCGCACGTTTATCGCCAGGACGACACACGCTACTTCTCGACATTTGAAGAGCTTGAGCCGAACAAACTCTTCTATATCGAACCGCACGACCTGAGCGGTCTTAGTTATCCGTATGGTTGGGGATTCTCCGAAACACCTGCCGACGAAAGAGATTTCTTTCCGTCCTGGCACTTCGACACGATTGATTACGTTATCAGCCGCGCCGGCAAAGAGGTCTCTATTCACTCAGAGGTCTTCTCGCCGTTCACGCAATTTCTTGAGTTGCTTGATTACACGAATGGACTGGTTGCTCTGATCGACGATCCGGTCAAAACCAAAGCGTGTCTGGAACGGCTGGCGCGCGGCGCGATCGATCTCGGCAGAAAGCAAGCGGCTCACAAAGTCGACGCAATTCTTATTTCATCGGCGTTTGCCGGCGCGGGATTTATCTCCCCTGATCAGTACCGCGAATTTGTCCTGCCGTTCGAGCGCATGGTCATCGACGGCATCAAAGCCGAATTCGACGTTCCAATTTACACACACACCTGCGGCAATATCGGCGACCGGCTCGAACTGATACGGGAAACCGGCACGAACGGGATCGATACGCTTGATCCGCCGCCGCTCGGGAACGTCGAACTGGCCGATGCGAAGAAGAGGGTGGGCGATACGCTATTTCTGAAGGGGAACATCGATCCAGTCAACGTGATGTTACTGGGCACGCCTGAACAGGTTTTCGCAGAAGCCAGCCGCTGCATCAAGGCTGCATCCACGAACGGTGGTTATGTGCTCAGCACCGCTTGCTCAGTGCCGCCGCAAGCCCCGCCCGAAAATATTGTGAAGCTCCGCGAAGCCGTGGACGCGTACCGCGCGTGATAAACCACAAAACGGACGCGAAAGCCGCGTCCCTTTTCAGTGACAAAGAACTGCCAACTGAAACTTCTTCTTCGATCTTAAACCCTGCGAAGTTTACGAAGGCCCCTGAATTGCGGACAATATCCCTGACCGCTAATTACCGTTGAAAA
Organism: Pyrinomonadaceae bacterium; assembly: GCA_036374695.1. Lineage (GTDB taxonomy): Bacteria > Acidobacteriota > Blastocatellia > Pyrinomonadales > Pyrinomonadaceae > UBA11740. The sequence continues at coordinate 2,542 of DASUTF010000362.1, forward strand.
CCAGACATTACATGTGGGCGATTTTTGCCGTGCTTCTGCTCACGGCGGTGAATGCGTCCGGGCAAACGACGAAATCACCGCTGCCGCCGCCGACTGGCCATGTGAATGATTATGCCGGCGTAATCAACCGCGCAACAAAGACCGAACTCGAGACGACGCTCACCAATCTCGATCGCGAGCAAAAGATTCAATTCGCGGTTGTGGTGGTTGACACCACCAGCGGCCAGGACATCTTTGATTACTCGCGCGACGTCGCACGTGGCTGGGGCGTCGGCTCAAAGGACACGACGAAGCCCAGTCTGCTCCTGCTGGTCGCCATCAAAGATCGAAAGTACTTCACACAGGTTAGCCGGCATCTCGAAGGTGATCTTCCTGACGGGCTGGCCGGCCAGATTCAGCGCGAAAAACTAGTACCCGCGTTTCGCGAGAGCGACTACAGCGGTGGGGTTCGCGAAACGATCAACGAATACATCCGCACGGTGGCGCGCAAACAAGGCTTTAGCACCGATAAGATCTTCGCCCCCGGCGCGAGCGCGCCACGCACTCGTGAGACGCGGCCGAAGGCGGGTTTCTGTGTGACGCTCATTGTGCTGGGCGTCATTGCGTTAGTGATTCTGGGCCTCGTCGCGGCAGCGCGCCGAGGCGGAATGGGCGGGCCCGGAGGTGGGGGCAGCGGCGGCTGGCTCGGATGGTTGCTCTTGAGCATGTTGCTCAGCGGACGCAGCGGCTCGAGTTCAAGTGGCTGGTCTGGCGGCGGCTTTGGCGGCTTCAGTGGCGGTGGAGGCGGCGGGGGTGGTTTTGGAGGCTTCGGCGGCGGCGGAGATTTCGGCGGAGGCGGCGCCGGCGGAAGTTGGTGAACATAACGTGGCGCAAGTGTTAACTTGCGCATTCGCAATCCCGACGCATCGGGATTGCGCAATAGTGCCGCGTCGTTTACAGCAAAGACAGCGGTTAAGTTAAGCTACATCAAAAGGAGAATCGCAAATGGGTAAGAAAGTTGGTCTGATCGTTCTGGGTGTCATCGTGGTGTTCGGGCTGATCCTCGCCATCTGGGCCATTGGCAGCTACAACGGACTGGTAACGAAGAGGCAGAATGTTGACGCTAAATGGGCCGAGGTGCAGAACCAAATGCAGCGGCGGGCTGATTTGATTCCGAATATTGTGGCCACGGTCAAAGGCATTGCTGGTCTCGAAGAGCGAGTCTTCACGCGAATTGCCGAAGCGCGTTCGCAACTGCTGTCGACGATAGGGAATCCTAACGCGACGACGGAGCAGAAGATCGCCGCGGATCAAAACCTGACGACGGCGATGCGCGACGGGGGTCTGTTAGGCAGCGGTGGTCGCTTCCTGATGATTACCGAAAATTACCCGCAGCTGAAATCGAACGAAAATTTTCTGCGACTACAGGATGAATTGGCTGGAACTGAGAACCGTCTGGCGACATCCCGACGCGATTACACGCTGGCGGCGCAGGATTTCAACACGACGCGGAGCAGATTTCCCACGGTGTTGATCGCGGGCCTTTTGGGATTTCCCGCCCAGCCGTATTTCCAGGCCGATCCGGGCGCCCAGAAAGTGCCAACGGTCGACTTCAACAAGTAGCAGCACCGTGGGGTCGGAATGTTTCAGAGGCGGGCCCCCACCCGCCGTCGTAGTCGGGCAGTAGCCCGGCTCTAAACGGTGACACAGGCGAAATGACAGACGACATCAAATCCAAAGTTCTTCAGCGTCTGGTTGAAGCTTTAGTCGCCGCGCACGGCGAGAACCTGGCCTCGATCACGTTGTACGGCTCAACGGCGGTCGAAGACACTACCGACGACCAGGCACATCACAACGTGCTGGTGGTGCTGCGCCGAATCGCTTTGGAAGACCTGCGGCGTTCGGTTGAGCCTTTACGCGTCTGGACAAAAGCCAGTCAGCCGATGCCCGTTTATTTCTCGCTCGATGAATTGCAACGCGCGGCCGACGTTTTTCCAATTGAGTTTCTGCAAATGCAGAAGGCGCGGCGGGTGCTACACGGTTCAGATCCGATGCAGTTAGTCGAGACTTCGGACGCCAACCTGCGTCACCAACTCGAGTACGAACTCAGAACGAAGTTTCTGCAACTGCGGCGGCTCTATTTTCCCGCGGCCCAGTCCGCGGAAAAGCTGTCGGCGCTTATGGTCGAGAGCTTGTCCAGTTTTGCGGCGCTTTTTCGAGCGGTGTTGATGCTGCGGGGCAGGGAAGTTCCGGTCACGAAACGGGATGCGATCCATTCCACGGCAAATGAGTTAGGTCTGGAAGTCGCGTCGTTTGACCGGATTCTCGAACTCAGCAGTTCACCACACTCGAAACTAAACGAAACTGAGGCGAACGAAATCTTCAGCGCGTACCTGACACAGCTCGAACTGGTAATCGACGCCGTCGATCAGATCCAAAGCAATTGAATCACGGTGACACTTGAAGCGATTTCTTGCCGCGACTTGCCGTAATTCCCGTCGAGAGTTTACGGCGGCAGGCCAATGCGCTTGAGGAGGTCTGCGAAGCGTGGGTCTGAGCGCAGCTCGTCGTACACCGGACTCGTCTTGATGTTCCGCAATCCGGGAATGCGTTCGGCGAAAGCCTTTTCGAGATATTCGAACGCCCGCTCTTTATCTCCCAAAGCGGTGTAGATAGCCACGAAACCGAGGTGTGGGACGTTTCCCGTCTGTTTCGACCTCTCCTTCATCTCGGCCAGAACCTTGAGCGCCTCGTCGCGCCTGCCCATCAGGACATACAGGCGCGCAAAGTTTGGCCCTCGTCCGGGCAGTTGCATCTGCTGCAACTCGCGTAGGGCCTCGTCGTACATCCCTTTCTGTGTATAGCAGAAGGCAAGCAGGGAATGGGCCCGCGGCCAGTCCGGATCCAACTCGACCGTTTTCCGGAGTTGCTCTATCGCCTCGTCGTACCGGCGCGCGTTGTAATAGACGAAGCCCAAATCCGCGTTGATGGGGAGCGAGGCCGGGTCGAGCTGCAGTGCGCGCTTGAGTTGCGCAATTCCCTCGTCGAGTCGGTCCGTAGTGGCGAGGAAGACACCATACCGCTGGTAAGCCGACGCGTAGTCCGGATTCAGTTCGAGGGCGCGCTTGTATTCCCGCTCGGCGCCCGCGTAATCCCACTCGAACCATTCCAGGACGGCGCCCAGCGAAGTGTGTGCTTCAGCCAGCTTTGGGTCGAGCTCGACCGCGCGCCGCGCCGCCGCCAGCGATTTTGTCCTCGCTTCGTCGAGCGCCAATGATCTCCGAGAGCCAGGCGCGAACGGCCCTCCGATACTCAAGGCGAAGTAAGAGTCAGCCACCCCGGAGTAGGCGAGCGCATAATTCGCGTCCAGCTCAATCGCCTTCCGGAAGTGATCGAGTCCTTTCCAGAGGTCATCTGCGGTCCGCTTGTTCCAGTGGTAGCGCCCCTTCAGGTACAGCTGATACGCTTCCGCGTTCTCCGTGTAGCGGCGGGTAGCGCGCTTTTCCTCCTCACCCGTCAAGCGCAGCCGCAACTTCTCAAGCACTTCACGTGAAATCTCGCCCTGTACCGCCAGCAGGTCCGAGAGGCGGCGATCGTAACGTCCGCCCCAGAGGCGGGTGTTGTTTCTGACGTCGACCATCTCGACGCTGATGACCAGACCGTCGCCGCGCTGCGCCACCCTGCCGGTGACCACCGCCTCGACACCCAGCGCGCGCCCGACCGCTTGTGCGTCCGCCTCGCGCCCCTTGTAGCGGAGGACGGAGTTGAGTGACATCACACGCAGTTTCGGAAGCTGCGAGAGGTTGTCAATCAGGCTCTCGGTAATCCCCTCTGAGAGGTACTCGGTTTCGGGATCGCCGCTGGCGTTAACCAGCGGAAGGACTGCGATCGAATGGATCTCGCGACTCGCGCGCGAGTAGTAAAAAAAGATGGCGACGGCTGCGAGAGCAATCACTGCGACCGCTAGTAACACACCGAGTTTATGGCGCCTGACCTCACCGACTAGATATTCGGCACTTGAGGTTGCGTGTACTGCGCCCGCCGCGCTCGTTTGCTGCGGTAACTCCGCCGCCGTAAAGTCCGGCGCACGGCTGCGGGTCACTGCCGCGTCGCCACCGAAGCTTGATCGGCCGGAACGCTCCAACTCAGCCTCCATGTCCAGCCGCCGCCTCAATCTCTGCAAGTCAATGAGAAGATCTTTGACCGTCTGATACCGCTCCTCGCGGTCTTTAGCGAGCGATTTGTTTACGATACGCGCCAGTTCCTCCGGGGCATTGGGCGCGAAGCGGGCGAGCGGAGGCGGTTCCTTTTGCAGGATTAGTGAAAGAACGTCCGAAGGCGTTTCTCCTTCAAACGGTACGCGCCGTGCCGTCATCTCGTAGAGCACACAGCCCAGGCTCCAGATATCTGTTCGCGCGTCCACTTCAAGTCCTCGGGCCTGCTCCGGCGACATATAGTTGGCTGTGCCCATCAACAAGCCTGGCTCAGTATTTACCCGCGCGTCTTTGTCGGACGAGCTTCTCTCGGTGAGTTTGGCCAATCCGAAGTCCAGAACTTTCACGATTGGCCCGCGGCGGATCATCACATTCTCAGGCTTAATGTCGCGGTGGATAATCCCGGCCTCATGCGCTTCCGCCAGGGCGGAGGCTATTTGTACGCCGACATCAAGCGCGAAGCTCAGCCCCATCGTTCCCCGGCTCAGGGATTGTCGCAGGGTCTCGCCTTCGATGAATTCGGTGGTAATGAAGTGGCGTGAATCCACCCTCCCGATCTCATGTATGGTGAGAATGTTCGGATGGTTCAAGGAGGACACGGCGCGCGCCTCTTGCTGGAAGCGGTTGACACGCTGCTCGTCCTGAGCGAGATCCTCCGGCAAGAGTTTCAGTGCGACACGTCGTCCGAGTCTTGTGTCCTCGGCCAGATAGACCTCCCCCATCCCACCTGCACCCAGGAGGGACAGCACCTGGTAGTGTAAGACTCTTTGCCCCACTAGCGACGCGCCTTCGTCAGCTCTGGCAAGTTTCGCGGCGAGATTCATCGCCGGCTCTTCTATGAAGTGGCTTGCCTGCTCATGTGAGTCGAGCATCTCTTCCACGTCGCGGCGTAAAGAGTCGTCACCCTTGCACGCCTGGGCAACGAAAACCGCACGCTCCGCCGCGTCGCGCCGCAGCGCCGACTCGAAGATGTTAGTGATTTGTCGCCAGCGTTCAGGAGTCATAACAGGCCAGGGGACGAGTAATGACGAGTGGAAGGCTGACTTTACTTATCCTTCATCACTGTTTTGTGCAGCCAGGCCTTGGCAATTGTCCAGTCGCGTTCGACCGTGGTCGGCGAGACCTTAAGCACCTCTGCCGTTTCTTCGATGTTCAACCCTCCGAAAAATCTCAGCTCGACGACCCGACTGCGGCGGGGGTCGATCTCGGACAGACTTTTCAGCGCTTCGTCGAGCGCAACCAGGTCGGGCGTTTGCTCGTCCGTGAGCACCTCTGCCTCGCCCAGCGTGACTTGCAGCGCGCCCCCACCACGCTTCTGATACTGCCGTCGACGCGCGTAGTCAACCAGTATGCGGCGCATCAATTGCGCGGAGATGGCGAAAAAGTGCGCTCGGTTTTGCCAGCGCGTCTGTTTCTGATCCACCAGCCGTAGGTAAGCCTCGTTGACCAGCGCCGTGGTCTGCAAGGTGTGCGCCGCCCGCTCGCGCACCATGTGGAGTCGTGCGATGCGGCGCAGCTCTTTGTAGACCAGCGGTACGAGTTGGTTGAGCGCCGCCTGGTCGCCGTCGCTCCACGCGACAAGCAGTTGGGTGACACTCTTCTGTGTCGGGTCGCTCATTTCACGTCCTACTGCGCTGTGGCCCCGCTATCACGGTCCAACCTCTCCTGTCTGGAACGTCCGGAAAAAAATGACGATTAAGCATGGAGGGTTTTGCCCCCGACTCTCGCGTAAATAAGTGAGGGCCGAAATGACGCATTCGCCGCGCTGGCTCCCGGGTAAGAACTCGTCGGCGTTCACGACTCCCGGGATTCTGTCGAAGCGTCTGACTGTGCTTGACATGGCGGTGTTGAGAATTCGTTTAAAAAAACATTAAGAGGTCGTTGAAGACGCACCGAACAGTTCCGGAAGCGATGTGGCCGCGATGTTAGCAAATTCTTGGCACCGCAAGAAGGGTGGTTATTGAAGGTCCGGCTGAATTGAGGTGAATTCCCTAACGACTAACGGAGGAAAGGCAATGATTAAATTGACACTGACGAAATCGATGCTAGCTACTTTGTTCGTAACCCTGACTTTCTCCAGCCCGGGGAGAGCCGCTTTCACAAGCCCGCTACCTGAGACTATTCCCCTGGTTAACGGAAGAAGTATTACTTCGAAAACAAACACCCTGACCTGCAATAGAGTGGCGGGACCATACACGCCGCTGACAGTGGTCCGTAACCCTAATCTAACTATTGCCTTTAGTTCCGGCTGGTTCCCGGATGCCAGCACCTCCGGCAGTTGGATGGTGCGCAGCCTCCTCCCCTCAGGTTCGGGAGGGCCGGACGTTATCGGCGCCTATTTTTACGATGGCAGGTTCGCCGGCCCACCCATTCCTTCGGGGATGAAGCCCGAGGTGCTCTACGGCCGAACGCGCTATCGACTCATCGGCGAACCTACCTACATTAGCGCCTCCTTCTGTGGAAGCTCCAGCGGGTCCTTCCGGGCAGTGATCAGCGGAGAGTGCGGAACCAACAAAGTGATCAACCTTGAAATCCTCGCAGGCACTGAACGCGTTGCGACCGGAGTTTTCACAGGCAACGTGACATGCGGTTCAGGCAGCGAGACCAGCATTAACAAGCATTTGAACAGGCACTAACGTCGACAGCCACCGCTTCGCCCGTCTTATGGAAGGAGAACCACCATGAAACGCAAACTACTTGTCACAGTTACCATCCTCGCCTTGAGTACGACCCTGCTCATCGGCGCGGGGGCCGCGGCCGCACAGGATTTTCGGCTCGACAAGGCGAGGTGGGAAGCCAATTTCAGGGCTTTCTTCCTGATCCCATCTACGAATCTGTTATTCAACGTGACTGGCGCGGCGTCTGCTCAGAAGGGACTTGTCACCACGGCCTTTCTCAAAGCCGACGATGCGCGGCCCCGAGGACCGTGCCCGATCACCGTCAACTTCAGCGGCTATATCAAAACAGCCGGACCAGGAACCGTCACCTACACCTTCACGCGCAGCGACGGTGCAACCTCGCCGGTTTACACGCTCGAATTCAAAGAGGCGGGGAGCCAATCCGTCACGACTGCCTGGACGCTCGGCGATGCGAACGCGCTGCCTGCTTATGAAGGCTGGCAGGCGATTAAAGTTCTTTCGCCGAACCCGTTCGAATCGAGCCAGGAGACAGGCAGGTTCTCGATCAAATGTGAGTCAACGGGCAAAGACCCGAATTTCGCGCGGCCCAACCCAACTGGGAACGGCGTTAGTCCATCGGCGCGGCAAGCGCCCCCATCAAATCCGCGGGACGAAGCTGGCACGTTTCGCGTGACGCTGCTTGGCTTTGTCGTCAATCACGAGACCAGGGATACCCTGCTGGAGACGGACGGTAAGCGGGACGAAGTATTTCAAGTGCCGGTCGTCCTTTTCTACGACCGTGACACCGGCTTAACCACACGATCGTTCAGTGTCTTCGGCCCCGTATTTGGCGATACGAACAATCACCCGACATACCAGCAAGCCGGCTCAGCCAGCGCACGCGGCGGATTGCGTACGGGCGACGCTTTCCCGGATGCCAGCCCGTGGAAAGGACTGACGCCTGCCGGGCCCGGCTTTGGCTTTCCTTCCATTCTCTTCGAAGGCGAATTGCGGCCGATCCATAACGCGGCGGTGATCATCCCGTCGCTTTGGGAGTGGGATGGAAACCAGGAATTGTTTAACCAGTATATGGATTCGATCGAGAGGGCTCTGCCCACGATCAGGATCAACGTCGCTCGCGCGCTATCCGTTGATGCACGGCATCAGTTTCGTCCGCGGGGCGGGGCCGCTTTCGGTCTCGAAAGCGCAGTTACACTGGATGAGCGAATCTACGACAGGCGAAACCGTCCCATCGGGATGGCCAGACCCGCCACGGCCCCAAGTCGCTTCACCTTTCAACCCGAAGTATTGCTCCTGACCTACGAAGGCGCGCGCGATGCAGTGACGAGAGATGTTGGCTTCGGCCCGGGTGTGATCGAGGTGCGCTATGACGAGCCACGCGATCTTGAAGGCAGCTACTCGCTCTACTTCAAGGTCGAACGCGTGGGGTGAGGCAATGACATCAGGCGGCGGAACACAGAAAGTCCACGGCGCGGAAGTACCGGAGATGCCGTTCCTTTTGTGCACCCCGCAGTTAACCGGCTACTCGAGGAGTAAAACTGTGTACAGGAAAATAATATCCATCGCCACCTTATTTGTTCTGGTCACTACAGCGCTGGCTGTGACAGAGCGCCGCATGGAAACGTCTGCTTTCGCTGTCCCGCTCCAGGGGAGAAAGTATGTCGTTCCGGGTGGAGCCGGCGGTCCCGAGTGGCTGGACACAGGGCTTGATGTAAGAGCCGGCGAGAAGGTCCACCTGTTCGCTGAGGGAGAGGTCGCTTACGGCGCGAACGTGGGGACGTTGGGGCCGGCGGGTAAAGAGGCCTCCGGCGTCTCGGGCCTCCCCGCAGAAACAACCTACCGCTACGGTCTGGTCGCGCGGGTCACCGCTAGCCGCACGAACCCCCAAGACGATCTACGAGCGGACTATGCATACGGCGAGACGGAGGAGTTTTGCGTGCGCGCCGGCGGCCGTCTGTGGCTGACAGTCAACGACAGTGATAAAAACGACAATAAGGGAGAGTACACCGTCGTCATCGAGCTTGGCGCGTGCGACCGGAACCCCACACCTCAACCGACGCCGGATCCCGGACATGGCTCCTTCCGTGTGAAGATCATCGGCTTCAACGTGGAGCACGTGGTGCACGATGGAGTGCTCGACGCGGGCGACGACGCGTACATCTTGTGGGATACCGCGGAAATCAACGCAGACGGCCGCGTGGTGGGGACGGCTGCCGGGAAGAGCCTGGTTTACGGCGACAGCGAGCGCGGACGCACGCGGGTCCAGGCGGGTACGCAGGGGCCGAACGGAGGTTTGAAAGCCGGCGACGAGATTAAAGGAACCGTCGACCAGCCAGCGTCCGAGCGGCTCCCTTTGAAGGTAGGGGATTTCAAACTGGCGGCTCGCGCTAACGCGATAATCTTCTGCCCGACAATCTGGGTCGCCAACGACGAACCGGGGGACTACCCTCGCCTTTATCGCCACCGAGTTCAGAGCAGGGCCCGTTTTGCCGCCTACGACGTGCGCGATTATCTCCAAAGGAATGCGTCGCGTTTTCACTGGGTTTACAGCCTTACGCGTGGGTCGGACGACTGGTTCGAGATGCTCCTCTCAGGCAGCGCCGCGCGGAATAAGGATCGTCCCATCGGAGTTTCTTCTTCGCTCCAACTCGGTTTGCAAAATATTGATGGCACGCCGTCCACTTTAGTGCTCGACTTCGTGCCCCACACTTTTCTGCTGACCTATCAATCCGTGTCCGATCTTTTCCGATCCGCCGGAGGGCAAAGAGAGATCCGGTTCGAAGCCCGCTACAGAGACTCGGGGCCCCGCGGCGCCTACACCATCCTGATGACCATCGAGCGTCTGCCTTGACCTCTGATCATTGAACTCGAGCCGCGAGGTAACCGGCATAGCGAAGTTTTATCAGCCCGAAAAGATCGCTTTATATCTCGGCGCAGCAGCCAGCGAAGAGACCGTAAAGTCAAACAAGCATCTCTCGACAGCACGACGTATTCATTTTGCCACGCATGGATTGATCAGCGAGCGTCTGCCGCAACTTTCCGGACTCGTCCTGACACTCGATGAGGATGCGCGGGAGGATGGTCTGTTGCAGGTCTACGAGATTTTTAATCTGAAGTTGAGTGCCGATCTGGTCGTGCTCTCAGCCTGTCGCACGGGATTGGGAAAGGAAGTCAGAGGTGAAGGCGTGATTGGATTGACCCGGGCTTTCCTGTCCGCCGGCGCGTCCACTGT
>DASUTF010000363.1:0-7001 GCA_036374695.1 Pyrinomonadaceae bacterium
AGCATTCTTGTCGGTATAGACCTTGTAATAGCAGAATTTGCACCGCTTGCGGCAAAACGGAATATGAAGGTACAGGCCGAGCGGATCGTTCACGCGTGGCGGTTGGTCGAGGGCCGCGAGCGCATCGCCGACGAATTCCGGCTTCCACTGCGAGAACGGCGGATAATTCGAAACGAAATAGTTTCCGACTTCCGTGCTTGTTTGAGGATTATCTGGTGACATTAGCTCTTTTGCGTACGCGATGCCCTTCTCAGTCCTTTGTACTAGTACTCATAACTCCCGTGCTCTCGAGATTCTGGGGATTTCTCCGAGCGGCTGCTCAAATGATAAGACGGTTCGGCGGACGGTTGAGTTTCACCGACAAATCAACATTTGACAAAAATTAACATTTGCATTGGTGGTAAGCAATTGAGATCCACAGAACTGGTAACTTGAGGGGTTGGGTCTTTGGGGCAGATGTTGTCGGATTTCGGTATTATGGGACGGGGTTGAAAGGGAGTTATATCGCTTTCGTTCCGAGAGTGAAGTCGAACCATGTTATTGGAAGAAATACCGCTGAGATTCAAGAATGCGTCTTCGCGCCGCGAGTTAAGGTATTCCCTGGCTACTCCCGCTTCCGACTCGGAAATAATGCAAGCCGAACAGCGCTTAGGCACGTTATTCCCGCAACAAGTTAAGTTATTCTACCAGCACTACAATGGCGTACGAATCGATGATCCGCCGCTGGAAATATTGGCAGTCAACGAAATAACATACTTTTCGTCCAACCTTCTGCATTTTGCAACGCTTGATGGCGGCCATCATTTGCATTTTGATATTTCAAAGCTGAATGCTGCAGAACAGTGGGATATCGTGACGACGGACGGATTTTGCGTGACGCTCACGATGGCTAGTTTCTGGTCAAACCGGATGTGGGCTTGGATTGAAAAGCGGCGACCAATCTGGCATGAAGAAAGGGCAACATAACAACTCGCCGGCCGGTGCAGCGGCAGCGAACCGCATTGATCCGTGATAGTGATGAGTGAAAACACGCGCCCCAACTCTGCGTGACGGGTGGAAGATATTGACCGTCGCTGTCAATAGATTTATCGTGCCTCAGTGAAGGTTCGCGACCTTATAAAACTGCTCGAACGAGATGGGTGGTATTTGGTGCGAACCAAAGGAAGCCATCACCAGTACAAACATTCAACGAAGGCTGGCATCATCACGGTGCCTGGAAATCCGGGAAAGGACATGGCCATTGGAACGCTGAACAATATTCTGAAGCAGGCGGGTCTCAAACCATGAAGAAGTATCTAATCATCGTCGAAAAAACGGACACAGGTTACTCGGCCTTTTCGCCTGACATCCCTGGATGCGGCTCAGTTGGCGACACCAAGGAAGAAGTCGAACGCAATATTCAAGAAGCAATTGAATTCCATCTTGAAGGTTTGCGCGCGGAAGGCTACCCAATCCCCGAACCCTCCTCGTACTCGTCTTACGTCGATATCGCCGCGTAGGGCCCGAGTTGCCGGAACCAACTTCAGTCAACACGCGCCATTACCTGACATATCTGGCGATGCTTTTGATTTTTGGCGCCGGAATATGGCTGATCCTGAGTTTCGGTTCACGCCAACACCCGCGGTCTACGGTGTCTCCTTCACTAGTCGAACACCCGGCGCCCACTGACTCAGCCACTCGGGCTTCCATGCCCGACTCGTCATCTTCAGGCGGGTTTGTTCAGACCTACATCGAAAGAGTGTTTCGGCAGAATCTTCGAAGCTCTTTGAGCCTCCTGCTGCTGCAGCTGGTCGTCATCATCATCGCCGCGCGAATCTTTGGATCGCTCTTTCGATACATTGGTCAGCCGCGGGTGATGGGCGAAATTATCGCCGGCATTGTCCTCGGACCTTCGGTGTTGGGACTCATCTGGCCGCAAGCGATGAGTTTTCTGTTTCCTACAAACTCTTTGGAGCCGCTGAGGCTGCTGAGCCAAATCGGCGTCGCGCTTTTTATGTTCGTGGTGGGGATGGAGCTGGATCTCGCGCACCTGCGGCAGAAGGCCCACACCGCGATCATGGTCAGTCACGCCAGCATCATCGTTCCCTTCTTCCTGGGGACGGCGCTTTCGCTGTTCGTCTATGGATCGCTGGCGCCGAGTCAGATTTCCTTCACCGCGTTCTCTTTGTTCATCGGGATCGCGATGAGCATCACCGCGTTTCCGGTTTTGGCGCGAATTCTTGAAGACCGGAAGCTTTCGCAAACGCCACTCGGCGCGATCGCGCTCACCTGCGCGGCCGTTGATGACGTCAGTGCCTGGTGTGCGCTTGCTTTGGTGATCGCGATTGCCCAATCAACCGGCGTGGCCGCCTCGCTACTGACAGTCGGGCTTACCGTTGTATTCATCGGCGTCATGTGGTTTGTAATCAGGCCGATGCTTGCCCAACTCTTGTCAGCAAGCGGGAATACGACGCAGAAACATCCCGCACTGGTCGCCGGCACACTCGCCTTTGTACTTGCCTGCGCCCTCATGACTGAAGCGATCGGCATTCATGCTCTGTTTGGAGCATTCCTGGCGGGTGTCGTCATGCCTTCGACAGCCGGAATCCGCGACTTGCTCCAGACAAAACTGGGGAGCTTCAGCGCCGCCGCGCTCTTGCCGTTGTTCTTTGCCTTCACAGGTCTGCGACTGCAAATCGGCCTGCTGAATGATTGGCAAAGCTGGGCGATGTGCGCGCTTGTAATCGTGGTCGCCATCACGGGCAAGCTCGGCGCGAGCATGTTGATGGCGCGATGGACGGAAATGAGCTGGCGGGATGCGTTCGCGTTGGGCGCATTAATGAACACGCGCGGGTTAGTTGAATTGGTCGTCCTGAATATCGGTTACGATCTGGGAATCCTGTCCGGCCGAGCGTTTGCAATGCTGGTATTGATGGCGCTGGTTACGACGTTCATGACCGGGCCGTTGCTGTCGTTGGTGAGAGCGAAGGCAGATTGATCCATTGACTCATTGATTCATTGAATCATTGGTTCATTGATCCATTGATTCATTGGTTCATAGTCATCGGTTCAAAGATTCAATGAACCAATGGATCAATTCTTCTTAAAGACCCGCTTCGCCTCGTAAGAGACGTTTGGGTTATCTACGTACATGTCGATAACCAATTCGCCGCTCGAAAAGGTCCACTTGCGGGTGGTCTTGGTGACGCTCGGGCCATTTGGAGTCTCGGTCGTCACCACGTCATCCACCAGAATCCCTTTGTTGCCGGGCATCCAGTAAGCGGTGCGCTTTCCCTTTGGCGGTGGTGCATTGGCCGGAGCATTTGGCGGCGCCGGTGGTGTGAAATCCCTCTCCTTGCCATCGAGAACGTAAGTATCTTTGACCGTTCGCTCGTTGTTAGGCTGGATCAGTTTGGTCTCGACCTGGAGTTCGTCGCCGGTCTGCGTGACAGACATGGTCTGATTCATGTTGCCCGGCATGCCGAAGCTGCGCGCGCGATCCATTGTCCAGGACCCGCTGAAATCAAGCTTCTGGGCGGAGACTGTCGCGCTGCACGCCAACAGCAAACCGAGAATGCCAAGCATCGATAAGCGTTTCATGTTGAAAAACTCCGTTGTTGTTGAGCTTGTATCCTACTTTGCGTCTCTTTGCGGGCTTCGCGCCTTTGCTTGAACCGACCCTTCGCTTAAAAGGCATTTCACGCAAAGACGCAAAGTCGCAAAGTATCGCAAAGAGGCTTCACTTCGCCGCGATGTTGTAGGCGGCCATCTGGTTGGCATTCCGAACCAGCAAACGTCCACCGGCGATCGCCGGGTAGTTCCAGGTCTTTCCTTCGATCGCCTGGAAGCGGGCCAATTCTGAAAACTGATCTGGCGCAGCCTTCACCAGGACAAGTTCGCCGGCGTCCGTGACCACGATCAAATTACCCCCCGCAAGAAGTAGCTGCCCGTAGCCGTAACGCCCGCCTTTCCACTTGCGCTCGCCGGTGTTCACATCCACGCACGTGAGAATTCCTTCGTCCAAGCCGTACACATGGCCCTGATGAAGAACTGAGCTGTTGAACTTGTTCTTCATGTTGATGTTTTCCCAAATCGCGCGGGCGCTCGCGCCGTTGACTTCGACCAGCGCCGCGCCTTTGCCGTAGCCCGACGAAATAAAAAATCGATTCGCGCTAATGATGATTGGCTGCGACGCGTTGATGCCCATGTCCGTGTCCCACGTGAAGCTCCAAATCAGCTGCCCGTTTTCCGGGACGAGGCCGACAGCGCGCGTCGAGCTGACGACCAGGATTTGCCGGCGGCCGTTCAAGGTTACAAGCATCGGGGAAACATAGGCCTGACGATCATCGAGTGACCGCCAAACCGGCGCGCCGGTCATCTTGTTGTAGGCCACAACCGACTTTCCGCCGCTGCCGCCCGGCAACACGATGACTTTGTCGTCAACGATCAGAGGCGACGCAGCCATCGCCCAGGGCAGATTCGACGCGCCATTTTCAGAAAGAATGTTCTTGCCCCAAATCATGCGGCCCGTTTTAGCATCGAGACACCGCAACTCACCCGTGGCGCCTAAAACGTACAGTCTCCCTTCGTCCCAAGTGGGCGTCGAGCGCGGCCCATCACCGGTTGAGTCCGTGTACTCAGCATTCCAACCTTGCGTCCAAAGTTCGCGACCGGTAGCTACGTCATAAGCCGCCGCAACTTCCTGCCGGCGACGCTGTTCGATGGTGAACGCGGCGCCATCCGCAACTGTGAATGACGCGTACCCGATGCCAATCGGTTGTTTCCAGATCGGGGTCAAGCCTCCGGCGGGCCAACTCGTTAACACTGAAAGTTCTTCATAGCGCCCATCGCGGTTTGGTCCACGATAGTTGGTCCAGTAATTCTTTGTGGCGTGGGCGAAGGCAGCTTCGGCTCCCGGGCTGGCCGCAGCTTGAGCCTGACCGGGGCTGGCTTGCGCTTGTGGAGCGATGGGTTGCTGCGCAGCGATGCTCTGCTGTTGTGCCCGGTGTTGCTCAAGCTCGGTATAGTGAGCTTCATTCTGTGCCGAGCGACGCCACGCGGTGAACAGAAAAACGTAGCCGGCACCCAGGACGAGAATCGCGACGGTCGCCAGGGCCTTGACGAAAATCGGACTTCCGCGCCGCATCCACAACAGGACAATTCCGACCGGCGGCAACAAAACCGATGCAACGATCACACCCGGCAAAGTCTGATACCAGGGCTTCGATTCTTGGGTTTGAAACATTTGGATTCCCCCGCTTAACTCTAGAACAATTTCAAAGGGGAGATTGTTAACAACAGCGGCGCTTACGCGTCGTGTCTTTCTTTGCGACTTTGCGACTTTGCGCCTTTGCGTGAATCAACCCCTTTTGAGAAAAGCATTCTCACGCCAAGACGCAAAGTCGCAAAGGACCGCCAAGTCACTTTCCAATCGCATACAGATTCTTCTCGCCGCGAATAAAAATCCTTTGCCCGGCAATTGCCGGCGAGGCATACACGGGTTCGCCAATCGAATTCGTGCCCAGAATTTCGTGCTTCGGTCCCGCTTTCACGACAAATGTATCGCCGTCCTCGCTGGTCATTAGAATCTTTCCATCAAACGCCACGGGCGACGCGGTGAAAGTGGCCGGAATCGGTATCCGGCCGCCTTCGTACTTAACCTCGCCAGTCTTCGCGTCCAGACAAGTGAGGATCCCACGGTCAGTTGTCAGGTACAGATAGTCGCCATAAAGAATCGGCGAAGGAACGTATGCGGTGCCCTTCGAGTATTTCCAGGCGACTGTTTCTTTAAGATCGCCCGAGCCACCGAGTTGAATCGCCATCACAATCTTGGCCGGGAAGCCCGCGCTCACAAAGACCATTTCCTGATTCGCGACCGGAGACGGGATTGCGTTGCTTTCGACGCCTTTGTGCTTCCAAAGTTCCTTGCCGGTGGCCGGGTCGTAAGCGATGACGGCTTCCGTGCCCACCGTTACCAATTCTGTGCGCTTGCCGTTTGAGACCAGCATCGGCGTGGCCCAACTAACCTGCACTTTGCGCGGCACCCTCCAAACTTCTTTGCCTGTTTTCTTCTCGAGCGCAACAATGAATGACGAGCCGCCCATTTCCTCATCACACTGAACAATCACGAGATTCTCGAAGAGGATGGGCGACGTTCCGGTACCCATGCCGACCGTTCCCAACTTGCCCAGGTCTGCTTTCCACGCCAGTTTTCCGTCCACTTGATAGGCGTAAAGCCCTTCCGTGCCGAAAAACGCGAAAACCATTTTGCCGTCGGTTGCCGGCGTTGATGCAGCGTAAGAGCTTTTGCGATGACGATTGTCGTAAGGCGTGCCCTCCCAGGCGGTCTGCTGCCACAGAATCTTTCCCGTTTCGGCATTGACGGCAATCACTTTGAAAGTGTGTTTGCGATCGGCGCCCACGCTGTCCGGATGCAAAAACTCTTTGCCGTTTTCAACCACGTGCGTGACGGCCTTGGCCCCAGGCACCGCTTCGCCCTCGATCGCTGTGGTCAGGAAGATTTTGTTGCCCCACACGACCGGCGACGAGTGTCCGCGACCGGCAATCGGCGTCTTCCACTTAATGCCCTGTGAAGTGTTCCAGGCGGTGGGCAGGTTCTTCTCTTGAGAGACGCCCGTGCCGGTCCCGCGCCATTGCGGCCAGTTGGCGCTCAGGGTGGTGATCGTAAATGAAGTCACAACCAAGAGAAGACCAACGGCGATGGTGAGTTTGATTGCGTAGAGTTTTTTCATGTTCGAATTTCCTCGGACCTGGATTGCGGTTTTTCCTCTGTGTCTTAGTGAAGCCTCTGTGACTCTGTGGTTGAGTTCCTTGCCTCCATTCACCACAGAGACACAAAGTATTCACTGAGACACAGAGAAATGCTCTTCCCTTTAATTCCCTGTCTTGCTCTTTCCCGCACTTGCGTTGCCGAAAGCAAACACGTGATTAATGCCGCGGACGATGAGCAGGCCATCCGAGATCGCCGGCGTGGCCATCATCACTTCGCCGACCGGGTTCTT
>DASUTF010000364.1:0-2617 GCA_036374695.1 Pyrinomonadaceae bacterium
GACACGAACGGTCGCTTCGGAATTCCCAACACCGACATGGGTATCATGCGTCAGGAAGCCGAAGTTCATCAGCGGCCTGAATACTACGGCACCTTATTCAATCCTGACGGAGTCCAACGCGAGCGCGCGCGGATGAAGCGCGGCGCCGGCGTGATTGCGTCTAATCCAGTTTGGTTCGCGAGTGTGATGGTTCGACGAGCGGCGTCAATGACGCGTCTGGAAAGGACGCGCTTGATTTCAAACACGCCGACCGTCACAAATCCAATTGAAGCTGCTAGTTTGTCGCCGGTTCTCGGCCCAATGACGAGTCAACTTCTCGAATCGTGTCAAACCCAATCGTCAGAACAGAAGGCCGTGGTTGAGCTCGCTAACCCACAGGCGCTTATACTGACAGGCGACAATCAAAAATATGGCCGGCAGTTCTTATGTGGACCCTTGACGGTCAAGCCGAAGACTGATTATCTGATCGAGTTGTCGACGCGAATCGATCAAGGCCGCATGAGAGTTTCCATCGAAGACGGGAACGGCCGCATGTACACGTCCGATATTCTCGAGCCGCTCGAGGTAAAGCAGCCCACTGGGCAGCCGGCCCAAACAATTCGGCTGCCGTTCGCTTCGATGGCCGAGTCAGTGCAGGTTGATTTCAGCAATGAAGCTTCGAATGCGCCGCCGATCGTCCATGTCGATGCGATGAACCTTTATGAACTCGGTCCCGCCAGCTTTCTGTGGACACATCTTCCACGCATGGTTCTGCGCGCCGTCCAGCGCGCGTTTGTCACCGCGGTATTTCTGCCGCTGGCACTCGTTGGAGTCAGCCTCACGATCTTTCGCAAGCGCATCTCCGTGCTCGTTGTTCTTTCGGTTGTGCCGCTTTACTACTTCACCGTCCAGTCGGCATTCCACACCGAATACCGGTACGTGCTGGCGGTGAATTATTTTTTGTTTGCGTTTGCGGCGGTGGCGATTAGTTGGGCAGGCGAGTTTCTGTACAAGAAAGTAAATTCCTTCTCCCTTTTGGGAAAGCAATAACATAACTGAGTAAGCCAAAACGCCGAAGGCGTTTCACTAACCTCAGCCCAGGGTTGCGCGCGCCAGCGCGCTACCCTGGGAAAGCGAGTTGTTGTTTTGGCCTAGCCTGAAGGGGTTGACGCTCTTCTTGTTGTATCGCGATTCGCTCTGCGAACTCTTTCAGAGTTCCTCCTGCCAATCAACCCGGCCACCCAGGGCGTTGCCCTGGGCTGGAATTTGCAAACGCCTTCGGCGTTCCGTCCAGGCGCTGCGCCAGGGTTTTGATTACTCAAGTATGTTATGCGCTTAGGGGAGAGCGAGTTTTCGTTGCGAGCGCCTGCTCAATCAAATCACTGACCCATTCAGCCCGCGCATCCCAGGTCCCGGCGCGCACGGCAGATTGACGCCGCTGCGCTAACTCGGTTCCGTGCTCGCGCAAGGCTTCATCGACCAACTCGAGGAATTGCGCGCGGCTACGACCGATGCGTAGCACGTCGCTCATCGATTCGTACTCGGGCAAAGGAGAAATTACGACTGGCTTTCCCGAGGCGAGATATTCGCGCACCTTAATCGCTGAGCCGTAACTCGTGAACGGCACCTCCGTATTCCACGGCAGCACGCACACGTCAAAGCCGGCGGCGTAACGCGGCAGTTCGTCGTAAGTAACCGGCGGCAGAAAATGAACGTTAGGCAGGTTCTCGATCTCCAAACCGCGAGATTTGTTGCCGATGAAGACCCAATTCCAATCGGGACGCTCCAGCGAGGCTCGCTTGATTAGTTTCTGATCGATCAGCCAGGGTTCGATCGCTCCAAAGTAGCCGATGCGCGGCGGCGGAATCTGCGCGACGGATTTGGCGATCTCCAAATCACCTGTGCCGATCCTCGACCAGTGATCGAAGTCCACGGCCTGTTCCAAAAGGTGAGACTTCTCAAGTCCGGCGGTCGCTTCCTCCAAAAGCTTTCGGCTTGAATAGAACACCAGGTCGGCCGCATTGATCGCGCGCTCATGCAACTTACGAATGAATGCCGGATCAGTCGCATGATCCATTGTGTTCGCGTCATATTTGTCTGAGACGTGATAGATGACCAGCGATTCGTTCATCCGGCCAACAACTTCGACCGCCGTGGGAATCGCAATCCACAAAATTGGTTTGGTCAGGCCGCGTCGCCTCGCCAGCGACATGATCTGCGCCGTCAGCAGGCGACGATTCGTGGCGGTGGCCGCAGCGCTCCCGAAGAAAGGAACAATCGCGGGCGACACAACGGTGATTCCCTCTTCGGTGGTACGCGCAAGCTTCGCATAGCTCTTCAGTTTGCGCTTAATGCGGGGTAACAACTCGCCGCTTTTCATCGGCGCCAGGCCCATCGAAATCGAATTAACGAAGATGACCTTGTTGCCGGCGCGCGCGAACCGGCGCATCAGGTGATTCTTCGAGTGCGGATGGTGATACCACCAATCCTCACCACCAAAACAGATGATTGACGCTCCGGAAATCATTTCGGGCTCGGCGGTCGGAACACTACCAACGGCTTATTGTGGCACAGACCTTAATTTGTGTTGCTAAGTTGAAATCACAGGCCGAAGTCTGTGTCACGGCTTGCTACTCAG
>DASUTF010000365.1:0-24173 GCA_036374695.1 Pyrinomonadaceae bacterium
GACGATGATCGGACGGGCAATCGATGCAGAAACGTGGGCTGAACCAGGAACGCCGAACTTCTTTCTGCACGCCCTGGGGCCGGGCAGTCCCACCTACGCGGCCTTCGCGCCAAACGTCGGCAACGTGCTCAGCTTTTACGACGATTTGAGTGATTTGACCGGCGCCAGTCCGACCAATCCGGCCGACATCAGTTATCTGGTCTGCGGCTGGTATTCCGATCCGCAAGGCGATCCTCTCTCTTTGGAATCGCAAACCGCAAATCAGAAGCAGTGGCAGGAATTTATCAACCAGTGTAAGTGGTCCGTCGACGGCGAACCGATCGCTGCGCCTGCGCGAATTCTCTGTCACGGAATGGTTGTCTTTCCGCAGACGGCCGCGGGAGGCAACAACATCGCATGGTCAGGAATTCACAGCACCTCATACATCCCGCCGACTCCGAGTGACATTCAGGTGGCCGTAGGCAATAGCGCCGTTGAAGCTATTTCCGCGCTGGTAGAAGCGCAGTTGAAAAACTCACAGGCGCCGGACAGCACGCGGCACGTCGAGAAACTCTTCGAGGCATTCCAACTTAGTCTCACCGGTAAGCTGGACGAGGCAGGCGGCCAGGATGTCCTGGCGCGGCAGATCCATCAGGCGGGATTCGGAAGCAAGGCGGGCGGGTCGCGTTGGAAACTAATTCCGAAAGCGGTCCCGAAGGATTCTTCCTCAGCCATCACGCCGTCAGTTCCGTCAATCGCTCCGCACGCACTGGCGGTACAGCTCGGCGACCCACAGGACCTTTTGGCCACGCTCAATCAGACGCAGCAAAGATTCGACGCACTTGAGCGACGTCTTGTTTCGCTGCAAACAAAGCTTTATGCGTTGTGGTGGCAAAAGACCACCGTCAACGATCCTGACAATCTCGATCCGCCGGCGCCCCAGGGTTATTACGACGCCGCGGTCGCGGCATTGGAAAACCGGATCAAGCAATTACAAAAAACGCTTTACGACAGCACTACCGGACTGTCTCCGCTGATCGAAACGCAGAAGGCAAACGTGCAGCAGGCGACAAACGACAAGCTCGACCTCGTGGAAGAGAAGATGCCCCGCTTCTGGCGCGCGGCGGATCCGGTGCTGCTCATCAGCGGCGCAGGGCGCACCTACGATCATGGTGAAGACGGGCGCTTTTCAGAAGACGGTAGTCTTGCCTGTCGCCTGTCCACGGAAACCATCAGCACACTGACGATTCCCGGCGGCAACGCAACCGGAGCGGTGACCGTCACCGGCGCCGATCTGAATTTAAGCGTGCCTGCGGTTGGACCCGCGGCTGCGGAGATTAGCGCGCTCGCGCTTGAAGCCTACTTGCTCGACTCAAGGAACGCTCCGGCGCTCGCGGCGCTTCCGAAGGTAAAACAAACCGGTGTCACGGCAGCCGCGATTGCTACCCAGCAGGGTTTGCCGTGGAATGCCGTAGCTCATCCGGAACTGGATGCGCACGCGCTGCAAACTCAATCGGGCTTTAACGGAGTCATCCCTTCAAAAGTCGCCTTCACCGTTTGGTCATCGAGTTGGTCGCCACTTTATCTTGATTGGAATATTAGTTGGTGGCCCACCTCGACGGACCCAAGCCAGATCTTCGACGGATGGACAGCCGGCGACTACGACTACAGTTACGGCAGCACGACGCCGACAACATCGGACCCGCTGACTTTCATGGGACGCACATTACTGACACCGCATGTCACGCGTGGCCTGCAGACGTGTCTCCAGAATTTTGCGCAAGGCGATATGCTGTCGGAAGTCGAAGCGGATTTCGAGAAATTTATTCCCGGCACAACGTCCTCGACCACTTTCCAGGATCTGGTTAACGCATTAGGCAATTGGGACGTGCTCTCACAGTCGTTGGGCGGATTGACCGATCTCACGGTTCAGCAACAGCCCGCCTATCTTCTGCCGCCGTACGATCCAAACGACGCGAACATCCGAAGCACAGTGGGCGGCATGCACACATTTCTTCCCTTCAACCTGGGGCCGCTGCAGACGGGCGAGTTTCCTTTATTCAATCCGGTGCGCGCCGGCTATTTTCAGCTAACCTCGAATTTGCGCGTCATCAATCGCTTCGGCCAGGCCGTGGACGTTTTGAACAATACGTATCCCTATCCGGTTCGTGCCGGCAGCCTGACTCCGAATGCTACAGCTACTGACAATCAAAACGTGGTCTACCTGCCGCCGCGTCTGGCACAGCACGGCCGGCTCCTGTTCCAGCTTCTGTCTGCTGCCGATGACACGAAAGATATCGACACCTATCCGTCAGAGAGTCCCATCTGCGGATGGGTGCTGCCCAATCACCTTGATGGCGTGCTGGCCGTCTTCGACACCGCCGGCAATGCCGTGGGCCAACTCGTCACTGTTGACGCCGACCCGCCGTGGGTGCGCTGGGATCCGGTGCCGGGAACAAACGCCCCGCTCGGTGCGCCGCCGAACCTTTCCAATCAGTATCTTCAGCAGTTTGTCCAGAGCCTGCTCGTGCCAAATCTGGATGGCGGTAACGCACTGGCCCACATGCTCGACGTTATTGACTCAACGCTCTGGACAGTCGATCCGCTCGGCGCGCGCAGCAACGAGAATCTCTCCGTTTTGATAGGCCGCCCGCTGGCGGTTGTGCGCGCCCAACTCAGGTTTGAGTTGGACGGCGATCCGATTACCGAGTTGAGTTGGCCATCCGACCAAAACGCTACGCAACTCGATCCGAACCAGCCTCCGCCTACATGGGTGAACATGCAGGTCCCGGTGTGGCTCGGCGATTTGCGCAGCGGTCAGGATGGCCTGGTCGGTTTCTTCCGTGATGATGAAATTGCCAACGGTGTCTTCGGATCTTTTCATGCCCTGCAACCGATCCCCAAGGGCGAGACCGACTCATTCATCGACATCGACAACTCCGTGACGGTTCAACCGCAGGTTGCGGATGCAAATGGTGTGTTGCCAACGGGCAAGATGCTAACCATGCTCGTCGATCCGCGTGGCGGCGTTTATCAACGCTCAGGCATTTTGCCCGCGGACCGACTGCTGTTGCCGACTGAACACATCAAGGATGCGCTCGCGGCCATGACTGTGACATTCCGAACCGGACCGCTGCTTTGCGATCCGGCGATTGTGCGAATGCCTCTGCCATCAGGCATCAAGGGCAACTGGTCATGGATTCACCGGCCGGGTGTGACGACCTGGCAGGAAGTAACCGACATCAAGCAGCAAAACGATCAGGCGCGCTTCCCGGACGCGCGCGCGGAAATCACTGAAGGATGGCTCAAGCTGGGCGGCGCGATTGGCGATAGTAAATAATGCATCATCTCGGTGTCCTAATTTCAGTTTGTCTCGGCGCAATCCCTGCGCTCTCTGCGTCTCTGTGATGAAGAGTAGTCGAAATCCCTCACCGCCGAGACGCAGAGTACGCAGGGGTGATCGCAGAGGATGTCAATCTTAGGACATCAACGGATAACTGAGCACAGCCCTTACCGTTCTCGAAGGAGAGTCCCCCATGGCAACACAACTCAACTACGACATCGTCCCCGACAAGTCACCGCTTTACACGACTGTCGATCAGCTGAATCAGAGCACCTGCGCGCTGCGAGTCACCGCGACGAACGCCGGCTCGGCGCCGGTAACCATCAACGTTATCGAAATCGAATTGAAGAAAGTGGATCAGGGTGTGGATACCGTGCAATTGCTGCTACCGGGCAGCGAGAGCGGCATCACGTGGCCACAAAGCCTGACAGGCCCGGGAGGCTCAAACTGGAACATTACGAATGATGACGGAAAACTCACGCTTAAGCCCACGCCGGATGGGAGCACTGTAACATTTCAGCAAAACGACAACCTGAGTTTCACTTTGCAGAATGTGGTGATTCGTGAGGGCGGCGACGGCACCGCCCTCGTGCACGCGATCGAAGCGAGTGATGCAGGCAGAGGAGAAACGGAAGTAGGGATTGGCATCACTGAGTCAACACTCGATGTGCAACTGTCAGTGCCGGCCGGTGAGACGATAATCGGGCCGGGCCAGCAGGCAACCCTGAAATGGGTCACCAACGACGCCTCTTCCGGCGTCCTGACAATGCCAGGTAACAGTCCGAATCTACTCCAACTCGACTCGACCAATCTCGCCAGCGGCCAACAATCCGTGCATCCTATCGGGAATACCACCTACTCGTTGACCTGTCAGGGACGCGGCCCGAGTATCACGCGGCAGGTGAACGTTACCATTGACGAAGTTACCGCCAATATTTTCGGTTCGGCTAATGCGTTTGACGCAACGGAGACCATCACGCTCTCTTACCAGACATCCGATGCCGTTTCCTGCCTCATCAGCCTGCAAGAAAACCCCAACGGCAGTGTCACCGTGCCGGTCGCAAATGGCCAAACGAAATCGTGCTATGTCAGTGCCACGCCCGATGGACAGACGCTGGTCCTGACCAGCGCGGACAGTTCAAATCAGGAATTAGGCCGACTGACGCTGCCGAATCCTTGTCCGCCTTCCGTTACCTTTGTACTTACGGCTGAAGGGGCTCAGACCTCAGCACAGCCGACATTCATGGTTAACCTGATTCACCCACAAATATCCTTCAATACAAACGGGTTTTCTATGGAGATAGATGAGGGCGGCGCTGTCGAAGATCAGGGCCCGGTCGAGGATGAGCGTGGCCCTGTCAGCGGTGATTATATGGCTTACGGAATTGAATTAGATTGGAATGTCAGCCATGCAAGCTCTGTGGTGGTGGCCGTTAATGGGCACCCAGTGTCCACATCGCCGAGTGGATCGTTGCGGAGCGGTTACAACTACAGATATCCGCCGTCCGGAACAATTACCTGTCAGGGTTTTGGCGGGCCGGTTGGTCAATAACTGGAAAGCGTCCGTAACTGAGACGGCTGCCTTTCCGAGATGCCAAGCCCTTTTTAAAAGGATTAACTTTATGCCAACCACACAACTGATTTACGACATCGTCCCCGACAAGTCACCGCTTTACACGACAGTCGATCAACTGAATCAGAGCACCTGCGCGCTGCGAGTCACCGCGACCAACGCCGGCAAAGCGGCGGTGATGATCAACGCGATCGAAATCGAGTTAATGAAGGTGAAGGACGGTGAGGACACCGTGCAATTGCTCCTGCCCGGCAGCGAGAGCGGTATTCAGTTTCCCAATAGCGTTATCGGCCCCGGCCAAACGACCTGGACCGTCACGAACCCAACTGAGGGACAGTTTCAGCTCACGGTGGAGGGTGGCGCAACATTTCAAGCGGGAGACACATTGAGTTTCACTTTGCAGAACATAGTGATTCGCGAAGGCGGAACCGGTAGCGCGTTCGTGCACGTGATCGAAGCGAGTAGTGCCGGCCGCGGCGAAACAGAAGTAGGAATCGGTATTACGCAGTCGACACTCAGTGTGCAGCTGTCATCCGACCGGCACTTGATAGAGCCCAACGGAGTCGCGACCCTGGCTTGGACCACCACCGACGCTGCGTCGGGTTCGCTCACTCTTCCCGGAAACTCGCCGAGTAGTATCACCCTGGATCCGCACACGAATCTGACGAGCGGCCAGCAGCAGGTCTCGCCCATTGTAGACACGACCTATTCGCTGAGCTGTCAAGGACTCGGTCCGAATGTGACGAGCGAGGTCACCGTCAGTGTTGATAGTTTGCAGATGGGTGAGCTCGAAGCCTCGGCAGAGATCGTACACGTCGGTGAGCGGGTGCTTCTTAAATGGCACACGAACGCTGACAGTTGCACGCTGGACGATGGCAGCGGAAATCCGGCGGTGTCAGTGCCGACAACTGTTCCGACTGCTGAATATCCGCAGGGCTTCCCGGTCTTTCCGAGGACCCCGACCACTTATACCGTGAAAGGTAAGAAGAAACTGGGTGAGGGCGATTCCGTGGATTTTCCCTCCATAAGCAACAGCGTCGATGTATATCCCGTGCAGATCACAGACTTTTCCAGTTCAGTCAATGCCTGCGAGGGGGAGCATCCGGTAACATTGTCGTGGCAGACGGTCGATGCCGTTTCCTGCGCACTGAGCACAACGGAGGGCGGAAGCGTCAATGTGCCGGTCGCTAATGGCCAAATCGCATCTTGCAACGTTTTCACCGACGGTGAAGTAATGTTTGTATGGGCCGATGGTTCGGAGTTGGGCAGACTCCCAGTGGCTCCGGAACTGTGGGGAACAACCGTGAAGTTCGTACTTTCGGCGGCAGGCGTGAACCCAAAACAACAGTCATTGGAAATTCTCTTTTATATCAGTATGTAAATTACGTTGCTTACAGTAATTAGCGACATCGGTTCCGCGCGCGGTTTTGATTGGAGTCTCACTCAATAAGCAAAATTTATCCGTTCGGCCAAGCCTCGGGTGAACGCGCGGTTTGCCTATTCTAAGGATTCTTGAAAGGAGTTTCTTGGTGTCTCCACAACTCAACTACGACATCACTCCCGACAAATCTCCACTCTATACGACCGTCGATCAATTGAATCAGAGCACGACCGCTTTGACCATCACTGCTCAAAACAGCAGCGCCGAACCGGTGACGATTAACGAGATATTGGTTGAACTAAAGAAAGTCGTTAACGGCGCGGACACCGTGCAATTGCTCCTGCCTGGCAGCGAAAGCGGTATCGGATTTCCCCCGACTTTTAGCGGGCCGGGAACGTCCACCTGGAACGTTACCGGCACCGATGCGCAATTTACGCTTAAGCCTGACACCAGTGTGACGTTCCAACCCGGCGATACGTTAAGTTTCGTGCTCACGAATGTAGTGATTCGGGAGGGCGGGACGGGAACGGCGCCGGTGCCTGTATTCGAAGCAAGTGATTCGGGCAAAGCGCAAACTGAAATCGGAATCGGCATAACGCAATCGACCCTTGCTGTGCAGTTGTCGGCGGATCACATACTCATCGAGCCGGGCCAGACGGTAACGCTCAAGTGGACCACTAACGCCGCGACTTCCGGCGTGCTGACAATGCCCGACAGTACGCCGGATACGTTAACTCTCGACTCGAGTAACCTTGCCAGTGGACAACAACCCGTGAGTCCGATCGGGAACACAACCTACTCACTGACCTGTGAGGGACGCGGGCCAAGTGTCACGCGGCAGAAGAACGTCACCATTGATAAAGTTACCGCCAGCATTTTCGGTTCGGACAATGCGTTCGATGCGACCGAGACCATCACGCTGTCCTGGCAGACGTCCCGTGCCGTTTCATGCGCAATCAGCCTGCAGGAAAACCCCGAGCAGACGGTCAAGGTGCCGTTCAGAAATGGCCAAACTGTATCGTGCAATGTCGGAGCCACGCCCGACGGTCAGACGCTGATCCTGACCAGCGCGGACGGTTCAAATCAGGAGTTAGGCAGACTTGCTCTGCCGACTCAATGTCCACTTTCCGTTACCTTCGTGCTTACGGCTGAAGGAACTCACACCTCCTCACAGGCGACATTGACAGTTAACCTGGTGCAAATCCAAATCAACCACTTCACCTACACTAGCGTTCCTTGGGTCGAGTTGATATTAGATTGGAATGTCAGCCATGCAAGCTCGGTGAGTGTGGCATTTGATGAACGGACAGTGTCCACTTCAATATTTGGACAATGGAAGGTCGAATATTCTTTCGACGGTTTTCCCCAATACCCTGTGACGATCACTTGTCACGGTTTTGGCGGTCCAATTACTCAAAATCCAATTAAACAATGACTGGAGACGGTTACTCTATTACTTAAGCGAGCATTCAGCGGGCAAGCGAATTTCTACTCTGGCGCCGAACGCGCAAAAACAACTTTCAGGAGAGAAGCTTAATGCCACAGCAACCCCCCAAACTCAACTACGCGATCGTACCTGACAAATCACCACTCTATACGACCGTCGATCAACTGAATCAGAGCACCTGCGACCTGACGTTTACGGCGACCAATGGAGGCAAAGCGTCCGTAACCATCAAGGCGATCGAGATCGAGTTGATGAAGATTAACAACGGCGTCGACGCTGTTCAGTTGTTGCTGCCGGGCAGCGCCAGCGGGATCGCAGTTGCCAGCAGTTTTGTCGGACCTGGCGGCTCTGCTTGGAGTGTCTCGGGCGGTGACGGCCAATTTACATTCAGAGCCGACGAGGGAAGCGCGATCTTTAAACCGGGCGATAACATCAGCGTCGTCCTGACGAACATAGTAATCCGTGAGGGTGGAACAGGTACGGCGCTCGCAAATGTCATTGAGCAAACTGAGCAAGGCATGGCGCAAACTGAAGTGGGTATCGGCATCACCCAATCGACTCTGGACGTTCAATTGACGGTTGATAACAACTTGATCGGGGCGGGAGAGACGGTAATCCTGAAGTGGACGACTAACGACGCGAGCTCCGGCGTGCTCACCATGCCCGGTAGCTCTCCGGATACGGTGCCGCTCAATTCCAGTAACCTTGCCAGCGGCCAGCAAAGCGTCACACCCATCGAGAATACGACGTTCTCGCTGACCTGCCAGGGCCGGGGACCAGCGGTCATGCGGCAAGTGACCATTTCGATCCAGGAAGTTCTAATCGCTAATTTCTACAGTTCGGCGAGTGCGTTCAATGCCGCCGAGACTATTACGCTGTACTGGCAAACTCAGTACGCCAGTAAGTGCTCGATCAGTACTAAGGAAGGTAGCGACAGCGTCACCGTGCCGGTCGAGAACAATCAAACAGCATCCTGTAAAGTCTCGGCAAGTTATAACGGTTCACAGCTTATTCTTTACAAAATAGATGGTTCAGAACTCGGACGGATTACGTTGCCGACTCCGTGTCCTGCGTCAGTTACCTTTTTACTTGAGGCTGATGGCAGTAATCCGAAGCAGTCGTCATGGGTGGTCAACCTCTTGCGCGTACAAATCGTCAGTTTTATGCAACAGGTCTCTTCAAACACAACCACTCAGACTATTTATCCGCCGCCTCAACGCTGGGTCGACCCAAACGCAGATCCTCCTGAGCCTTACACAATTACCACGACGACGTACATGATTCAGTTGACCTGGAACGTCAGCAACGCCGGCTCGGTCCTGGTAGCTTGTAATGGCGGTCAAGTCTCAACCGCAGGTGTTGGCTCGTGGCAGAGCGGTTATGACTATGGATCGCCACCATCAGGGACCATTACCTGTCAGGGATTTGGCGGGCCGGTTGGTCACTAGTTTACGGGGATCGAAAAAGGGGCGTTGTCCCGAAGTGGAGCATTTAGCATGTCTACGCAAACCAAACTCACTTACGACATATCGCCGGACCATGAGCCTCTCTACACGACGGTCGATCAACTGAATCAGAGCAGGACGGCTTTGACCGTCACTGCGCAAAACAGCAGCGCTCAGCCGGTGACGGTCACTCGAATATTGATCGAGTTGATACGAATCGAGCAGGGTGCAGATAAAGTTCAATTACTCTTGCCGGGTAGCGCCCACGGCATTGAGTTCCCCCCGACAGTTACGGGGCCCGGCCAGACGACTTGGACCGTCAAGAGTCCCGCTGACGGACAGTTCTTGTTAAAGGCGAATGAGCCGGCGACGTTTCAGCCAAACGATAAATTGAGTTTCAGTCTGCAGAAAGTGGTAATTCGCGAGGGTGGCACCGGCACCGCGTTCGTGCCTGTGTTTGAAGAAGGTGACAAAGAGCCAAACAAGGTTGGCATCGGCATTACCCAGTCGACGCTTGCGATCACCCAGTTTTTCGCTGATCCCGTGTCTGTTATACCCGGTCAACCTGTACGGCTAACGTGGAAGACTAACGACGCGAAATCCGGTGAGCTGACCCTCCCCGGGGCGAATCCTTCGCAAATTCAACTCGATTCAACGAATCTTGCAACCGGGCAAATCACCGTCAACCCGTATAAGCAAACGACGTACGCTCTTGTCTGTCAGGGGAGTGGGCCCCGAGTGATGCAAGAGGTCACAGTTTCGATGGATAGCGTTGACGCCGACCTCCATAGTTCCGCGGATGTGTTTGCTGCGTCAGAAACGATTACTTTGTTCTGGAACACAAGTAAGGCCGCCTCGTGCGAGATTGGCCTAAAGGAAGGCGCCACGAGAATCAGTGTGGCAGTGGACAATCACGGGACTTCTTCGTGCAAGGTGCGCGCGACGGCTGGGGGTCAGACTTTAATTCTTGTGGACGGCGAGGATGCGAACAAGGAACTGGGCCGGATCGCTCTACCAAACCCATGTCCCGATTCGGTTACCTTTGTTCTTTGGGTCGAGGGCCAGCCGCATCCCATCCAAAGTACTTGCCTGGTTAATTTGGTGCGACCGGAAATTCAATTCAATAAAGATTTGCAGACGCAAAGACAAGATGCAGGGGATTTTGGTGAGTTTACGATTCGCGGCTATCATCCCCAAATCACGGTCTACAACCTTTCGCTAAATTGGGAAGTCAAGAACGCCAGTTCCGTGCTCGTTCAAGTGAATGGGTCGGAGATTTCCCGCGAAGCAAGCGGGAAATGGCAGCAAGGTGACTGGTCCTCAGACGCGTATAGCGCGACTATCAGCTGCACCGGTTTTGGCGGAACAATTACTCAATGACCAACCTATGCGCGACGAGACGAAGCACTGCCGGCAAACACGGGTTTCTGAAGGAGTTTCTGTGCCCTCCACTCAACTCAACTACGACATCGTCCCCGACAAGTCGCCGCTCTACACGACGGTCGATCAACTGAATCAGAGCAGCACCAACCTGACGTTCACGGCGACCAACGCGGGCAAAGCGTCCGTAACCATCAAAGCGATCGAAATCGAGTTGGTGAAGGTAGTGAACGGCACCGACTCGGTGCAACTGGTCTTGCCGGGCAGTGCCGGCGCGATCGGGGTTCCCAACAGTTTTATTGGGCCGCACAACTCAGCCTGGACCGTTACCGGCGGCGACGGACAGTTCACGCTCAAGCCCGATGAGGGGACCGTAGCTTTCGCACCCGGAGCCACGCTGAGCTTCGTTTTACAGAACGTGGTCATTCGCGAAGGTGGAAACGGCACGGCGTTGGTGCCGGTATTTGAGGAGACTGACGAAGCCAAAGCGCAAACACCGGTGGGGATTGGCATCACCCAATCGACACTCAATGTGCAATTGTCCGCGGACGATACTTTGATCGAACCGAATGGTTCAACCACACTGAAATGGACGACTCATGACGCGAGTTCGGGCTCGCTCACCCTGCCGGGAAATTCTCCCAGCAGCATTACGCTTGACCCGAGCACGGACCTCACCAGCGGCGAGCAGTTGGTATCGCCGATCGTCGATACGACCTACACGCTGACTTGTCAGGGACGAGGGCCGAATGTTTCTCAGCAGGTCACGGTGAGTGTGGATAGTTTGCAGATGTCCGAGATAGAAACTTCGACGCTGAACGTGCCGGCGGCGGGGGCGCCGGTGGTGCTGCGATGGCGAACCAACGCTGACTCGTGCACCCTGGACGACGGCTCCGGCAATAAGGTCTCCGTGCCAACGACAGTCCCCAATGCCCAATATTCAAATGGCTACGTCGTCACTCCAGAACAGCCCACGACTTATACTCTGATCGCCTCAAAAAAACTGAAAGACGGCGACTTCATCACCGACAAAAAGGCTGTGTCAATTGAAGTGCCTGCGGTGTCGCTAATTTCGTTTTTGGTAAATGGCCAATCTTCTTTCGAAGCCTCGAACGATCTTTATTGGAATGCTGTGGATGATAGCGAGGTTACGTTAGGCAATTTGACTTGGGAGGCAGAAAACGCATCGTCGTGCGTGCTCACCTGTTCGTTTAATCCCGCCGTGGGCTCGGAGTACACAACCCCTGAACCGGTTCCCCAGCAAGGCGCGAAAGGTGTCTATCTATTATTTGATAATGGGAATTTTGACGGCCTGGTCACCCCCAAATTGACGATGACCTGGACACTCACTTGCAACGGTTATCGAGGACCCGTTTCACAAACTGTAGAACTAATCGTTGATTGGGCCAACCCGGATGGATGATTAGGATTTTAAGCCGGCTAGCCGGTCCTGGAGTTCGCCGCCGCCAACAGCAGGTGACGATTTCGATCCAGGCAGTACTAATCGCTAACTTCTACAGTTCGGCGGGTGAGTTCAATCTTCGCAACGCTTCTGAGCGCCACCGGCAGACAGTTCAACGGTTTTAATCTTTTAACATAAGCTCCATCGGCACCGAACTTGCGCCTGAAACTGCTTAGATAGAAGAGATCTAATATCAGCCATCAAGGTTGCACCGGAACCGAACGACGAGGTGTACCCGACGATGACACTGACGAATAGGAGGTCCAGTGAAAAACATTCTAACTGCAATCTTGGCATTGCTAATGATTCTTGTCTGCGTGGCGATGGCGTCACATTCGGTGCCCGATGCTCGAACGGTAGATGGCTTAGACGCACAGGAAACTCCCACTCCGACTGCAACGCCGACACCAGCTCCATCGCCGGACCCCACCCCGACTGGTAGTCCGACGCCGCTCCCCGAACCAGAACCGGCTCCGAGTGGTAGTCCGACACCGATGCCGCCACAACCGAGTCCGACCGCAACTCCGACGCCGGTCCCCGAGCCGGAACCGGCGCCCAGTGCGACTCCAGGTTCATTCAGCCATGATCGATTTGAATGACGATTAGAAGAAGCGGAGGAATTTGCAGATGGCTAAGTACGGCAAGAAAGCGCAAAAGAAAGTAAAGAAAGCGATGCGTGAGCGCAAGAAGGGAACGCTGAAGAGCGGCTCCGGAAAGAAAGTGACCAGCAAGAAGCAGGCGATCGCGATCGGATTGTCGGAAGCTCGTAAAGAAGGCGGGAAGGTTCCCAGGAAGAAGCCTTCAAAGAAGAAATCCGGAAAGAAGAAATCTTCCAAGAAGTGAGACTAAGACTTGTGCCGGTGTGCTTGCAGACGTGGAACAAGTTGCGGATTAGTCACACACGCTGCGGCTCGTCACCCCAGGTTAGTTAGATCGCCTGACAGGTTTTCGCTTCTTTACTCGCTGCCTGGGGCGGGTTGTCTTGTTAGCCGTGCTGGCGTTGTTAGACTGTTGTCCGGCGTTCGGGCCAATGCCGGCGCTCTGGTGATAGCTTTCGGCGTCCGCGCGCGCGATGGATGCTTCTAATCGAATCCGGCTGGTGGCAAGCGCGTCGAGCTGCGATTGAATGCTTCGTTTTTGAATTTCCAACTGACGACGGCGAGTCTCACGTAAAACCTCGGGCCGAGTGCTGCCCACTCCCGCGAAGCCGCGCTCGATATTCTCGGGTTTTAGATCTTCGTCGAGCCGTTGTAACCGGGTTTCTAACTCAGCCTGTCTTGTCTGAGCTTCAACTAATTGTGAACGAAGATTTGCGGCACGTTCCGCCGCGCTGTTTTGCGCTGGTGTTCGAGCGGCGAAGAAGCCAGCGACGATTAACACCCCAACGCAGAGTGTGATTCTCACGCCTCGCTTATTTTTCGTGCTTAACATCGGAAATACCCTCTAACGATCCTTTCTAATAAATCTCTGGCAAAGTGAATCAAAGCGAATCAAAGTGAATCTTTCGCAAGTTCCACGCCGCAACTGCGGGACGCGGTAATCACGTTCGAAAGCGGGTATTCCAATTGCTCAAGTTTGCGTGCGGCCTGAAATTGTCCAACACTTTCAATTACAGGCTGACTCAGAACCGAACGGTTCAGCGTCGTCGTGTACGCGCTGAAAAAAGGCGTCCAATTAAATGCCTTTCAACTTGATTGACATCGCTCTGGTCGTGGTCGTTTTGCTAAGCGTGGCGCACGGCTGGCAGCGTGGATTCATTTGTGGTTCTTTCGACCTGTTTCGCTGGGCCGTGAGCCTGCTGGCCGCATTGCGTTTCTATCAACCCGCAGCGCGCTGGCTGGGACGTGTGACTCCCTGGTCTGATGTTTGGGACCAACCCTTAGCTTTTCTCTTAATAGCCATCATCTCCGGCATCGTCATATATCTGATCGGACGTAAGCTTCTAAGACGCCTGCCAAAAGATCTTCATGAGCGAACGGTCAATAAAATTTTCGGCACTGTGCCGGGCTTTGTGAACGGATTGATTGCAGCCTCGATCATCGCCGCATTACTTCTCGCCGTGCCTCTTGCCGAAGGATTTCGTGAGCGCGCGCGCAACAGTCCGCTCGCTAATCGCCTGGCCGGTTACACCGAAACGCTTGAGGCTGCGCTAAGCCCGGTTTTTGAAAAGGCGATCTCAGAAACGCTCAACCTGATTACGATTCATCCCGAGTCGAACGAGCGGTTGGCGTTGCCTTATACCGTCGCCAATCCGAGTCCTAAACCGCAACTTGAAGCCAGGATGTTGGAGCTTGTAAACAGGGAAAGAACAGCGGCAGGTTTGCAACCGCTAGCCGCCGACCCGGAACTGACTGAGGTCGCACGCCGGCACTCAGCGGATATGTTCAGACGAGGATACTTCGCACACGTTACACCGGAGAACCGATCTCCTTTCGATCGGATTCGTGAAGCCGACATTCGCTTCCTCACTGCTGGGGAAAACCTCGCGCTCGCGCCGACCCTACAGCTCGCCCATGACGGTTTGATGAAGTCCCCGGGACATCGCGAGAACATCCTGCGATCGAGTTTCGGGCGCGTGGGCATCGGCATCATGGACGGTGGAATCCACGGCTTGATGGTGACACAGAACTTTCGAAATTAGCGGATTCTGAAATCCGATTTTAGATTGTTATCACTGACGCGAGCGCATAAACCCGAGCATCGATCTCGAGCCAAAACAAAAAGTCGCCGAAGCTCTTAGCTCGGCAATTTCCAGATCAAGCTCCACTTCATTCATCTTGTCAGCAGGCTTTTTCATGCTCTAATCCTATCATTAGCGCACAAGCAAAACAGCAAATTCTTAGATACTTATAAGCTCCGTGAGTTGATGGGGAATCCTTCGGATTACCATGCCAGATTCAAATAGTTGCCAGCCTTTTAACTGTATCTGGGTAACGCTTGACGAGATTAATCAGCAGCGCTGCTTGTGCGTTCGGCTTAGCGCGTCCCTGCTCCCAGTTTTCTAGAGTCCTTACGTTGGTTCGCAAGTAGGCTGCAAACACAGTTCGAGAAATCTTGAGGCCTTTACGTACGCGAATTAGTTCCTGTGGCGTCACCTTCGGCGCTGGTTTGTATTCGACCGCATGAGTTCGCAAGTTTCGTTTCCCCTGACGCGCGTCAGCGAGAGCTTCCATACCTTCAGTCAGCTCGGTAAACAGATCACGTCCAGAACCGCGTTTTACCTTAACGGGTGTCTGATTTCTTCATCGCTTTCTCCTTGCTTCAAGTTCTTTCTTAATCATTTCTTTGAGCGCCTTGCGTTGAGCCGCTGTCAAATCCGACATCTCGTCTTTGTCGTAAGCTGTAAACAGCCAAAACTGAGATCCGCTATCCCACCAATAATAGATAACCCTCAGTCCACCACGCTTACCTTTTCCACGCCGCTTGTCAGCAAAGCGAAGCTTGCGGAGGCCGCCGGTTCCGGGAATCAAATCGCCAGCCTCAGGGTTCAGCATCAACCAGCTCTGCAAATCAAGAGGGTTTTTGTCGTCGAAGTACTCCGATGACGAACATTTCTCCGGAGTAGGATAGAAACGGACCATGGTTATACAAGCACCCGATTTCTATTCGCGCTAACTGTTGACGAGAACTATCTAGTCGAGTACCTGAAATTGACGAAACGCGAAAGGTTGATGAGTAACAGGCAACCTCTTGCGAACTCGTAAGTATCGAAGGAGCGGCGATAATTTTCTTAGAAAGATCTTGACACGATCGCTATTGATACTTTATACAAGAGAGTTCGCGCGACGATCGGTTCGCGCACTGCGAGGAAGAAACTTTCAATGATGACGAGCAGGACAAACAAACAACATTCGACGAGATGGCAGCCGTGCGCCGCCATGAACGCAGTCGTCTATGCGTTAGGTCTGAGCTCGGCGTCGGTCTCATTGCGG
The DNA here is from genome assembly GCA_036374695.1 of Pyrinomonadaceae bacterium. GTDB lineage: Bacteria > Acidobacteriota > Blastocatellia > Pyrinomonadales > Pyrinomonadaceae > UBA11740. Next base: position 15,943 of record DASUTF010000365.1, read on the forward strand.
ACCAATATTTTTGGCGGCAGACTCGGACAAGAAGCGTCCATAGATAGCCGTAATATCAAGATTTAATCAGCGGGAGCGGACTCCCGCTCCCAAATCTCAAAGCAAAATTCGCGAGAATTGAAGGAGCGGGCAGCTTCCCTGGGAGGCTTAAAGCCCGCTCCTTTAGTTTTTTGACAATCGAAGTACCTATTTGCGAGAGATGAAGGCAGGGAGCCTTCAACGGATGACTACGCCGTTGCTTCGCGAGAGTGTCGGGCGTCGCCATCCTCAGGTGAAGTGTGCCTCTATGTGTGTTCGCGGCATTGTTCTCTCTGCCTTCATCTATTTTTTAGCACAGTGAATCTCGGATTTGAAATCCCGTGTTAGAAATTTGAAATCTGAAATTCATTTCGCATGTGTGGCTGAGCAGCAAAAGCACCTGACTGTAAATCAGGCGTCTCACGACTTCGTAGGTGCGAGTCCTACCACATGCACCAAGATTTTTTTGGGGCGTAGGCTAACGGCAAACCATCGGATTCCAAACCCGAGCTTCTCGGTTCAAATCCGGGCGTCCCAGCCAAGTTTGGAAGGTGGCGCGCGGTGGCGCGCAACTGGTCTTGAAAACCAGGCCGAGCAATACGTCTCGAGGGTTCGACTCCTTCACCTTCCGCCAAGATATCAGAACCGCCTGCGATATCGGGCGGCAGTTTTCGGAGGCGTCGCCTAATGGTATGGCAGCGGTTTGCTAAATCGCCGCGCATTGCGTGTGCAGGTTCAAGTCCTGCCGCCTCCGCCAAGTTTCGGTGGTGAGATCGAGCGACAGCTCTGGTGGCTGTCAGCGCAGCTCGCTCACCGCCGGAAATCCCGGACCTGTAGCTCAGCGGAATCAGAGCGCGACTGTGCGAAGGTCGAGGTCGCACGTTCAAATCGTGCCAGGTCCACCAATTCAAGAATCTTACGGAGTGGCCGAGTTGGAAAGGCGCGAGTCTCTGAAACTCGTTTACGTAGGTTCGAATCCTACCTCCGTAGCCAGTTTGAAAGGTTTGACGCGGAGTACACTGGAGTCGTAAAGCCGCCAGGGACGGACTCATAATCCATCGACGCAGGTTCAAGTCCTGTCTCCGCAACCAACCTTTAGGAACCCGTAGTTTAGCGGAATTAGAACAGTCGTTTCCTAAACGACAAGTCGCAGGTTCGAGTCCTGCCGGGTTCACCATGCCGGCGTAGCCCAATCGGGAGGAGGCGCTAGTCTTAGGAACTAGACAGTGTGGGTTCGAATCCCTCCGCCGGTACCAATTCAATTCATTGCTGTCGGGGCGCAACTGGCAGAAGCGCACGGTTGAGAGCCGTGTAGTTGAAGGTTCAAGTCCTTCCGGCAGCACCAACATCTGCTCGCGTGATGCAATCCGGCAGACTCGGAAGCTCAAACCTTCCGTCTTGGAGGTTCGAATCCTCTCGCGAGTACCAATTCAAATCAACTTGCGCGTGTAGCCCAATTGGAAGAGGCGGCTGACTTAAGACCAGCTTTATGATGAGTTCGAATCTCTCCACGCGCACCAACATTTCCATGGCGTCGAATGCAAAGAGTCGCGCAGTTAGTTTTTCAAACTAACGTTAGAGAGTTCGAGTCTCTCCGACGCCGCCATAGTTTGCTGTGGCCTTGGTGTAATTGGTTAACACACTGCACTGTGAATGCAGAGATGACGGTTCAACTCCGCAGGTCACCCCAATCCAAATGGCGCGCTAGGGATTATCGACAAGAGGCTTAAGCCACCTGATTCTCAATCAGGCGATCATCGGTTCAAATCCGACACGCGCTGCCGATTTTCGCACGGAACTGTGGCCGAGAGGTGAGGCGCCTGATTGTCGATCAGGCCAATGACGGTTCGAGTCCGTTCAGTTCCGCCATGCGTCAGTAGCCAAATCGGATCAAGGCACCTGCCTCTTAAGCAGGGGATTGTGAGTTCGAGTCTCACCTGGCGCACCATTTTTCAACTAGACTTAGAAAGGAGGTAACAATGCCTTACAAGAAGCTACCAATCGGTGGCGCTCACAGCGAGATACTTTCGTGGGCCAACCACGAGTTCAGCATTGAAGAGCAATCGATGCTGCGCAACGTTTCGCGTTTGCCGTGTTTGTTCAAGCATGTCGCGCTGATGCCTGATGCACATCTGGGTAAAGGCAGCATGGTTGGTTCGGTAATCGCAACTAAAGAAGCAGTCATCCCGGCAACCGTTGGCGTCGACATCGGCTGCGGCATGATGACCGTTAAGACCCCATTCAAGAGCGGCATTCTTGACGGCAAGTTGAAGGACTTGCGCCTGGCGATCGAAGAAGCAATTCCAGTGGGCTTTAACGCATACAAGGAGTCAGTTGATGAATCCTCGTACTGGGATGGCTGGAAAGACTTCGGCGAACTTCACGAGGGCGTGCACGATCGCAAAGCCAAAGCGATGAAGCAACTGGGGACGCTGGGTGGCGGCAACCATTTCATCGAAGTTTGTCTGGACACAGAAAACTTCGTCTGGTTGATGCTGCACTCGGGCTCGCGCAACATCGGCAAGGAACTGGCTGAGCGTCATATCTCGACGGCGAAGTCGCTGTGGAGACTCGCGGAACTTCCCGCGCCCGATCTTGCTTACTTCATTCAGGGCACACCTGAGTTTGCGGCTTACTGGAAAGACTTGAAGTGGGCGCAAACTTACGCGATGAAGAACCGCGAGATCATGATGACGCGTCTGTTGAAAGTCTTTAACAAGATGTTCAATCATCGCCAGCCGTTCAAGCCTGAGCTTCAGGTCAACTGCCATCACAATTATGTTGCGCTTGAAGAGCACTATGGCGAAAAAGTCTTCGTCACGCGCAAGGGCGCGATCAATGCAGACAAAGACGTGTACGGCATCATTCCCGGATCGATGGCCGCGAAATCGTTCATCGTCAAAGGACGCGGCTTGGCAGAGAGCTTCAATTCGTGCTCTCACGGAGCCGGCCGCAAAATGTCTCGTGGCGCAGCGAAGCGAGCGTTCACCAAAGACGATCTCGCTCGTCAGACTTCGGGCGTTGAATGTCGTAAAGACGTAGGCGTGCTGGATGAAATTCCCGGCGCTTACAAATCAATCGAAGCGGTGATGAAGAACCAGAAAGATCTGGTGACGATCGTCGCTGAGATCAAGCAAGTGGTCTGTGTGAAGGGATGAAGGAAGGATGACAGCGATCCTTTGTGAGCGACATCTTCATCCCTCATCCTTCATATTTCATCCTTAACATTTCGGGGTGTGGTGTAACGCAGCATCCGAGTCCTGGGAACTCGTGGTGACAGTTCAATTCTGTCCTCCCCGACCAAACACGCATCGTTGGTCCAGTGGGTTCAAGACCCGGCGTTGCCAATGCTGAGACACCGGTTCGACTCCGGTACGATGCTCCAAATCCCTTCGCTCCTGTAGCTCAAATGGAAGAGCGCGACGCTTCGAAACCGGGGCCCCAGCGCGGCAGCCGCGCTGGGGTGGTCGTACGTCGAGGCTGCGGGTTCAAGTCCTGCCAGGAGTTCCATTACTGATAAATGATCTCACCCCACAACCAAGGCGCGAGTTACCTTGATTCGCGCCGCTCGCGGAAGTGATGTAGCCGGAAACATGCGAGTCTTCCAAACTCGATTCGAGAGTTCGAATCTCTCCTTCCGTTCCAAAATCAGCCGCAGATGAACGCAGATAAAACGCGGATAAGAAACAAAACTCATTAAGCCATTCAAGTTCTGCTTGCTTCTTGTCCGGTTGTTTTTATCGGCGTGAATCCGCGTCTATCCGCGGCTAATTATTCCTTGCGCGCGTCGCCAAGCGGCCAAGGCGCCGGACTGCAAATCCGGTATTCGTGAGTTCGAGTCTCACCGCGCGCTCCAATTTCTATTAACTAAACCAAACGAAAGGAGGTGCCGAGTAATGGCACTCAACGGCAGAGTTCTGCTGCTCAACCAAACTTACGAGCCGCTCGGCACCGTCAGTGTCGCGCGCGCCATCATCATGACCTTCAAGAACACGGTCTTCGTCGAGGAGTGGGACGGCGATCGCGTGCTGCGATCGGCACACGAGGAATTCCCGGTGCCGTCGGTGATTCGCCGCCGCACCTACATCAACGTTCGCCGCCGCCGCGAACAGTCGGGGATGAAGCGCCTGCGGATTTATATGCGTGACAAGTTCCGCTGCCAGTACTGCAGCGAAAAGAAGGGCGCGGCCGAGCTGACGCTCGATCACATCCTGCCGCGTTCGCGTGGTGGTGATAACTCGCCAGTGAACATCGTCACAGCTTGCATCAAGTGCAACCACCGGAAGAGCAACCGCACCCCGGAGGAAGCACGAATGCCTTTGCTGACTTCGCAGACGGCTTTGCGCGTGAAGCTCGAACGCGTCGTGCTTTGCCACTACGCAGAGGCGCGAGCCGAGTGGCGCAAGTACCTGTTCATGGATATGCACGATGATCGTGAAGTAATGGACAGCTTGCATAACGACCAAAAGCGGAGGGCGTAACAGGGTTTCAAGTTTCAGGTTCAAAGTTTCAAGTTGCACTCTACTTGAGACTTGAGACTTGGAACTTGAAACCAATCCCCGGTCGGATAGCTGAGACGGATTAGCGCGGGTCTGAAAAGCCCGAAAGGTTGGTTCGATTCCAACTCCGACCACCATATCTCGCCCGAGTAGCTCAACTGATGGAGCGCTGGTCCTACAAACCAGAGGTTGAAGGTTTAAGTCCTTCCTCGGGCACCAAATCTAATCAACAAGATATCGGGGCGTGACTCATCCCGGCAGAACGGTGACTGTCAGGGATCGTGGAGTTCGAAGAGGCATGGTCGGCCTCACGCCCCGACCACAGACTAAAAAGGCGATGTAGCTCCAACTGGCAGAGCAGCTGTCCCGTAAACAGCAGTGTGTGAGTTCGAATCTCACCATCGCCTCCACGATCTGGCCCGCGTTCCCGGCGTCGGTCTTCTAAACCGAACCTGCAAGAGCTGGGTGGAAAGGCACGAGGTTCAACTCCTCCGCGGGCTTCCATCGGTTTAGGTTTCAAGTTTCAAGTAAGCGCCGCGCCGAACCTGAAACTTGGAACTTGAAACGTGAAACTTACTTTCGGCTGTGTAGCTCAACGGGATTAGAGCAAGCGTCTCATAAGCGCGAGGTTGGTGGTTCGACTCCACCCACAGCCACCAAATTCCCCGCGAACGACCGGCGTATGTACGTTTACGCCACGGACTAAGCTCAAGCAGAAGCCAAACTCACACGCGCGAAAATTGATGTCGTCACAATTACGCCACGCGAAATACGATTCAAGCGCCGGCGCCGCACCTTATCACGAGACGAGCTCGGCACTTTCGCGATTCAACTTGCTGTACCCAGGCGCATCAGTTGCTGATTTTCGGCGCATTAGTTGCTGAACTCGCTGTTCAGCACATACCTGCCGTTTAAGATTTCTAACTGGAAGGAGCGGTGCCAATGACGTGAGTTAACTAACGCGGCTTTCTCACTTGTGCGGCACCTCCGCTTTAGGGGCATTTGCTGGTTGATCAGCAGCGGGGATTTCAACGCCGAAGAAGTCTCGTAGCTGTCGCGTCGTGTCCCCGATATATGCGCCCTGCCAACTTTTGACGATGTAGCCGTCGGGAGAGATGACCAGTGTGTGAGGCGTTCGTTCAAGCTTGTAAAGCGACAGATTTGCCTGTGAAGCAGCAACGTATACGGGAAAATTAACCTCGTGTTGGTCGCCGTAGTTTGTCATGTCTTTTCCGATGGACAAGCCCACAAACCGGTAGCGGTTGGCAGTTTGTTCGGCTAACGCCCTCACGCTTGTCAGGTTGCGCTTGCACCAACCGCAGTCTGGTGAGAACGCATACAATACCGTTGGGCTGACACTACTGGAATAAGAGAGTACGGTTATTTTGCCACTTGGATCCATCACTTCAAGCGGCGGTACCCAAGCCCCGACTTGCGCTTGGTTTTTGACATTGGATTGTTGAATGACGGCAGAGAGAAATCTTACACGTCGGGACAACTGGAAAGTTTTATAAGATAGAACGACATTCAGCAGCACGGACCCGGTTAATAGCACCATTAACCAGCGTTGATACCGTTGAGAGTTCTGTGCTGTACTTACCTCTTCCGTTTTCATATCGAATTCGTCCCAATAGGTGATTGTCGGGCAAGCTCAATGCTATCCGATGTTTTTGTGCGGTGACGACGTTACGCGCCGTTGATTTAGCCGATCTACTTCAGCTTTCGCGATTGCCGCAAGCGCAACTATTCTTTTCAGTGGCCCCACCAGACTTTGAGCTGCCTGGTGAATCCGAACTTCATCGATCGGTGCTAGCCTCTTAAAAACGTCCGGCTCAAAAGCCGTATAGCCCAGGTCGCTGTCAACTTCGCTATTGTTTGCAGCAAGCACCATCTCATCCAAAACGTCGAGCGCCAGATCTTTGTCAATTTTCATAAGGGTAAGCGCAAACCTGGCGAGCGTTTGGACAACTGGATCGGCTTCTCGGCTCGATCTTAAGATAGCTTCTTCGGGAATCCCTTTGGGCAGATCTGGTGCTGTTTTATCCGCACCGCGCAGTTGTTTTACCGCTTGATTAACGACATTCGTGGCGCACAATTGATCCCTCTGTTCTGTACACTTCTGAATAATCGCCGGATAGACGTTTAAGAGCGAATAAGGTTTTGTTAACTGCAAGGCTAATCTTCCGGCGCCCGCCACGTCGCCGTGCGTTAGAAGGTGACGTGCTTGTAACGCATTTGTTCTTTCCAGTAATTGCGCTTTCTCGTTACCATCCCGTAGCTTGTCAATGGCAGTGCGGGCATGGTCAAACTCGCCGCGATTTATGAGAGCGTTAATAGCGGAAACATCGGGCCGATCAGTATCCAACGCCGCCTTCTTTTTTTGCTCGTACCACTCTTTTTCGCGCTCTTCTAGAGTCTTCCTCGGCACATCCGCGGTCTGACCCGGCTTACGACTTAATCTTTCCAATTCCAGGAACTGAGTCGTCAACTCGGGGGCGTATTCCTTAATTGCCGGTGACGCCGAGAGAAGAAACATCCGGTTACGAGCTGCCGCTCCCGGCGCAGCTTGTTCCATTTTTGACACGACCTCCACCACATAGAAGGCGTAGCTGCGCATTACGAACGCGCCAGGGGGAGGAATTTGCTTATTCGGATCGGGGAACATCGAATTAGGAAACACAAGTTGCGAGAGCGTGAGATATACTTGCCGGAAATCAATATTGGTCAACGTAACGTTCCGAATGGCTTGAATATACTGAACTACTAAGGCATCAGCGGCTACTCTGTCGTGAATCGCAAGGTCATTTATTACATCTTGAACGCTGCCATTAACGGGATCAATTTCAAACGTTTTCGCGATGTTCTGCTTGGCCGCCTCGATATCGCCATTCTCAAACGATGTACGGGCAAGGCTTGAGTGTAATGAGCTACGTTCCCGTTTTGATAAGGCTTCCGTACCTAGTTCATTCAACTGATTCGTCAATGCTTTGTCTCTGGCTGCGATGGACATGATCCGCGACCGCAGCGAATTACGCGCGCGATCGGCGCGGGTCGTGAGTTGTAATCTCTGTGGTGTGGACTTGTCCTGAACCTGATTCTTAGATTCATCACGCGGTGGGATTGTTAGCGTGTAGGCGTCGGTTAGCAACGAATGTGCCGATTTTCGATCGAGGTCCCACAATGCATCAGCAATCTCGATCTCCGCCGCAGCGCGCGACAAAGGAGACTGAAGTTTTGAAATATCAGCCGATAAATCTTTCAGTTTAGACTCTATTGCTTGCTTCCGGTGTTGAACTTCATCCGGCGTCTGACTCAGCGTCCTGGTGCACAAAAACCAGCAATTAATGAAGCATATTGCAACGGTCAACCGCCACAGCAAGCCTTGACGGAGTTTTCTCATGACAACCCCCCCATTTCAATCTTCGTGGTGTTAGCACTAGTTTGATGTATCACTGCCAAATTGAACCGAGGGCACGCGATTGCGTACCCTCAGTCAAGTTCAATCCTCTTCAGGAGTTGCAGAAGTCATTGGCCATATCCTGACACTGCGGTGTATCGCAGGCTTCGCACCCGGCCAAAGCACAACTTCCAACCACAAGGAGCCCGAACATGTTAACCCTTCTGCGAAGAAACCTGAACAAACTCTTTCTGGCAGCCGTTATAGCTGCAATCACTTGCGGAACCACGACCGTCGTGTACGCCGACATCTATCCG
>DASUTF010000366.1:0-5150 GCA_036374695.1 Pyrinomonadaceae bacterium
TGCGGATCGTTTGGATCCGTTTTCCGCATTCAAGCCCGACGACCTTGAGTTGATCAGCGCCGTCGCCGCGCAAACTGCGATCGCGGTTGAGAACGTGCGCGCGCACGAGCGTCTGGCAAAAGAAGAAGTTGCCCGCGCGAACTACAGCCGGTTTTTGCCCGAGTACGTCGTCAAGCAGATGCTGGAAAACCCTGAGTCATTCAAACTGGGTGGCGTTACTCAAACCATTACAATCCTGTTCGCCGACATTCGCGGCTTCACGCGAATCTCTGAACATGCGGCGCCGGAAAAGATCGTTGATTTGCTCAACCGCTACTTCTCAGCGATGACGGACATCATCTTTGCCCATGGCGGGACGCTGGATAAGTATCTCGGTGATGGGCTGATGGCGCTGTTCGGCGCCCCCACGACCACTCCTAAAGACGCGGCGAATGCATTGGCGGCGGCGGTCGCCATGCAGCGACGGATGATCAGCATCAACGCCGAACTGCGCGAGGAAGGCTTTCAGGAGATCGGGATTGGTATCGGATTGCACACCGGCGAGGTGACGGTTGGCTACATCGGTTCTGACCGGCGCTCGGAATACACCGCGATCGGTGATGCAGTAAACACGGCTTCACGGCTCGAATCGAATGCCAAAGGCGGACAGATTCTGGTCAGTGAAGCGACCGCCAAAGCCGCGAAGTCGCGATACGAACTCACCCCGCGTGAAGCGATCCACGTCAAGAACCGCGAACAACCCGTCCCGCTGTTTGACGTGCAATGGCAAAAGGCGACGGGCGCTTAAGCAGGCAAAAAGCAAAAGTAATAAGGAAAAAGTAAAAGCGAACCAAACAAGAGGCGCGGCCGAACAAGAGAGTCCTTGTCGGCCCGGTAATTGGGAACGCTGAGAAGCGCTTGGGTGTCTTAACTTTGCCTTTTTACTTTTTCCTTTTGCCTTCGGGTTATGGCCTTCCGCGATTTCTTCAAACGACAAATTCTGATTGCGCGGGTTTACGGTATTCCCGTTCGCATAGACTATCGCTGGTTTATTGTCTTCGCGTTGAGCGTCGCCTTGATCGCCGCAAACGTGCGCAATCAATGGATGCAGCTTGGCGTCGTGCTCCTGCCGCCCACTGGGGAATTCATGGCGTGGGTGCTGGGAATGGTGACAACCCTGGCTTTGTTCGTTTCAGTTTTCGGACACGAGTTGTCTCACGCTTTGATGGCCCGAATCGAAGGTATCGAGATCGAAGAGATCGTTCTGCATCCATTTGGCGGCCTGGCACGAATGCGCACTCAACCTGAAAGTCCACGCGCCGAATTCAGGATCGCGGTGGCGGGCCCGGCTGCCAGCTTTCTGTTTTCGATGATTGCTTTTGGCGCGTTGTGGGTATCGACGCGGGTGGGATTTTACTTCGCGATCTATCTTTTCTTTTTTGTGGCTTCCGGAAATCTTCTGCTCGCCATCTTCAATTTGTTTCCGGGTTATCCTCTTGACGGCGGCCGCGTGCTGCGCGCAATCGTTTGGAAACGCACCGGGAACATGCGCGAGGCGACGCGGATCGCGGGCTTTTGCGGCCAGTTGATTGCGCTGATCCTGATCGCGTTTGGAGTTTACATGGCGGTCGCGCCAACGTTTCGCGCATACTTTATGGGCCTTTGGGCGGTCATGGTCGGCGTGTTTCTCTTGGGCGCCGCGACCAGCGTCGTGAAAGGCGCGCGCGAACCGGCGACGGTGCGGGACGCAATGACAGTTCCGATTGCCGTCGAGCCCGACTCGACCGTGCAAAGTTTTATCGACGAGCTCCTGCCGTTACATCGGCAAGCGACATTTCCCGTGGCGCGTGATCGGAAGCTGCTCGGCATCCTGTTGCTGGACGATCTCAAGAAGGTGCCACGCGAACAGTGGCGCACGCGTCGCGCGCGCGAGGTGATGCGCCCGGTTAACGCGTCCATGTTTGTACCGTCCTCGGCGACGATGGCTACTGCGCGTGAACAAATGCAGCGCAACGGCGTCGGCGCGGTCGCAGTAATTGATGAGCGCTACGATTTGATCGGCTTTTTGCGGCAGAGGACTCAACCACAGACGACACAGAGGGAGAAAAAAACAACAGGTAAGGAAGCTCTTGGTACCTGAATTTGGATTTCTGTTTCCTGGTTTTGGCTCCTCTGTCCGCGGTGGTGAGATTTGTGCATGAAAAAACTTTTTGGGACTGACGGGATTCGCGGCGAAGCCGGAGAGTTTCCCCTCGATGCTGCGACCGTTCATGTCATCGGCCGCTCGCTAGCCACGCGTTTGGCAGAGCGAAAAGCGAGTGCCCCCAACATCATCGTTGGGCGCGACACTCGCGAATCGGGCGGATGGATCGAAGCGGCGTTGATCTCCGGCGCGCGAGAAGCTGGTGCTGAGATTGAGTCCGCCGGCGTAATTACGACACCGGGCGTTGCGTTTCTCACACGCACGCTGCCGGCAGACGCAGGCGTCGTAATCAGTGCCTCCCACAATCCTTTTCAGGATAACGGGATCAAAGTTTTCGCCTCCTCGGGACGGAAGCTTGATGAGGCGACGGAACGACTGATCGAGTCGGACATCCAGGGCCCGCTAAAACCCTCGGAGTCAACGTCTCGCGGCGTCGAAGACAAGCCTGACGATTCTGATCGATCAGAACAGTTACGGACGCAATACATCAATTACCTGGCGCGCGAAATTGGCCGCGACCTTTCCTTGGCCAACCTAAAGATCGTGATTGACTGCGCGAACGGCGCCGCTTCCGAAATCGCGCCGGAGGTCTTCCGTCGCCTGGGTGCGAACCTAATCGCTATAAACAACCTGCCCGACGGACGAAATATCAATCTGAATGCCGGTTCGCTTCACATCGAAAGCTTGCAGGACCGTGTCGTGGCTGAACGTGCCGATCTTGGCGTCGCCTTTGATGGCGATGCGGATCGCGCCCTGTTCGTCGATGCGGCGGGCAAGTTTGTTGATGGTGACGGAACGCTTTGGGTGCTGGCGAACTATTTGAAAGCTCGCGGCGAACTGGCGGGCGACAGAGTCGTGGCCACCGTTATGAGCAATATTGGATTGGAGATCGCGCTTCGTTCGCAAGGCATCAGTCTGGTGCGCACCGACGTGGGCGACAAGTATGTGCTGGAGGAGCTCTTGCGCAGCGGGGGAGCGCTTGGTGGTGAACAGTCAGGTCACATCATTTTTCCGAAAATCAGCCTCGCTGGCGATGGAATTATCACGACGCTCATGCTGCTAAGCGCAATCGTTGAAAAACAGCATTCGCTCGGGGAACTCACCCAGGGAATTCAGCGCTATCCGCAGGTTCTGGTGAATGTTCGGGTTAGGGAAAAGCGCCCGTTCGAGGAATTGCCCTCCGTCCAGCGCCTGGCCAGTGAAATTCAACAGACACTGGGTGATCGGGGCCGGTTATTGCTTCGCTATTCGGGTACTGAGCCGCTGGCCCGCGTCATGATCGAAGGTCCAACCGAAACCGAAGTCAATCAGAGTGCTCAAAGCCTCGCCGCGGCCATTCAGAAAGAGATCGGCGCCTCTGGCGATTCGTGAGCTGACCCTGCCCGGAAGCCGCCACGATTCTCGATCGAGCAAAATTTACAGACAGGGCTGTGAAAGAGTTGCATGCTTGGACGAGAATGGCGTCGCTGGGTTAGTAAAATGTAATTTATTTCCTAGCGTTTTCTCTGTCTAAAAAACTCTATTGCGCGGCACAATCGTTGCGGTGTATATTGCGGGGCAAGAGAGACGGTTGGTGGATCCTCCGTCTCAAGTGGTTGCTGGGGTGAGGACAGTAACCACGAAAATGGATGGGCGCTGCGACCCCCACGTTGCAGCGCCCATTCTATTTATGACGAAGCGCAAGATAGCTTGCGCTTTTCTTTTTTTGCGCCCGTGCGCCTTGACGCAGAGGCACGGAGACCGAAAGAAAATAAAGCCACAGATGAACGCAGATGCCCGCTGATCTGAACTTTTTGTCTGTGTCGATCTGTGGCCTTCTCCCGTGTCTCGCTGTCTCGGGGCAATACAAGACCATTTGACTCGCAAAGACGATTCGCGTAGATAGGTGCGGGTTCATGGCTGGAGCATCCTTCATTCGTCCTTCCCCGAGAGCATCGCTCGTTCTGTTTGCCGTTCTACTGGTGACGTTCAGCGCGGGTGCGTGCCGCAAACGAGCAAACAGCAACAACGCGAACTCCAATTCATCGACAAACGCAGCGGATCCTGAGGAGGTCAAACGACAGGCGCAGTCTTTGGTCGATCAGGCGCGCGAGCTTTACAAGAACGACGAAGATGAGCGCGCCCTGGAAGTTCTCCAACAGGCCATACAACTCGATCCGAATCATGCCGAGGCCCACCTGCGTCTGGGCATGTCTCTGGCGGCCCTCGGGAGGAAAGACGAGGCCGAAGAGCAGTACAAGAAGGCCATAGAGCTTTTCAAGAAGAAGATTCAGAATAATTCCAAAGACAGCGCCGACTACTTCTACTTGGGCGAGGCTTACAATTTTCTGCATCGCGATGAAGATGCCGTGCGAGCCTATCGTCAGGCGGCGCAAATAAAGTCGGATGATGAAGAAACCTGGTACCAGCTCGGAAGCTCGCTGAACAAACTGGCGCGCTACACGGAAGCGATTGGCGCATTCGAAAAAGCGTTGGAGCTTCAGCCGGAAGACTATCGCGCCACGGACGGATTGGAAGAAGCGAAGGAAGGCGCGCAACGTATTCGCCAGGGCAAGAAGCACAACGAAGAGATGCTGAAGAAGCAGGCGAATGCAAATGCCAACGGGAATTCAAATTCAAGCACGAAGCCCAGCCCCTAACCTCGTAGTCAGAATTTTGAGCCGTCGGGTAGCGGGCGGTTAAGGCGTAGCCGACCAGTCCTTCGTTGCGAACTCGAGCCTTACCGAGTAGGATCGCTGCGCATTTAGAGATCACCCACCCGCTACGCAGGTGATTCTGACTTAACTGATCCATGGCTACTTACACACCACCGCCGTATTTTCCGCAGAGTTCGCTTTCGCCACCGGACAAGAACCGTTATCTAAAATTCAAGCTGGTCGTAGCCGCGCTGATCGTCCTGTTACTGGCTATCATCGGCGGCGCGATCACTGGAATCGTGTATCTGATCAGAGCGCTGGCCTGACCCCTC